>NZ_JBEOVF010000065.1:0-46976 GCF_040295365.1 Streptomyces sp. NPDC002838 | reverse complement strand
CAGACGATCTTGGGAACAGGCAACCGCCCACGACCAGTACGAGGGCAAGAACGCCGACTCACACCAGCCCCGGTGACCTGCAGATTCGAAGTTGGTCGATCTTCAATCAGACCCGTCATGCACCGCTCAACGAACGATTAAGCATCACCGCTCCTGGCGCTCGCCGTGCCGGCCGGCCTGGTGGTCTGTCTGGCCACGCGGGTCGACCCGGTGGAGGCGATACGCGGCACGGGGCAAGTGGTGAATGCCTTGGGCGGCACCCGACTCACGCTGGAGAACGAACACGGCGCCCTTCTTGTCAGCGTCAGGTGAGCGCTGAGTGCCTTGACTTCAGGTCGTCCCGGTGCCGGGCACCGCGTCGCTCGACGGCACGGCGGCATCCCATTGGTCGCGCAGAGAATCCTCGAGGCTCATCGAATGCGACCAGCTCAGCAGAGCCCGGGCGCGGGCGACGTCCACCTTCGTCCAGGAACCGTGGCCCCCCGTGCTTCCCGCCGCGGCCGTCGCCCCGATCCGCACTCGGTGGCGGGGAAAGCCAGCGGTTTTGATCATCAGTTCGGCCGCAGCGGGCACTTCGTGCGCTTGACCTCGGCCGATATTGATCACGAGGCCGGAGACCGGTGCGGTGACAGCCCGCACCACGGCGTCGGCGACATCCCGGATGTCGACGAAGTCACGGAGATCCGGCGTGAGTCGCAGATCCAGCGGGGCGCCTGACGGCAGTTCCCTGAGACGCCGGATGAGAGAGCCGAGGAAGCTGGTGGCCGGAGCACCCGGCCCGCACACGTTTGTGACGCGGAGAATCACGGCGTCGCTGCGGCCCTCGGCCGCTGACGCCAGGATGGACCGGGTACCGACCAGCTTGGTCCGGCCGTAGACCGTCGTCGGCTGTTCCGGATGGTCTTCGTCCGCGGCCTGCTGGGGGCGGATCGCCCCGTACTCGTGGACGGACCCCAGGTGCACCAGCCGGGTCCGTGGCGGCACCAGGCGCAGGAGCCGTTCGACCAGGACCGCGTGCGCGGCGGCCATCTGGTCCGGCGTACCGCCCCAGCCGGCGCCCGCCGCGTTGACCACGACATCGCTGCCGGCCACCAGCTCGCTCAGCGCCTGTTCGTCGTTGCCGAGCAGGTCGGCGCGGAGCAGCGGGACGCCACGGGGCACGGGGCCGTCATGACGGGCCACGGCCGTCACTCGGTAGTCGCCGGTGCGCAGCAGGGCTGCGCAGATGTGCCGGCCCAAGGAGCCGGTGCCGCCCATAACGACGGCCGAACGCGGGATCATGCCGGACTCCGTGTGACGGTCGCGGCCGCGGCCGCGATGGTGGTGATGACCAGCCCCTTGCGCACGGCCCAACGCCCGCTGAACTCACGGGGGATTTGCGCCTCGGCCACTCCGGCCGCGCGAGCCTCTGACAGGCCGGTGGCGAAGACCTGGGCGTGGAAACTCCGATCCTCCCTGCGGAGGGTGAGCCGTGCGTCGCTGAAGTCCAGCCACGCGCCGGTGAGGGGATACCAGGTCTTGTAGACCGCCTCCTTGGCGGAGAAGAGAAGGCAGTCCCAGTGGACCGAGGGATCCTGCTGCCGCAACGCGGCGAGGTGGTCACGTTCGCTCGGCAGGGAGACGATGTCCAGCACGCCCTCGGGCAGCGGGTCGTGCGGCTCGGCGTCGATGCCGACTGACGCCATCCGGTTCCTCTCGGCCACGGCGGCGGCCCGGTATCCCTGGCAGTGCGTCATGCTGCCCACCACGTCGTCGGGCCACAGAGGAGCTCCTTGCTCTCCGCGCAGCAGCGGGACGGGTGAGCGGCCGAGGTCGGCCAGGGCCTGCCGTGCGAGGTGGCGCACGGTGGTGCATTCCCTGCGCCGGTTCGGCACGGCGTGTGCGACAAGGACTTCCTCCTCCGGAAGCAGAGCCGCCTCCGCGGGGTCGCCGAATGCCTCGGCCCAGCGCACGTCGGCAGGCAGCAGGTCTTCGATCATCCGGTGCTCCCGGACAGGGAGGGCTCGCGTGGGGCGATGCGGCGCAGCAGCCCGTGCGGATGGCCGTGGCGTCGCCACTCCCGCGGGTAGCCGACGGAGACCTCGTGGTGCGGAACCCCGTCGTGCCAGGTAACTCGGGGTATGTGCAGGTGACCGTAGACGACCTGCGCCACGTTGAAGCGGCGGTGCCAGTCGGCCGTGCCGACCGTGCCGCACCACAGGGAGAGATGCCGGTGCCACAGCGCCCGGGTCGGCTCCTGGACCAGCGGGAAGTGGTTGACCAGCACCAGCGGCACCGCCGGGTCGTCGGCCTGGGCCAGGCGTTGCTCACTCACCGTCAGCCGCGCGGCGCACCACGCCTCGCGGGCGGGATAGGGGTCGGGATCGAGCAGGTACTCGTCGACGAAGTAGATGTCGGTGGCGAGCACGTCGGCACGGGCCCGGGCCGGGTCGTCCGCGCCGTCCGGAAGGAACGAGTAGTCGTACAGCACGAACAGCGGCGCGATGCGGAGCGGACCGCCCGGCCCGGTCCACACCGGGTACTCGTCCTCGGGGGTGAGCACGCCGGCTGCCCGGCAGACCTCGACGAGCCGCTGGTAGCGGGCGACTCCGCGCAGCTGTACGGGGTCACCGGGGTGGGTCCACAGCTCGTGGTTCCCGGGTGTCCAGATGACCTTGGCGAAGCGGTCGGCCAGGACGCGCAGCGTACGCGCGATGTCGGCCAGGTGCTCCGCGACGTCTCCGGCGACGATCAGCCAGTCATCGGCGGTCCGCGGCTGGATTCGGTCGAGCATAAAAGCGTTGTCGCCGACCGAGGAGTGCAGATCACTGACCGCGAAAAGGCGTGCCTTGTCCGACGGTTTGGATATTTCCACCCCGTCACCATAGGCCTCTCGCCCGCTCGGTGGATATCCGCAGTACGTCGGTCCTGGTATCTGCCCTCAGGTGCGGAACTATGGCCCGCCCCGCGGAAGGAGAGGCTTTTCCGCAGTTACGGGTCCGCGGACGACAGGTGAATTGACGGCGGGTTGACCGGCTGCCAACATGATGGTGAACGGCCGAGGTTAAACGCCAAGCTAAGGGGTGTGGACGAGGATGAGCCGGCGAAGAGGCAGACGCTAATGCCGAGCTGAGGAGGCTCCGTGTACGCACGACAGCTGAACGTGGAGGGCGTCGTCGAGTTCTCCCCGGAGATCCATCGCGATCAGCGCGGAATGTTCGTCTCCCCCTTCACCGGGGAAACGTTCGCTGCACATGCCGGCAGGAGCGTCTTCTCCGCCGCTCAGCTCAGCTACAGCACCTCGCAGCGCGGCACGGTGCGCGGAATCCACTTCACCCGGTGTCCGCCCGGCAAGGCCAAGTACGTGTGTTGTCTTGCGGGCGAGGCACAAGACTTCGTCGTGGACCTGCGAAAGGGTTCACCCACCTTCGGCCGCTGGGACTCCACCTGGTTGAGCAGTTCGACCATGCGAGCGTTGTACATCCCCGTCGGCGTAGGGCATGGCTTCGCCGCCCTCCGCGACGACACCCTCATGTCGTACATGATCGCTGGCGGCTACGTCCCTGCTCACGAGCTCGCGCTCTCCCCGCTCGACCCCGAGCTCGCGCTGACCCTCCCAGAAGGGCTGGACCTAGTGCTGTCCGAACGGGACCGCACGGCACCGACTCTGAAGGAACTCGACGAGCAGGGGCTGCTTCCCGACTACGCAGAAGCGCGACGTATCGACGGCATCCTGTGATCCCCGCCTGTCAGTACGATCAGGTTAGCCACGCGTCCGGGGCCGTCCCGCCTCGGCCGACCGGCGGGAACAACTCCTCCAGGCGGGCCGTCTCCTCGTCCGACAGGGGCCATGTCAAGGCGTGCAGCGCGTCCTTGACATGGCCGGGAGTGCGTGGCCCGATTACCGTGGACGTCACACCGGGCCGGGACATCACCCAGGCGAGGCCCACCTCCGCCGGGTCTCGTCTGAAGTCCGCGCACAGCAGTTCGTACCGCTCGATCGTTCTGCGCATCTTCTCCAGCACCGCCGCCGACCGCCCCTGCCCCGACTTGACCGCGCGTCCCTCGGCGGTCTTGCGCAGCACACCGCTCAGCAGCCCGCCGTGCAGCGGGGACCAGGGCAGCACGGCTACTCCATACGCCCGGGCCGCGGGAAGCAGTTCCAACTCCGGATAGCGCACGGCGAGGTTGTAGCAACACTGCTCAGACACCACGCCCAGGAAGTGCCGTGCCTTCGCCGCCTCCTGCGCCGCCGCAAGGTCCCAGCCGGCGAAGTTGGACGAGCCGACGTAGCGCACCTTGCCCTGCTGCACCAGGAGTTCCATGGCCTGCCACACCTCGTCCCAGCCGGCTTCCCGGTCCACGTGGTGCATCTGGTACAAGTCGATCCACTCAGTGCCCAGTCGGCGCAGCGACGCCTCGCAGGCGGCGACGATGTGCCGCGCGGACAGTCCCTGCTCGTTAAGTCCTTCTCCCATGGGATTGCCCACCTTGGTGGCCAGCACCACCCGGTCGCGGAGGGACGCGCGGGAGGACAGCCACCTGCCGATGACCTCCTCCGTGTAGCCCCTGTACTCGCGCCAGCCATACATGTTCGCGGTGTCGACGAAGTTGATCCCGCTGTCGACCGCGTGGTCCATCAGCTCCCGCGCCTCGGGCTCCTCCACACGCCCCCCGAAGTTGACCGTGCCCAGGCAGACACGGCTGACACGCAGGCCGGTACGGCCCAGTCGCGTGTAGAGCCGGTCGTCACCGTTGATTGTGCTCATCGGGCGCCTCCGTGAACAGGGACCGCAAGCAGGCCAGCACGCTCCGGGCCTGCATGTTGAGGTAGTGGCTGTGCTGGGTCAGCTCTTCCAGCTGCCCCAGCGTCAGCCACCGGAACTGCGGAGGTTCCGGTAGCCACCCGGTCTCGACCACGAGGTGCCGGCTGCCGGTGTGGTAGAAGCGCCCGCCCTCGTCAGACAGGGCGGTATCGAACCGGATGTCGGCAGCGCGGGCGTTCTGCATCAGGTCGAGGAAGAGCGGTCGCTCCTCGGTCGGCAACTGGGCGCAGTAGTCCGGAGTGCACTGCACCGTGGGCGCCAGCTCCGCGATGTCCGTCAGGCCTGGCTCGGCTCGCAGCTGCATGAGGACATGCAGCACACCGCGCACCCGTGTGACGAGAAGCGCGGCAAGCTCCGTGGCCTGGCCCCGGACCATGGGTTGGGACCACCGCCCCACCTCCCGGCCTACCGCCTCCACGCGCACCCCGATCACGTCGAAGTGTTGCCCGGCCCGGTGCCTTATGCGACCGCCGGTGAACTCCCAGTCCGCGAGCGCGTCCAGCGGAACGGTGCGGGCGCGCATCTCGGCGCGTGTCCTAGCCTCGGTGATCCAGCTCAGGACATTCACCAGCGGGTGCAGCTCGGGACCGCCCGGGGCCAGGGAACGCGCCAGTGCCGTCCCGAAACCCTCGTCCTCGGCGGAGGGGGCACCGTCCCCCAGAGGGAGACAGGCAAGTACGGACCGGGTACTCATGTTCACCAGGTCCTCGGTAGCCAGCAGATGGTGCAGCTGCCCCAGCGTGAGCCACACGAACCCGTCCCGCGCCTCGACGGGCTCCTTGGTTTCCACGATCATGTTCCGGTTCCGCTTGCGCAGGAACCTCGATCCCTGCTCGGACTGGCGCACGTCAGCGATGACCCGCCGCCGCGCGGGATCCTGGAAGAACTCCAGATACGGTACGCGCAGTCCGCCGTGGGTGCCCGTGTAGTTGCTCCTGGTCGCCTGGACGGTGGGGGAGAGCTGGAGGCCGTTGCGATTGCCCGGCTCCGCCTTGAGCTGCATGAGAAAGTGCAGGATCCCGTCGATCTCCTTTGCCAGGAACCCCAGGATGCCGGTTTCCGGCTGGTTGATGATGGGCTGGCCCCACGCCGCCGACGGACCCTGCGTCTCCACCTGGAGACCCTCAACGGAGAAGAAGCGGCCGCTCTCGTGGGCGATGAAGCCCGTGTCCTCGTCGTAGTGCCAGCCGTTTAACCGGTCCAGCGGTACCGTCTCGGTGAGGGTGCGGACGTGTTCCCGCGTACCCATCAATGTCTGTTCGAATTCCGCCAGGCTGGGCACCGTGCGTGCCGACTCGGTGAGTCGGCGTGCCGCTTCCGGGCGGCTGCGCGCCGCGGGTACGGGGATGGGCGGCACAGCAGACGCAGTGTTCATCAGTCCTCCTGTCGTGGCCACTGAGCGGGCTTCACACGGGCCCCCGCAGGCCGCACCGGATTATCCGGACGGCAGGTTCCAGTGGCGTCTCTACAGTCATGCCCGCACCCGTCGGTCCGGCGGCAAAGGGGCGGATCTTGCCCGCGGGGGTGTTGTCCCGTCGGCGGGACATGAATACACCGGTGTGTGTCTGGCCGAGTCCGACGAAACTTGAGTGGTTCATCGGGTCGGTCCTACATTGGCGCCGTGTCCCACGGAAATTCAAGACCGTGAGATTTACGGCGTAAGAGAACGCCCCAATCGTCGCGAAGAATTTCGCCCGACTCGGAGTTGACCCGGTTCGACATACCCTCCGCGCTGATGCTTGGCGGCCCTCAGGTTCGCCGAGAAGGGAATTACCGCATGACCGATCCCGAGCACAAGAATCCGCGGCTTCTGCCACACGAGTCAGTGCAGGAGAAGGAGGTGCGGGAACGGCTCACGAAGCTGCTGACAGAGACGCCGATTCCGCCCGTGTATCTGATCGACAATCTCCCTATCTATCTCCGACGCCATCAGCTCGCTGATCTGCTGACGATGGACGCCCTGTACCGGATGCTCACCGATGTCCCAGGCGTGATCATGGAGTTCGGTGTACTCCACGGACGCCATCTCGCTACCCTCGCCGCGCTGCGTGGACTCCACGAGCCGTACAACTCCTACCGCCGGATCATCGGTTTCGACACGTTCACCGGATTTCCCGACCTTTCCGAGGTCGACCAGGTGAGCCCGAGCGCGGCCGTCGGCAGGTTCGCCGTCCCCGACAACGAGGTGGACCACCTGCGTGAGGTCCTCGCCGCGCATGAGGCGGGCGACCCCGTCCCTCACGTTCAGCGGAGCTTCGTGGTCCAGGGCGACGTTCGGGAGACCGTCCCGCGTTATCTGGAGGAGAACCCGGAGACAGTCATCGGGATGGCCTTCTTCGATCTCGACCTGTACGAACCGACCCGCGAGGTACTCCAGGCGATCCGTCCCCACCTTGTCAAGGGCAGCATCGTTGCCTTCGACGAACTCGGACATCCCAGGTGGCCAGGCGTGACCGCCGCGATCCGTGAAACTCTCGGGCTCGAACACCTGGCGTTGCATCAACTCCCCTTCCGTGAGCAGCCTGTGATCTACACGAAATGGGGCGAGTGAGGGTGTCCGGACGGGGAGGATGGCCAACTCGGTCTGCTGGTCGAGCCGGTTTCGCGTCTGGATCTCATGTAGTGGCCGGGGCAGCACTGCTACTGAGCGGGGCCGGGTCGCGGAGGACGTGCACTGTGTGCGGTCGGGGCAGGACCGGCAGTCTGCCTCGGCGAACCGGGCCTGCAGATAGGTGTTCGCCTTGATCCTCAGCTCGGTCCAGGACACACTCGTGGCCCCGCGTGGGCAGATCACCTGCTCGTTGTCCCAGTCGATGGTGAAGGCCGCCGGGGAGATGTAGCCGGAATCGACGACATGCTCGGCGGGCAGCAACTGCCGCTCGCCGAGCTCGTCGTGGATGGTGTCGGTCAGCTGGATGTCCTGGACGGTGGAGATGGTGGTGGCGACATGGACCACCAGTTCGGGGCGCTCTTCGTCGCAGGTTTCGATGAAATGGGTCCGGTAGCCGCTCCATGCGGTGTCCCGTTTGACGCAGTAGTGCGCGTCGGTGTCATAGGGGGAGTCGAACCGCAGCGAGGCGGCCGGCAGCGCGTGGCCGTCTCGCCAGCGCAGACATCCGTCCATGTCCCAGTAGTAGTGGTGAACCCAGACCTGGCGGAGGATCTCCACCTGTGGCAGCAGCCGGAGGTGAGGTGGGGCGTTGGAGGCCCAGGCTGTGGTGAGGATCTTCTGGCCGTCGTGGCCGAATTCCTCGGCCCGTGCGGTCACGGCTGCCTTCCCGCCCGGCAGTTTGCCGATCTCGACCCGGCGTCCGTACCGCTTGGTCCACTCGGGCTCGATCAGCGGAGTCCCAGGCTAGGGCGGCCTCGGCCAGTTCCTCCAGCGCCGCCCGCAGCGTCTCCCCGACCAGTTCCAGGCGGCTGAGGGTGCGAACCGCGGCCAGCACATGGGTGGCGTCGGTACGCTGCCGGCCCCTGGCCTTGAGCAGGCCGGCCTCCACCAGGCGGTCCAGCATCAGTTGCAGCAACTGATCGGCGGCGCCGTCCCGTTCGGCCAGCCGGGCCCGGAACTCGCACAGCACCGAGTGGTCGAACCCCGGACCCTCCAGTTCAAGGCCGAGGGCGTACTTCCAGTCGATCCTGGTGCGGACGGCGTCCGCCGCCGCACGGTCGGAGAGGTTCTCCGCGAACTGCAGCACCGACACCAGCGCCAGCTGTCCGGGTGACAGCCCCGGCTTGCCGTCGGACGGATACAGCCCGACGAACGCGTCGTCCTCGAACAGGACATCGAGCCGGTCCCGGATGAGTATCGCCGGAGTGCCCTTCGGGCACGCCGCCCGCGCTGTCCGCACCGTCCTCACCGGAATCCGCTGGAAACTCCCCGGCCGCAACGACACTGCCCCCACACCCCAAAACCCGAGGCCACCCCGCACTCCTCCAGCGAACCACCGGACGGCCCCACCGTCAGCACCCCGGACAAGATCACCAACAGAGTCACAGCATTGGCGTTAGACCGGCTTTGGACCGCCGCCGGAAGATGCAGGAACACCGGCCTTGAGGGGGCGAGCGAAGAGGATGAAAGGCATCATTCTCGCGGGCGGCAACGGAACACGGCTACAGCCCCTCACCGTCGTGGGCTCCAAACAGCTCGCCCCGGTCTACGACAAGCCCATGATCTACTACCCGCTGTCCATGCTCATGCTGGCGGGCGTCCGGGACATCCTCATCATCACCCGCCCCTCCGAACTTGCGCTCTTCCAGGCGCTGTTCGGCGACGGCCGGCGCCTGGGGCTGTGCATCGACTACGCCGAGCAGGGCGAGCCGCGCGGCATCGCTGACGCGTTCCGCATCGGGGCGGACCACATCCGCGGCGAGCAGTGCGCGCTCATGCTCGGCGACAATCTCTTCCACGGGGCGAACCTGCCGTCTCTGCTGCGCCGCACCGCGCTCAAGATGAGCGGTTGTGTGCTGTTCGGACACGAGGTCGCCGACCCGCAGCGGTTCGGTGTGGCCGAGGTCGACGCGCGCGGCAGACTCGTGTCCATCGAGGAGAAGCCCTCATGTCCCCGTTCCAACCTCGCCATCCCGGGGATGTACTTCTTCGACACCCAGGTCACGGACATCACGAAGAACCTGGTGCCTTCCGCGCGGGGCGAGCTGGAGATCACCGACGTGCTGCAAAGCTATCTCGACCAGGGCACCGCCGAGCTGGTGTGGCTGGGCAGAGGCGTCACCTGGCTGGACACCGGCACCCACGAGACGCTGCTCGAGGCGAGCACGTTCGTGCGGGAGGTGCAGCGCCGGCAAGGCACCCGACTGGGCTGCATCGAAGAGATCGCCATGTACATGGGCTACATCACGCCCGATGACTGCCACACGCTCGGCGCGGAGATGAGCAGCTCGCCGTACGGCCAGTACGTCATGGACCGAGCCCGCTCCTTCAGCAGGGGCATGCCGCCCACCGCCCTCTCGGAGGACCTGTGAACATCCTGGTCACCGGCGCAGCCGGGTTCATCGGCTCCGCCTACGTGCGGATGCTGCTAGCGGCGGGAGCGGCGCGCGGGCCCAAGGTCTCGCGGGTCACGGTGCTCGACAAGCTGACCTACGCCGGCAGCCTGGACAACCTGGACCTGACCGATCCGCGGCTGACGTTCGTCCGGGGTGACATCTGCGACGCTCCCCTCGTCGACCGGCTGGTCGGACGGGCCGGCCAGATCGTGCACTTCGCCGCAGAGTCGCACGTGGACCGCTCGATCGCGTCCGCCGACGCGTTCGTCCGCACCAATGTGACGGGTACGCAGACACTGCTGGACGCGGCGCTGCGGCACGGGGTCGAGCGCTTCGTGCACGTGTCCACGGACGAGGTGTACGGATCGGTGGAGAGCGGATCCAGCACCGAGCAGGACCCGCTCGACCCCAACTCCCCCTATGCCGCGTCCAAGGCGGCGTCGGACCTCCTCGCGCTGTCCTACCACCGCACCCACGGGCTGGACGTGCGCGTCACCCGCTGCTGCAACAACTACGGGCCGCGCCAGTTCCCCGAGAAGATCATCCCCTTGTTCCTCACCAGCCTCTTCGACGGCCATGACGTCCCGCTCTACGGCGGCGGACTGAACCGTCGCGACTGGCTGCACGTCGAGGACCACTGCGCCGCGGTCGAGCTGGTCCGCACCGCCGGGGCCCCGGGCCGCGTCTATAACATCAGCGGGGGCGTCGAGCTGAGCAACCACGAGCTGACCGGCCGGCTCCTCGCGGCCTGCGGCGCGGACTGGAGCCGGGTGCGGTACGTCGCGGACCGCAAGGGGCACGACCGGCGCTACTCGGTCGACGACAGCAGGGCCCGCACGGAACTCGGCTACGGCCCCCGACACGACTTCACGTCCGGGCTGGCCGCGACCTTCGCGTGGTACCGGGACAACCGGCAGTGGTGGGAGCCCCTCAGGGAGGCCGGCAAAGGCGTGGGACGCGGCGTCGGTTGAGCAGACACGGACCGGCCCGCCCCGCCATGATCTCCACAGGGCGGGGCGGGCCACTGGGTGCCGGCCGCGGTTCGTCAGCCGTCGGCACGCCGTTCGCGGAACTCGGCGGTGATCTCCTCCAGGGCCGCCACGAACTCGGTGGGGGCGGGTTGCGCCAGGCCCTCTTGCCGCAGCCGCTCGGCCCCTTCGCGGAATCCGTCCTCCTCAATCAGCCGCGTCAGGCATTCCCGCACGCGCGGCCCGGTGAGCTCGTCCAGCGCAAGCGACAGTCCGGCTCCGGTCTCGCGCAGCACACCTCGCTTGGCCACCGCGTCGACCGAACCCTCGACGATGAGCTGGGGAATCCCATGCACCATCGCGCCGTTGAAGCAGCCCGCTCCGCCGTGATGGATCACGGCGGTGCAGGTGGGCAGGACGACGTTGAGCGGAACGAATTCCACGATCCTCGTGTTGTCCGGGATCCTGCGGAGCTGGTCTCGTTCCTCGGCCGACAG
Source organism: Streptomyces sp. NPDC002838 (assembly GCF_040295365.1). NCBI lineage: Bacteria > Bacillati > Actinomycetota > Actinomycetes > Kitasatosporales > Streptomycetaceae > Streptomyces > Streptomyces sp. NPDC002838. The sequence goes on along the minus strand of NZ_JBEOVF010000065.1, from coordinate 35,699 downwards.
CGTGATGATCAGCTCGATGTCGAGATCGGCCACCGCGTCCAGCGCCTCCTGAAGGTGCTCGACCGACATGCCTGGCATATCGATCCACGGCACCTTGGAGATGCCGAACGTCATCACCACGCGAGGCGCCCGCGGCGGGTCGTAGAGCCAGGACGGCACCGCGGAACGGCCGTTGTACGGGATGTAGCGCATGGACAGCGTCCGCTCGTGGGGTTCAAGCCGCCATCGCTCGGGCATGACGTTGACCGCGAACTGGCCCGTCACCAGTTCCTCGCTGAACTCGCGCCCGAACTTCCTCGCCCATCCCTCGTACCAGTCGCGCACCAGGTCCCGCCCCTCCAGGGCCGGGTTCTCCTCCTGGGCGCGCAGGAAGTCGTGGCGGATCCGCAGGAACAGGTCAAGCCAGCACACCATCCGCGCGTGCGCCGCCCCGACCACGTCCGCGGCCACCGCGCCGGCGTGCACGATCACGTCGCACAGCACGAGATCGGGTTTCCAGGCACGGCAGAAGGTCACGAGGTCGTCGACCATCTCGTCGTTCACCAGCCACATCCCCGGCACCACGACGGTGTCCAGGAGCCAGGCGATCTGCTCCCACGGCAGCCCGTCGCGCTCCTCGTACCCCATCTCGTACAGGGTGTCGGTGAGGAAGGGCGGCACCTCGGGCGCCATGGTCGGGGCGCTCTCCCCGCGGACCCGCAGGAGGCGCTGCTGCAACGTCTCGTCCGGGCCGACGGAGACCGCCGTCAGTCCGGCCTCGGTGATGCTGTCCACAAATTCCGGTTCACTGGCCACCCGTACCTCGTGGCCCGCCGACTGCAGGGCCCAGGCGAGCGGCACCATCTGGTACAGATGGGAGTTCCAGGGACCTGTCACAAACAGGACTCGCAAGCGTTTCACCCCTCGGGACTGTCGGCGGAGCGCACGCAGTCGCCCGCCGTGGCTCGGCCGTTACGTCACTTGTGCAAGCCGGCGGGCCCCTGCCCGCCGACGTCGTCGCGCCGTCGCCGCACGCGGTTCACGGCCGGCCCGCGTGTCCCGGCAGCACCAGGCGGTGGTCCGCGGCGAGGATCGCGTGCTGCATCTCCTGGAGCGCGCGGCCGGGCTCCAGCCCCAGCTCGTCGTTGAGCGTGCGACGGGCCCGCTGATACACCTGCAGCGCGTCCGCCTGACGGTCGCTGCGGTGCAGCGCCAGCATCAGCTGACGGTGGAACGGCTCTCGCAGGGGATGTTCCGTGCCGAGCCGGTACAGGTCGTTGATCAGCTCGCGGTGCCTGCCCAGGGCGAGGCGCGCGTCCATCATCATTTCGATGCATTCCAGCCTCGCCTCGTTGAACCAGGTCTGGAATCCTTGGAGGATCGGCCCCCGGAACACGCCGTCGAGCACCGGTCCCCGGCAGAGTTCAAGAGCGCTCTCGAAACTCCGCGTCGCGACCTCGAAGTTCCGTGTGCGGAAATGCTCCCGCCCCTTCCGTACGGCTTCGTCGAAACTGCGGACGTCAAGTCCGTCGGTCCCGAGTTCGAGCATGTATCCTGGCGGTTTCGTGAGAACCGGGCCGTCTTCCCGTCCCGGGCGCGAGAGGAACTTGCGCACCTGCGAGACGTAGACGTACAGAGCCGCGACCGCACGACGTGGCGGATCGTCTCCCCAGATCTCCGTGATCAATTGATCCAGGGCGACCACCTGGTCGGAACGCACCAGGAGAACAGCGAGCAGTATTTCGACCTTCTGTGCTTTGATGGCCGACTGCCCTTCTGTGTCTATGACACGAAGCGGCCCCATGATCTCGTATCGCATGGCTGAACCCCCGGTCACCGTATCTTCCACACCGCCTCGGCGGGGGCGCTGAGGCGGACCGGCCTCTTCTGCTGGACAACGTCGCGCCTGTCCCGCCGACGAGACACATGTGCCGAATGTCGCGCCGCCGCAGAAGTCGCACGGAAGGGGAATCCGACACCTCCCGTCTCCTGGCCGCGTGCGGTTCTCTTATGGAGAAGTCAGAACGGCCTGGAACCTAGCACGACGAACCGGAAATCCAGTAGGCACTTCTTCGGCTGTTGATGGGAGCTGTCGCATGCTCATGGTGTGGTGCGGCGTTCCGTGGGACGGTGTTGTTTCGGTGTCGCCGCACGAGCAGCGGGACGCCGACGCCCGCCGATGAAGAAGGAAGTGGTTTTTCCGGTCGGCGGCAATAAAAGCGTCGCCGAAGTCACCTACTTACTCAGGCGAGGAACGGGCATGGGTGAAAACGTACACACCGTGACGGAAATGCCGAGGGCACGACGGCCCGGGTGTCCCTTCGATCCACCGGAGGAATTGCTCGACGCCCGCCGGCAGGGTCCGATGAGCCGATACACGTTCCCCGGCGGCCAGCTCGGTTGGCTGGTCACCGGTTACAACCTGGTCAGACAGGTCCTGGCCGACCCGCGGTTCAGCTCGCGCCGGGAGCTCATGCTGCACCCGACGGTCGATGTCACGGGCATCGAGGTCTCCCCGTCGCCGCCCGGCGAGTTCCTCCTCACGGACAGGCCTCAGCACAGCCGCTACCGGAAACCGCTGGCGGGGAAGTTCACCGTGCGGCGGATACGGAAGCTCACCGAGCACATCGAGCAAATCACCGCGGACCACTTGGACGCCATGGAGAAGGCCGGGCCTCCGGTGGATCTGGTGACCGCGTTCGCCAAGCCCATCCCCGCCATCGTGATCTGCGAGCTGCTGGGGGTGCGGGACGAGGACCGGACCCGCTTCCAGGGACACATCGACTCGATCGTCAGCGGGGAGACCAGCGACGACGACCTCATCACCGCCTACGCCCTGATGCAGCAGTACCTCGCGGAGCTGGTGGCGGCCAAGCGCGCCGCCCCCACCGACGACGTACTCAGCGACCTCACCCAAGGCGACCTCACCGACGAGGAACTGAAGGGGATGGCGCTCACCCTGCTGGCGGCTGGTTTCGACACCACCGCGAACGTACTGTCGCTCGGCACCTGGTCGCTCCTGCGCCACCCCGCGCAGCTGGCCGCCTGGCGCGCCGATCCCGGGATCGCCGACTCGGCGGTGGAGGAACTGCTGCGCTACGTGAGTGTCGCCAAGAGCTTCCAGCGGACGGCGCTGGAAGACGTCGAGCTCGGCGGCCGGACGGTCAAGGCCGGTACCACGGTGGTCCTGTCGTACAACACCGCGAACCGTGACCCCGAGCGCTTCGCCGACCCGCACGCGCTCGACCTGCGCAGGAACGACGGCGGAAACCTGGCCTTCGGACACGGCGTCCACATGTGCCTGGGCAGCCAACTCGCCCGCATCGAACTCCGCGTCGCCTTCACCGCGCTCTTCGAACGCTTCCCCACCCTGCGCCTGGCCGTCCCGGCCGACCAGGTCCCCCTGCGCCCCGAGGCCGCCGACATCCACGGAGTCAAGAGCCTCATGGCCACCTGGGACGTGTGACCCCGAACGACGACGACGGCTCACGGAACCGTTCCACTGTTCCGTGAGCCGTCGTCGTTCACGTCGTCATTCTCGTCATGGAGCGGTCGCCGAGGGGGACTTGTCCGCGGTGAGGACGCGGGTCACGTCCGCCAGCAGCGGGGCTTCTTCGGCCCGGAGGTAGAAGTGCCCCCCGGGGAACACCCGGAGCCGGAAGTCACCGCGGGTCAGTTCCCCCCAGCGGCGCATCTGCTCCGGGGTGACCTGGGTGTCCTCGTCACCGGTGTAGCCGTACACCGGGCAGTCGAGCAGCGGCCGGGGGCCGCCGTCGTACTCGTCCACCAAGCGGTAGTCCGCGCGGATCGCGGGGAGCACGATCTCCCGCAGGCCCTCGTCCGCGAAGATCTCCGCACGGCTCGCGTCGAAGCTCACGATGTGCGCGATGATCTCCTCGTCGGTCCCGAAGATCATGGGACGGCTGGCCAGTGCGTGCGTCGGCTGCCTGCCCGACACGCACAGGGCGGCCGGTGGATGCCCTCGCTCCTGGAACCTCAGCGCCACCTCGTGGGCCACGGAGGCGCCCATGCTGTGGCCGAACAGGACGAGCCGATGCCCCGTCAGGTCGCCCAGCACGTCGGCGATGTCGTCCGCGAGGTCCTCCAGCCGGGTGGGCACCGGCTCGTTCAGCCGGTCCTCCCTGCCCGGGTAGCGGATGCCGAGCACCCCGATGTCCGTCGGAAGTCCCTGGGCCCACGTGCGGAAGGTGCTCGCCCCGGCGCCGGCCGGCGGGAAGCAGATCAGCTTCGTCGCGCACTTGTCGTCATCCCGATAGCGCCGTACCCACTGCTCCTGCACTGATGTCACCTCCGGCCTCGGTGGTGACGGCCGCAGCTCCGGCGTCGTGCGCCGTCCGCCGGGCGGCGATCGAGTCGACGATCTCGCCGCTGCGGAACGCCAGGTTCGACAGCAGCGAGGACGTGAGCCCGTGGGTGTGCTCGGTGCCGCCCTGGAGGTAGATGCCGCACCGCATCTCCGGTTCGGTCACGATGCGGTAGTCACGCTCCACGCGGTAGCGACCAGCCTCGTCGCGCAGGCAAAGACCATCGAGATCGCCGAGCAGGCCGGTCGGCTCCATCGCGTCGTAGCCGGTGGCGCAGACGAGGACGTCGACGTCGAGTTCGCGCACCTCGGCGTCGGGGCCGCGCTGCAGCGACAGCCGGGTCTCGGTGCCGACGCGCTTGACTCCGGTGACCCGCGTGAGGTTCAGGAACTCCAGCCGTCTGTCGCCCTGTACCTCGTCGTCGTAGGACCTGCGGTAGAGCCCCCGGATCACGTCGTCGTCCACGACGGCGTAGTTCGTGTTGCGGTGGTAACGCCAGAAGGCGTTCCGTGTCTCGGGAGAGCCGAAGTAGTAGTCGTCCACGGCGCTCGGGTCGAAGACCTGGTTGGCGAAGGGTGAGTCGTCGGCGATGGAGTAGCCGTAGGACGGGACGACGGCACACACCTGGGCCTGCGGAAGCTCGTCGTAGAGGAATCTGACGATCTCGGCAGCGCTCTGGCCGGCCCCGGCGACCGCGACCCTGCGCAGTTCGCGGGGGTTCATCCTGCGGTACTTCTCAAGGAACTCCGAGCTGTGCCAGACCCGGTCGTCGCGCTCGGCGCCCTCGGGCATGCTCGGGACCAGGCCGGTGGAGATCACGACGTTGCGCGCCATGACGGTCCGGCTGTCGCAGCCCGCGGTGTCCGTCACCTCGATCCGCAGGAGGTCGGACCGCTCCGGGGCGGCGGGGGACGCCGGCCGGATGGACCGCACCTCCGAGCCGTAGACGATGCGGTCGGCCACCCTCGACTGCGCCCACTCCAGGTACTTGTGGAACTCCTGGCGCGTGGGGAAGAAGTCCTGGTTGTTCACGAACTGCGGGAGCCGGCCCGAGGCGTGCAGGTACGAGATGAAGCTGAAGCTCGACGTGGGATTGCGGAAGGTGACCAGGTCCTTGAGGAAGGAGATCTGCATGGTCGCCGACGGCAACAGCATGTTGCGGTGCCATCCGAAGGAGGCCTGACGCTCCAGGAAGAGGCTGCTGATGTCGCCCCTGTCCCCGCCATGGGCCCGGGACTCTTCCAGCGCGACGGCGAGGGACAGGTTGGCCGGACCGAATCCAACGCCGACCACGTCGTAGATATCGCGTTCACGATCACTCATGGAGAAATCTTCCTCCGGCGTGGATGTGTGAATCATTTCGCTTTGTCAGCCAATGGCTTTTGATCCTCAACAGGTCTGTGAGAAATCAGACTTGAATTTCCCTTCGGTCGCTCAGCCAACGTAGACCGACCCGGTGCACCATTAAAGAAAAGGGGTCCGGAGCGACGTCCCGTCGGCGAGACAGTGGACAACTCAGAGAACGTGCCCGTCGCGCGTCCTTCTGCGCAGAGCCGGCCGACTGGAGTGGGAAAGACGCTCCGCCACGGCCACGAGCCCGGAAATGCTCCGTGCCGCGAACAGCGTGCGGATCGAGACCTCCAGGCCCAGCTCCGCCCGGATCAGTCCGACCAGCCTGATGGCCCGCAGTGAGTTGCCGCCGAGATCGAAGAAGTCGTCGTCGATTCCCACGCGGTCCACTTCGAGCACGTCGGCGAACGCCTCGGCCAGCACCTGTTCCGTACGGTTGCGCGGCGCCCGGTACTTCGTGTCGTCGAACCGGGGCTCCGGCAACGACACCCGGTCCACCCTCCCGTCCGTGGTCACCGGCAGGCGTTCCACCACCATGAACAGCGACGGAACCATGAAGTCCGGCAGCCGCGCCGCGACGAAACGGCGTAGCCGGTCGTCCAGGGCGTCGCCTCCTTCACCGGCGCCCGCGTTCCCGCCGGAGGTCCGGCGGCCCACCGGCACGACGTACGCCACGAGACGCCGCTGCCCCGAGGGGTCCGGCGCCCCGGCGACCACCGCCCGGAGCACCTCGGGGTGTTCGCACAGCACGTCTTCGACTTCGGCCGGTTCGACGCGGGCTCCCTGCACATACGTCGAGGCGCCGACCTGGCCCACGTGGTCGACCCGGCCACGGGCGTCACGGCGGACCCGCTCCCCGGTCCGGTACATCAGACCGCCCGCCGGGCCGAAGGGGCAGGCCACGAACTGCTCGGCGGTCCGCCGGGGGCGGCCCGCGTACCCACGCGCCAGGCCGGGCCCCGCCACGTACAGCTCTCCGACCACGCCGGCGGGGACGGGTGCCAGGCCCGGGCCCAGTACGTACAGGGCGGTGCCGTCCGCAGGGTGGCCGAGTGCCGCCGTGGGACCCACCGGGTCGTCGTCCGGTTCCTGGCGGCCCACGGCGAACAGGGGCGATTCCGTCGCACCGTATCCCTGGACGACGGCGAGTTCAGGAGCCGCCGTCCGCACCCGGCGGACCGCGGCGGCGGGGACCCGGTCGCCGCTGATCCACACCTCGCGCACTCCGGCGAGGTCCTCGGGGCGCTCCGCCGCGATCTGTGCGAACCGGTCGGTCGAGAGCCGGATCGTGGAGGCCTCGTCCCCCGGTCCCGGGGCGGCCGGCAGGTCGGCGTCCTGGGCTTCCGGTGCCACGACCACCCGGCCGCCGTTCAGCAAGGGCGTCCACAGTTCGAGGGCGAGCGCGTCCGAGCCGTGCGGTGACTGCCACCGCACGGCGCCGCGGCCGCCCTCCCGCCAGTTGGTGTCCCGGACGAGGCGGTGCAGGTTCCGGTGCGTCAGGGCGATCCCCGGGGCCGCTCCGCGGTCGTACATGACGGCCAGTACGTTGTCCGGGCGCGGTGTGACGCGCGTCGGCCGCACGCCCTCGTCGGCCGGCTCGGACAGGATGTCGCCGAACACGACGGTGGGGACGTCGTGTTCGGCCCCACGGGTCGCGGCCGTCTCCGGGTCGGTGAGCACGATGTGCGCCGCGGCGTCGTGCACCACCGCTCTGCTCCGCTCCGCGGACAGCTCCGGGCCGACCGGCACGTACGCCCCGCCCGCCTTCGCGACACCCAGTAGGGCGACGGCGAGTTCGACGGATCGCGGCAGGTCCACGGCCACGACCGTCTCCGGTCCGACACCCCGGCGTCGCAGTGCCCCGGCGATCCGGCTCGCCTGTTCGTCCAGTTCCCGGTAGGTGACCCGGGAGCCTTTGCCGACCAGTGCCGTCGCGTCGGGAGCCGCCTCCACCTGCCGGGCGAACAGGTCCGGCACCGACAGATCCGGCAGCGGTTCACCGCTGCCCTGGCGCGCTGTCGGCCCGTCGTCCCGTACCGCTTCCGTCAGGCCCAGCGCTCCGACGGGCGCTGAGACGTCCGCCAGCAGTGCACGGACGGAGGCGATCAGTTCCGTGCCGATGAAGCGCAGTTCCGCTCCGGAGTACATGCCCGCGGGGGCGTCGAGCCGCAGGAACAGGTCGCTGTCCGCGCCGCCGTCCGTATAGACGCCGATCGACAGTTCGTCGAAGGTGCCGGTCGTCGCGCCGAGGTGGCGCGCGGGAGAGCCGGCGAAGTCGAGCTCCTCGGCGAACTCAACGACGTTGACGACGGCGCCGAAACTGCCGCGGCCGCTCGCGTCGGTTCCGCTCGCCCGCTGTATCACCGAGTAGTGGCAGGCGGTGTGGCCGACGATCTCGTAGGTCTCGTCGACGATCGCCTCGGCCGTCTGCGCCAAGCTCGCGCCGAGCGGGACTCTCGCGCGCACGGGGACCACGTTCACCGCCAGTCCCGGCGTTCCGCGCAGCGTCCCGGTCCGGTTGCCCACGGCCAGCGAGAGGAGGAACTCGGGCTCGTCGCAGCGGTGCCGGAAGTACGTGGCCGCGGCCGCGGTGACCATGGCCGACATCCACACGCCGAGCGACCTGGCCGCCTCGGTCCATGCCGCGGCCTCGGCGTGCGGAACGGTCAGCGTGCGGCTCACCATGCCGATGGACGAGCTCAGTTGTGACCAGCGGTCGGCTCTGCTCACGGGCTGCGAGAGCTCGGCCCGCAGCGCGTCGGACATGACGATGCGCGGGATCTGCGCGGGCGGGGGCGCGTCCGCGAGGTAGTCGCGCCAGAACCGCGTGTCCTCGGTGAACTCCGGTGAGTCGAGGTACCGCGTCGCCACGTCCGCGTAGGACGCCGCGTCCCAGGGCTGTGGCGGTTCCGGGACGTCCGCGCCTCGCAGGATCGCCGTGTAGACCTCGGCGAGGCGCCGTGACACGAGGCCGCCCGCGCCGAAGCCGTCCGATATGAGGTGGTGGTAGGCGATCGCCACGAGGGAGCGGTCCGCCGCGATCCTGACGACGCCCAGCCGGAACAGCAGGTCGTGCTCCAGGTCGAACGGGTGCCGCAGCATCTCGGCCAGCGCCTCGCGCGCCTCGTGCTCGGCGTCCGCCTCGGCGCTGACGTCCAGGAAGAACGGCTGCCAGTCCCCCAACTCCCGGGGGACGAGACGCAGACCGCTGCCGTCGTCGACGAAATTGACGCGCAGCACCTCGGCTTCGCCCATGACATGCAGGAAGGCGGATTCCATCGCCGCCTCATCCAGCGCGCCGTTCACGTCCCAGATGGTGAGCGCGTGGTTGAGTCTTTCGGGGGATATTTTCTGCGCCAGCCACATTCCCTTGTGTGCAGCCGACACGTCGAACGAACCCACACGGATCAACCTCTCAGCAAAACGTGCGCGGAAACTGGAATTTCGCGGCTCTTTCCCACTTTCACCGACGTGAAAAAGGTGGTCAAGACTGTCCCGTCGGCGGGACGGTGGCGCGGTTCGTCATGGCAGTCGTGAGGTGCTCGGCGATCAGCCGCGGGGACGGATGCAGCAGCACCAGGTTCGGGCGCAGCCTGAGTCCCGTCGAGGCGGCGAGGCGTTTGGTGAGTTCCACCGAGAGCAGCGAGTCGAATCCGATGTCCTTGAAGCCCTGGTCGGGGTCGATGCTCTCACCGGAGCGGTGTCCGAGGACGGCGGCGACCTTCTCCAGGACGTGGTCCAGCACGAGGCGCGCGGCGTCGCCGCCGGCGAGCGCCGCGAGCCGCTCCGGTAGGGAGCCGGGCGGCTCGTCGGCCTCCGGCTGCTGGTCCGTCGGGGGTAGGGGCGCCGCGGCCTCGGCGGGCGAGGAGTCCAGCCAGTACCGCCGGCGGCGGAAGGCGTAGGTCGGAAGGTCCACGCGAGGGCGCCGCCCGATGAGGGCCTGCCAGTCCACGTCCCCGCCCCGCACGTGGAGTCGGGCCAGCGATCCGATCAGTGCCTCCGTCTCGCCCCGGTCGCGACGCGACGACGACAGGACCATCGCGTCGTCCCTGTCCTCGAGGATCTCCTGCACGGGTACGGTCAGTACGGGGTGCGGGCTCATCTCGATGAACAGCCGGAATCCGTCGTCGACCAGCCGCCGCGCGGAGGACTCGAAGAGGACCTTCTCGCGCAGATTGCGGTACCAGTACTCCGCCGTCAGCTCCGCGGGGTCGATCCTGCGGCCGTGCAGCGTCGAGTAGAAGGGCAGCTTCGCGCCGTGCGGCAGCACGTCGGCCAGCGCGCCCGTCACCTCGTCCCGGACACGCGCCACCTGCGGTGAATGGGAGGCGTAGTCGACCGGGATCCTCCGTGCCTGGGTTCCCTCGGCCGTCATCTTCGCGACGAACTCGTCGAGGGCGGCCGGTTCTCCGGAAACCACCACCGAGCGGGGCCCGTTGACGACAGCGAGGCTCACCCGGTCCTGCCACGGAGCCAGGCATTCCGTGACGTACGCGGCGGACGCGGAGACCGAAGCCATCCCGCCGTGACCGACCAGCCTCTTCAGCGCCTTGCTGCGCAGCGCCACGATCCGGGTGGCATCCCGCAGGGACAGCGCACCGCAGACGTACGCCGCCGCCATCTCGCCCTGGCTGTGCCCCACCACCGCGGCCGGTTCCACGCCCCAGGACCGCCACAGGGCGGCCAGGGACACCATGACGGAGAACAGCGCCGGCTGGACGACATCGACCCGCTCCAGGCCCGGCGCGCCTTCCGCGCCGTGCAGCACGTCGAGCAGGGACCAGTCGACCCACTCGGCCAGGGCGGCCGCGCAGTCGTCGAGGGACCGGGCGAAGACAGGGAAGTCGGCGTAGAGCTGCAGCCCCATCCCGGCCCACTGCGAGCCCTGCCCCGGGAACATGAAGACGGCGCCACCTGGGTCACCGGCCACGCCGCGGAAGACTCCCGCGGACTCCGAGCCGTCGCGCAGCAGGGCCAGGCCGCTCAGCAGCTCATCCCGGTCCCGACCCACCACCACCGCACGGTGCGCGAACCGCGACCGGCTGGAGACCAATGAGCACCCGACGGCAGCGACATCCAGGTCCGGCTCGGCCACGGCGAACGCGCGCAGCTTCTCGGCCTGCCGCCGCACGGCCGCCGCGTCCTTGCCCGACAGGACCCACGGCACCGGACCGCCCGGAGCCGCCTCGGGGGCGCGGCCCGGCCGCGGCCCCGGTTCCTCCTCCAGGATCACGTGCGCGTTGGTGCCGCTGACTCCGAACGAGGACACCCCGGCCCGGCGCGGGCCCTCCCCACGGACCCACTCCCGTCCGTCCACCAGCAGTTCGACCGCTCCGGACGACCAGTCGACATGCCGTGAGGGCACGTGTGCGTGCAGCGTCTTCGGCAGGAAGCCGTTCCGCATGGCCATCACCATCTTGATCACCCCGGCCACCGCGGCGGCGGCCTGGGCATGACCGATGTTCGACTTCATGGACCCGAGCCACAGCGGCCGGCCCGCGGCGCGGTCGTGCCCGTAGGCGGCCAGCAGGGCGCCCGCCTCGATGGGGTCCCCGAGCGCGGTGCCGGTGCCATGGGCCTCGACCGCGTCCACCTCGCGGGCCGTGACGCCCGCGTTCGCCAGTGCCCGCCGGATCACCTTCTCCTGGGCCAGACCGTTGGGGGCGGTGAGGCCGTTGCTGGCACCATCCTGGTTGACCGCGGAACCGCGGATCACGGCGAGCACGGGGTGGCCGTTGGCGCGTGCGTCGGACAGCCGCTCCAGCAGGAGCACCCCCACTCCTTCCGCCCATCCGGTTCCGTCGGCGCCGTCCGCGAACGACCGGCACCGCCCGTCGGCCGACAGGCCGCGCTGCCGGGAGAACTCCAGGAAGATCGCCGGCGTCGACATCACCGACGCGCCGCCCGCCAGAGCCAGCGAGCACTCCCCCGCACGCAGCGACTGCACCGCCAGGTGCAGGGCCACCAGGGACGAGGAGCACGCCGTGTCGACCGTCACCGCTGGCCCGGTCAGCCCGAGTTCGTACGCCACCCGGCCGGAGGCGACGCTCGGCGCGCTGCCGTGCATCAGATAGCCCTCCAGGTCGCCCCCGCCGGCCTCCAGGAAACGCGACCCGTACTCGGAGGAGCTGACCCCGGAGAAGACGCCGACGTCCGAGCCGCGCACCGACGCGGGGACGATGCCCGCCCGCTCGAAGGCCTCCCAGGACGTCTGCAGAAGCATGCGCTGCTGCGGGTCGACGGCGAGCGCCTCGCGCGGGCTGATGCCGAAGAAGTCGGCGTCGAAGTCGGCGGCGTCGGCCAGGAATCCTCCGTGGCGCACGTAGGAGCGGCCCACCGCGTCGGGGTCGGGGTCGTAGACGTCCCGCCATCCGCGGTCCGCGGGGAACTCCCCCACCGCGTCCCGGCCTTCGCGGACCAGGTCCCAGAGGTCCTCGGGCGTCGCGACGCCGCCGGGGTAGCGGCACGCCATCGCGACCACGGCGACCAGCTCCCCGCGACCGGCCTTCAGGGCGTCGTTCTCCCGCCGGAGACGGTCTCGCTCCTCCAGCAGGGTGCGGAGTGCCTGCTGGACCCGGTCCGAGCCGTCCGCGCGGCGATCCACGGAGTGGTTCACGTCAGTTGCCCCTCTCGTCCAGCTCGTTCAGCTCGTCCAGGGCCAGGTCGACCAGTGCGTCCAGGTCCATGGCCGCCAGTCCGGCCGCGCCGGTGACCGGGTCCTCGGCCTGCTCGGCCGCGTCCGGTTCCGCCGGGTCCGCGCAGGCCAGGAGCTGTTCGAGGATCCCCGAGTCGCGCAGTCTGTCGATGGGGACGGTCCGCAGCACGTCCCGGATATCCTCGTCCCCGGCCAGATGCGCGCGCGGCGCCGGGCGAAGCAGGCCGAGGAGGTGCCCGCCCAGCTCGCGGGGGGTCGGATAACTGAAGACGAGGGTGGACGCCAGACGCAGTCCGGTCCGGGAGGCCAGGCGGTTGCACAGTTCGACGGAGGTCAGCGAGTCGAAGCCGAGGTGGGTGAACGACAGGTCCGCGTCGACGTCAGCGCCGGTGGGATAGCCGAGCACGACGGCCACTTGGTCACGGACCCAGTCCAGCACGACCGGTTCCGCCTGCTCCAGCGGCAGCGTGGCCAAGGTGGCGGGCAGGCCGCGGACGCCGGCGGCGCCCTCCCTCGCGGGGTGTGCGCGGCCGCCGTCGACGAGGCCGCGCAGGAGGAGCGGCAGCTCGTCACCGGCCGTGTTCCGCAGCGCCGGCAGGTTCAGCCGGGCCGGGATCACGACGGCCGTGCCGAGCGTCCGTGCGGCGTCGAAGGCGGCCAGCGCCTCCGGTGTCGACATCGGGGCGACGCCCAGGCGCCGGACGCGCGCGAGGTCCGTCTCGTCCAGGTCCTCGGTCATGCCGCTGGTCTGCTCCCACCATCCCCAGCACAGGGACGTGCCGGGCAGGCCGGCGGCCGCGCGCTGTGCCGCCAGACCGTCCAGGAAGCCGTTGGCGGCGGCGTAGTTCGCCTGTCCTGCCGTGCCGAGCGTGCCTGCCAGCGCGGAGAAGACGATGAACGCGGAGAGCGGCCGTCCCTGGGTGAGCTCGTGCAGATTGACCGCGCCGCCCGCCTTGGCCCGCAGCGCGTCGTCGAGGTCCTGCGCGGTCAGGGACGCGAAGGTCTTGTCCGCCAGCTCGCCCGCCGCGTGCACCACCGCCGTCAGCGGATGTCCGGCGGGCATGCGTGCGAGCAGATCTGCCACGGCCGCGCGATCCGACACATCGCAGTCCACGACGCTGACGAGCGCGCCCGCCTTCTCCAGGTCCGCGACCAGTTCGGACGCCCCGGACGCCGTGCTGCCGCGACGGCTCGCGAGCACCAGGCTGCGGACCCCGTGCGCGGCGACGAGGTGGCGGGCCACGCGTGAGCCCACTCCCCCGGTCCCGCCGGTGACCAGTACGGTTCCGCCGCCGAGGCCGCCGCCGATGTCGAGGACCAGCTTTCCGGTGTGACGGCCCTGGCTCATCTCGCGGAACGTCTTGGCCGCGTCACGGATGTCGCGGACCGAGACCGGGATCGGCCGCACCTGCCCGGCGGTGAACAGCTCCATGACCGCCCGGAACATCACGTGGATCGCCGCCGGTCCCGCTTCGTAGAGGTCGAAGGCCCGGTAGCCGACGCCGGGGTGCTCCGCGGCGACCTGCCGGGGATCGCGGATGTCGGTCTTGCCCATCTCGACGAAACCGCCGCCCTCCGGGAGCAGCCGCAGGGAGGCGTCGACGAATTCGCGCGCCAGGGAGTTGAGCACCACGTCCACGCCTCGGCCGCCGGTGGCGGCGAGGAACGCGTCGGCGAACTTCAGGTCCCGTGACGACGCCAGGTGGGCGTCGTCCAGTCCCATCTCGCGCAGGGCGGGCCACTTCGCCGGGCTCGCGGTCGCGTAGACCTCGGCGCCGATGTGCTGCGCCAGTTGGACGGCGGCCATGCCCACCCCGCCGGCGGCGGCGTGGATGAGGATCCGCTGCCCCTTCTCCAGCCGCGCCACATGGAAGAGGGCGTAGTAGGCAGTGAGGAACGCGCCCGGTACGGAGGCCGCCTCGGCGTGACTCCACGCGCCGGGGACGGCCATGAGCAGGCGGTGGTCCGCCACCGCCACGCGGCCGAACGCGCCGGGGAACATGCCCATCACGCGGTCGCCGGGGGCGAGACCGGTGACGTCGTCCGCCACCTCCAGCACGGTTCCGGCGCCCTCGCTGCCGATCCCGGCATCGAAGGTCGTGCCTTTCACCAGTCCCAGAGCGATCGTGACGTCGCGGAAGTTGAGTCCCGCGGCCTGTACGGAGACCCGGACCTGACCGCTAGTGAGGGGAGCCTCCACCTCGGGGCAGGGGACGAAGGTTAGGTTCTCCAGGGTCCCCTTGTCCACGATGCCCAGACGGTGGGCGCCGGCCGCCGGTGGCTCGGCGCGGTGGCTCGCGGGCGGGGCGGACGTCAGACGGGGGGCGAGCAACGTCCCGCCGCGCACGGCCAGTTGGTCCTCGTCGAGGGCGAGCGCGTGGCGGAGCTGGGCCCAGGACGTGGTCTCGCCGTCGGTGTCCACCAGCCGGATCCGGCCGGGATGCTCGGACTGCGCGGAGCGGATCAGCCCCCATACGGAGGCGCCGGGCAGGCTCTCGACGCTCTCGCCCCGGCCGGTGTCGAGAGCCAGGCGGGTGAGGACGACCAGCGTTGATTGCGCGAGCGACGCCTCGGCGAGGAAGTGCTGCGTCCAGCCGAGGACTCGGGCGTCCGCCGCGCTGACCGAGCCCAGCAGACCGGCATCGGCATCGGCATCGGCGAAGTCGTCGGGGCACAGGACGACGTGCCGGGGTGGTTCCCCGGCGACGACCGAGTCCATGGACGGGTGCGGGCGGACCTCGATGCCGTCGGCCGCGCGGAGTTCGCCGGCCAGGCCGTCGCCCGTACCGAGGACGGCCCACGGCTCACGGGGGACGTCACCCGCCCGGGGCCGGACCGGCGCCCACTCCAGCTCGTAGAGGGACGGTGTGCGGCCACCGCCCGCCGTGCGCAGCTGCTCGGCGCTCGTCGGCCGGAACGTCAGCGCTCCGATACGAGCGAGCTCGCGGCCGCTCTCGTCGGCGGCCGTCACGGTCACGACGCCGTCGTCGACCGGCGTGATCCGGAGCCGCACGGTCGAGCCGCACTCCCCGGCCGGGACTGCTCCGGACCACGAGAAGGGCAGCCACCCCCGGCCCTGCGCGAACGTGAGGACACCACCGGCCACCACAGCGTGCAGCGCGGCATCCATCAGGGCCGGGTGCAGGGTGAATCCGGGGCCGGTGGAGTCGTCGGCCGCCGGGGGCAGCGTGGCCGCGGCGAAGAGTTCGTCGCGGCGCCGCCACACCTCCCGCAGGCCGCGGAACGCGGGCCCGTAGTCGAAGCCCACGTCGGCGAAGGAGTCGTACAGACCGCTGATGTCGACCTGTTCCGCTCCGGCAGGCGGCCAAGCGAGGAGCGCGGGTGTCGTCCCGGTGCTCGCAAGGGTGGGTGTCAGGCCGCCTGTCGCGTGGCGGGTCCAGGGGCCGGCCGGGCTGCCCTCCGCGGCCGGGCGCGCGTACACGCTCAGCGAGCGGCGCCCCGTTCCGTCCTCCGCCCCGACGACGATCCGTACCTGCACGTCGCCCAACGCGGGAACCACCAGGGGTACTTCCAGGGAGAGTTCCTCGACCGTCGTACAGCCGACGAAACCGCCCGCCGACAGCGCGAGGTCCAGAAAGGCCGTGGCCGGCACCACGGCAGCGCCGAACACGGCGTGGTCGGCCAGCCACGCGTGGGTGCGCAGCGACCACAGGCCCGTGAACACCGTGTCGTCGGTGCCGGGGTGGTCCACCACGGCACCCAGCATCGGGTGGCGCGGATCGGTCAGACCGGCATCGGACACCTCCGCCGTGCCCGTCGCGGCCAGGAAGTCCAGCCAGTAACGCCGACGCTGGAAGGCGTACGTCGGGAGATCCACGCGGCGACGCGCTCCGAACAGGGCGTCCCAGTCGACGGGCCGCCCCACGACGTGCAGTTGGGCCAGCGCGCGGATCAGCGTGTCGACGGCCGCACGGCCCCGCCGCGACACGGACAAGGCCGTCGCGTCGTCCGCTTCCACGGCGGCGAACGCCTCTTTGGTGATCCCGGTGAGACCGGCACCCGGCCCGACCTCCAGGAAGACGCTCGTACCGGCCGCGCGGGCGCACTCCACGGCCGAGAAGAAGCGCACGGGCCGGCGTATGTGGTCCACCCAGTGCGCGACGGACGTCAGTTGCTCGGCGGTGGCCTCGCGGCCGGACAGCGTGGAGATCACGGGGATCGCCATGCTTCCCGCCGGGATCCCGTCGATCGCCGCCGCGAACTCGTCCAGGACCGTGTCCATGAGCGGGGAGTGGAAGGCGTGGTCAACGTCGAGCGGTTTCGCGGAGGTGCCGCGGGCCTTCAGTCGCTCCCGCAGCACGGCGATCTCGTCACGGTCGCCCGAGACCACCACCGAGTCCGGGCCGTTGACGGCGGCGACGCCGACCCGGCCGAACTCGCCGAGCAGCGGGTCCAGTTCGGCTTCCGAGGAACGCACCGCCAGCATGGCGCCGCGTTCGGCGAGCTCCTGCATGATCCGCCCCCGCACAGCCACGAGCCCGGCCGCGCTGTCGAGGTCGAGGGCACCGGAGACGTGCGCGGCGGCTATCTCCCCGACCGAGTGCCCGAGCAGGCGGTCGGGCTGCCCGCAGTAGTGCGCCACGAGCCGGTAGAGAGCCACCTGGAGGGCGAAGAGCGCGGGCTGCGCGATGTCGGTGCGCTGTGCGTCCTGCCGGCCCTGCTCGGTCGTGTCGGCCAGGAGCAGCGGCTTCAGCGCGAAGGGCAGCCGGCGGTCGAGGCGCTCGCACACCTCGTCCAGGCTCCGGGCAAAGACGGGGAAGGCCGCGTAGAGCTGCCCGGCCACGCCCGCCCACGGCGATCCCTGGCCGGGGAACATGAAGACCGTGCCGCCCCGGCCGGTGGCGACGCCCTGGACCACGCTCGCGGTCTCCGTGCCGTCGCTCAGCGAGGCCAGAGCGCTCAGCAACTCGTCCCGGTCCCTGCCCAGTACGACCGCCCGGTGGTCGAAGCTCGACCGGCACGACACGAGTGACGACCCGACATCCGCGAGGTCGATGCCCTGGCCGGCGGCGGCGAAGGCGCGCAGCTTCTCCGCTTGGGCCCGCAGCGCCTCCTGCGAGCGTGCCGACACGACCCACGGCACCAGGCTTCCCGCGCCGCCGGGTAGGGGAGCGGCGGCAGGCACCGGCGCCTCTTCGGGGGCTTCCTCCAGGATCAGGTGCGCGTTCGTGCCGCTGGCACCGAAGGCGGAGACGCCCGCGCGCCGGGGGCGACCCTCGGTCTGTGGCCACTTCGTGGCGCCGGTCAGCAGCTCCACCGTCCCGGCCGACCAGTCCACGTGGCGCGTCGGGCGGTCCACGTGCAACGTCCTGGGCATGACCCTGTGCCGCATCGCCATGATCATCTTGATGATTCCGCCGACGCCCGCGGCCGCCTGGGTGTGGCCGATGTTCGACTTCAACGAGCCGATCCACAGCGGCCGGTGGGGGTCCCTCTCCTGTCCGTAGGTGGCCAGGACGGCCTGCGCCTCCACGGGGTCGCCCAGGGTCGTGCCGGTCCCGTGTGCCTCCACCACGTCCACATCGCTCGCCCGTACCTGGGCGTCCGCCAGCGCCGCCCGGATCACCCGCTGCTGGGCCGGGCCGTTGGGCGCGGTCATGCCGTTCGACGCGCCGTCCTGGTTGATGGCCGACCCCCGGATCAGCGCCCAGATCCGCCGGCCGTGACGCCGCGCGTCGGACAGCCGCTCCAGTACCAGTACGCCCGCGCCCTCGGAGAAGCCGGTGCCGTCGGCCGCGTCGGCGAAGGCCTTGCAGCGGCCGTCCGCCGCCAGGCCGCGCTGCCGCGACATCTCCCGGAACACCTGGGACGTCGCCATGACCGTGGCGCCTCCGGCCAGGGCGAGCGAGCACTCGCCCTGGCGCAGGGACCGTACGGCCTGGTGGACCGCGACCAGCGACGACGAGCACGCGGTGTCGATCGACAGCGCCGGCCCCTCTAGGCCCAGCGCGTAGGACACCCGCCCGGACGCCATGCTCAGCAGCGCGCCGGTCTGTCCGTAACCCGAGATGGCCTCGGGGGTCACGTGGTGGTTTCCGTAGCCGAAGTACGCGAGGCCCGAGAAGACTCCGGTGGCACTGCCGCGCAGGGTCGACGGGTCGATGCCGGCCCGTTCCAGCGATTCCCAGGAGGTCTCCAGCAGCAGCCGGTGCTGGGGGTCGGCGGCCAGCGCCTCGCGCGGGCTTATCCCGAAGAAGTCGGCGTCGAAGTCACCGGCGTCCCGCAGGAACCCGCCCGACCGCGTGGAGCACGTCCCCGGGTGGTCCGGATCCGGGTCGTGGAGACGCTCCAGATCCCAGCCGCGGTCCGCCGGGAAGTCCGAGACGGCGTCCCGGCCGGCCTGCACGAGGTCCCAGAGGGCTTCCGGTGAGGCCACTTCCCCCGGGTAGCGGCACGCGACACCCACGATCGCGATCGGCTCGGCGGCGGCCTCCGTCGACTCCTTCAGCTGCCGGCGTGTTTCGATCAGCTCGAGCGAGGTCCGCTTGAGGTAGTCGAGAAGATGAGCGTTGTCGTCGTCAGTCATCGCTCTTCCCTGGGAGTGTCTTTCGTTCGGTCGGTCGTGCGGTGCCTACCGGACCGCGCATCTCGCGGTGGCACGGGCTAGCCGAGCTCTTCGTCCAGCAGCGAGAGCAGCTCTCCGGCCGAGGCCGCGCTGATCCGGTCGGCGACCTTGCCGGTCGCCGCGTCGTCCGACACCGGACGGACCCGGCCCTGGAGCTCGCCAAGAAGCTTGGACACGGCGGCCCGGTCGTCGCCCGCGAGGTCCGGCAGGGCTTCCTCCAGCCGGTTGCCCAACGCCGCGATCTCGCTCGTCAGACGCTGGACCGAGGACTCCCGGACGGTGGGCGCGCCGGGGTCGACGCACGCCATCAGGTACTCCGCGAGGGCCCGCGGATTGGGATGGTCGAAGGCGAGCGTGACGGGCAGTTTCAGCTCGGTCACCGCGGCGAGCCTGTTCCGCAGCTCGACCGCCATCAGCGAATCCAGGCCGAGGTCCCGGAACGCCGCGGTGGGTTCGACGGGCACGGCCCCGTCGTGGCCGAGGACGCGTGCGGTCTCCGCTCGAACGGCCTCGATCAGCACCGCCTCGGCGCCGGCCCGCGGCAGGGACCTGATCTGCCGGGCGAGGTCCGGGGCGGCGGTGTCGCGCTGCTCCGCACGGCCCGGGTCGGCGCCGCTCGGGGGCGGGGAACCGGTGCGGCCGCCGCGCAGCGCACCGAGCGCGGAACGGTCCAGGCGCGCCGGTACCAGTACCGGCTCGTCGCGTGAGATCGCCGTGTCGAAGAGCGCCAGGCCTTCGTGCGGCGGCATCGGCCGCACGCCCTGCCTCCGCAGGCGGGCGATGTCCGCTTCCCGCAGTCCGGCGCCGAGTTCGCTGGGGTGCTCCCAGTAGCCCCAGCACAACGCGTCGGCGACCAGGCCCTCGGCGCGCCGGCGCTCCGCCAGCCCGTTGAGGAACGCGTTGGCAGCCGCGTAGCCGGTCTGCCCAGCTGTCCCCAGCACGCTCGCGACCGAGGAGAACAGCACGAACGCGGACAGGTCCAGATGCCTGGTCAGCTCGTGCAGGTGCCAGGCGCCGCGGGCCTTCGGCGCAAGCACCGCGTCGACGCGGTCCGCGGTCTGCGCCGCCAGGACTCCGTCGTCCAGTGCGGCCGCGCAGTGGACCACGGCGGTGAGGGGATGCTCCTGCGGCACCGACGCGATCAGGGCGGCGACGGCCGCACGGTCGGTGACGTCGCAGGCGATCGTCTCCACGTGCGCGCCCGCGGCGGCCAGTTCGTCGCGGAGCCCGGCCGCCGCGGGCGCCCCCGGTCCGCGCCTGCTGGTCAGCACCAGTCGGCGGACCCTGTGGCGGTGCACGAGGTGACGGGCCAGCAGGGCGCCCAGTCCGCCGGTGCCTCCCGTGATCAGTACCGTCCCGGCGTCGAGACGGGGAGCGGCCCCGGCCGGTGCGGACCCGTGGACCGGCGTCAGCCGTGGGGTGGACACCGCTCCGTCCCGAATCCTCAGCTGGGATTCTCCCGTCCCGGCGGCGGCCGGGAGGCATGCCCACGAGGCGCTTCGGTCGTCGGTGTCCACGAGCACGAACCGGTCCGGGTTCTCTGTCTGCGCGCTGCGGACGAAGCCCCGGACCGCTGCCGCGGCGGGATCGGGCCGGGGCGTGTCGTCGTGGACCGCGTCACGGGTCACGATGACCAGGCGTGCGCCGGAGAATCGATGGTCACGGAGCCAGGCCTGGGTCCATCGCAGCACCTGGTGGAGGTTGCGCTCCGTGGTGGCGCAGGCGTCGTCACCGGCTTCCGGCCGGTCGACGAAGGCCAGGACGACCGGGGGGACCGCCCGGCCGGAGTCCGCCAGTTCATCGAGGCCGGTGACGACGGTGGCGTCGTGCCCCAGGGACGCGGCGATCTCGGAGGGAGCTCCCATCACCGCGTACCGCGCCTCGGCCGCGGCGACGGGAACGGGGTACGGCTCCCACTCCACCCGGTGCAGCAGCGACAGCCGTCCGCTGTCCACCACCGCGTCGCCCTGCTCTTCGCCGGGCACTGCCGTCACGGCGTCGACGACCGAGGGGTCCGTGGTGGTGCCGGTGCCGTGCGGGGCGTCGAACCAGTACCGCTGCCGTTGGAAGGCGTACGTCGGCAGCTCCACCCACCGGCCGTCCGTGTGCGGGAACGCCGCCTCCCACGACACGTCGAGCCCCGAGGCGAACGCCTCGCCCGCCCCTCGGTACAGCCGCGCGAGGCCGCCGTCGCCGCGGCGCAGTGAGCCCACCACCACGCCGTCGGCGTCCTCGTCGCCGTCGAGCATCTCCTGGATGTTGACGGTGAGCAGCGGGTGCGCGCTGACCTCGACGAACACGCTGCGCTCCTGGCCGAGCAGGCTCTTCAGGGTGTCCTCGAACTGGACCGGCTCTCTCAGGTTCCGGAACCAGTAGGCCGCGTCCAGCTCCGCCGTGTCGAGCAGGCCGCCGGTCACCGTCGAGTGGAACGCCACCTGTGAGGAGACCGGCGTGATCGGGGCAAGGTCCTCGGTGAGCCGGGCCTCGAACCTGTCCAGCAGCGGCGAGTGTCCGGGCACACTCGCCGGGATCCAGCGGGCGCGTACCCCCTCCGCCTCGCACGCGGCGAGCAGTTCCTCGAGCGCTGCCGTGTCACCCGAGACCGCGGTCGAGAAGGGTCCGTTGACGGCTGCGATCACGGCCCGGGACCCGAGCCGGTCCAGCAGCTGACGCACCCGGTGTTCGGCCGCCACGATCCCGGCCGTGCCGCCCTCTTCGGCCGTCGTGGCCAGCAGGCGCGACCGCAGGGCCACGATCCTGGCCGCGTCCGGCAGCGTCAGGGCGCCCGCGACGTACGCCGCGGCGATCTCGCCCTGGGAGTGTCCGACCACGGCGTCCGGCGACACGCCCAACGACCGCCACACCTGCGCCAGCGACACCATCACGGCGAACAGCACCGGCTGGACCACGTCGATGCGGTCCAGGTCCGCCGCCTTCGGGCCGCCGCGCACGGTGTCGGTCAGCGACCAGGACACCCAGGGGTCCAGGGCCTCGGCGCAGGCCCGCATCTGCTCGGCGAACACCGGGCACATCTGCCACAACTCCGCGCCCATGCCCGCCCATTGCGCCCCCTGACCCGGGAACACGAAGACCGTCCTGCCGACCGGCTTCGCGACGCCCGGGACCACACCGGCGGGGTGTCCACGGCCCTCGGCCACGGCGGTGAGGCCGGCCAGCAGCTCCTCGCGGTCCGCCCCGGTCACCACGTGCCGGTGCTCGAACAGCGAGCGCGTCCCGATCAGCGAGCGGCCGACCTGAGGGGCCGTCAGGCCGGGGTGCGTGGCGACGTGGTCCCGCAGCCGCCGGGCCTGTTGCCGCAGAGCCTCCGGCGACCGGCCGGACAGCACCCAGGGCACCACCCCTGCAGCGGGGCCCTCTGCCGGACGGGCCGAGGCGGGCTCCTCCTCGGGTGCCTGCCCGGGTGCCTGCTCAAGGACGAGGTGCGCGTTCGTGCCGCTGACCCCGAAGGACGACACTCCCGCGCGGCGGGGACGCCCCGGCACGCCGGGCCAGTCCCTGGCCTCGGTCAGCAGCCGTACGGCTCCGGAGGACCAGTCGACGTGCGGTGTCGGCCGGTCCACGTGAAGCGTTCTGGGCAGCACTCCGTGCCGCATGGCCATGATCATCTTGATTATTCCGCCGACGCCCGCCGCTGCCTGGGTGTGGCCGATGTTCGACTTCAGCGAACCCAGCCACAACGGATCGTCCATGGCCCGGTCCTGCCCGTAGGCGGCGAGCAGGGCCTCCGCCTCGATTGGGTCGCCCAGCCGTGTGCCGGTGCCGTGCGCCTCCACCGCGTCCACGTCACCGGGCGACAGCCGGGCGTCGGCCAGGGCGGCCCGGATCACGCGCCGCTGCGCCGGTTCGCTCGGCGCAGTCAGCCCGTTGGACGCCCCGTCCTGGTTGACCGCGGAGCCCCGGATCACCGCCCAGATCCGCCGCCCGTGACGCCGCGCGTCGGACAGGCGCTCCAGCACCAGCACGCCGGCCCCCTCGCCCCAGCCGGTGCCGTCGGCGGCCTCGGCGAACGACTTGCACCGTCCGTCGGCGGCCAGGCCGCGCTGCCGCGAGCCCTCCACGAACAGACCGGGGGTGGGCAGCACCGACACCCCGCCGGCGAGCGCCAGCGTGCACTCCCCCGACCGCAGGGACCGCACGGCCTGGTGGACGGCCACCAGCGACGAGGAGCACGCGGTGTCGAACGAGACGGCCGGGCCGTGCAGGCCCAGCACGTACGCCACCCTGCCCGAGGCCACGCTGGGATACGTGCCGGCGATCCGCAGGCCCTCCACCTCGGCGGCCGCCTCCTCGCCCAGCCGCGGGCCGTAGTCGACCCCGTAGATCCCCGTGAACACGCCGGTCGCCGAACCGTGCAGTCCGTCAGGCGCGATTCCCGCCCGCTCCAGCGCTTCCCACGAGATCTCCAGCATCAGCCGCTGCTGCGGGTCCATGGCCAGCGCCTCGCGCGGACTGATCCCGAAGAACGCCGCGTCGAAGTCGGCGAGCCCGGGCAGGAACCCGCCCGTGCGGAGGTAGGACTTGCCGCGCGCCAGGGGGTCCGGATCGTGGATCTCCGCCACGTCCCATCCGCGATCCCGCGGGAAGTCCCCGAGGGCGTCCACCCCGTCGGACACCACGGTCCACAGTCCTTCGGGGGATGTCGCGCCCCCGGGGAAGCGGCACGCCACGCCCACGATCGCGACGGGCTCGTGAGCGGATTCCTCCAGCTCGCGCACCCGTTCCCGCAGAGCCTGCGCATCGCTAACGGCGCGTCGCAGGTAGGACCGGAGCTTGCCGACGTCCTCCACTCATGCCTCCCTGAACGATCTGACGGACGGACCTGACGGACGAGTACGTGCTGCTGCGCGGGCCTAGGCGTATCCGCGGTCGATCAGTTCGAACAGTTCGTCGTCGCTGCGGCCTTCGGAGCCGGACCGGGCCGGCGCTTGCGGGACATCCTGGGGATCCGCGGCCTCCGGTGCGAGCAGGGAGAAGAGGTGCCGGCTGAGCTTGCGCGCGGTGGGATGGGAGAACGCGACGGTGGCCGACAGCCGCACGCCCACCGCCGCGGCGAGGCGGTTTCGAAGGCGTACGGCCATCGACGAGTCGAGGCCGAGGTCCTTGAAGGAGACGTCCGGGTCCGGCCGGACGCCCTGGTCCGGCAGATCCGCGGACCGGCTCAGCACCGCCGCCGCCTCGGCGCTCACCAGATTCAGGACGGCGCGTTCGGAGTCCAGACCGGTGGCTGCGTTGGCCGTGCCGTCGGCGTGGGGCTCCGTCAGCCAGTACCGCTGCCGCTGGAACGCGTAGGTGGGAAGTCCGATGCTGCGCGGCTGGTGGGCGGTGAACAACGGCTGCCAGTCGACCGGCACTCCGCGCACGTGGAGCTCCGCGGCCGACAGCAGGACGTCACGCAGCCCTCCGTCGCCCTTGTGCAGGGTGCCCACCACCGGCGGGGTCACCGCCAGCGAGTCGGCCGTCTGCGCCATCGCCACTTCGAGCACCGGGTGCGGGCCGACCTCGACGAACACACCGCCGCCGCGCATCAGGTCTTCCACCACGTCGCCGAAGAGCACGGTGGAGCTCAGGTTCTCGTACCAGTACGAGGCATCGAGCGCGCGGGTGTCGAGGGGTGCCCCTGTGACCGTGGAGTGGAACGCCACGGACGAGCTTTGCGGCGCGATGTCCGCGACGGCGTCGAGCAGGCGCTCACGGACCCGCTCGACGTGGCGGGAGTGGGAGGCGTAGTCCACCTTGACCCGGCGCACCCGCACCTTCTCACCGGCGGCCATCGCCGCGAACTGGTCGAGGGCCGCGCCGTCCCCGGAGATCACCACGGAGCCCGGCCCGTTGACCGCGGCCGTGGACAGCCTCCCGGACCACCGCGGCAGTCGGTCGCGCACCCAGTCGGCAGACGCGGACACCGCGCTCATTCCCCCGCCGAGACCGGTCAGTTCGGTCAGTGCCCTGCTGCGCAGGGCGACGACCTTCGCCGCGTCCTGGAGGGTGAGGCCGCCCGATACGCACGCCGCGGCGATCTCGCCCTGCGAGTGCCCCACCACCGCGTCGGGCACCACGCCCAACGACCGCCACACCTGCGCCAGCGACACCATCACGGCGAACAGCGCCGGCTGCACCACGTCCACCCGGTCCAGCGAGGCGGCCGGTTCCGCGCCGGTCACGACGTCGATCAGCGACCAGTCCGTCCAGGGCGCCAGCGCCCGGGCGCACTCGTCGATCCGCCGGGCGAAGACCTCGGACTGTGCGTACAACTGCCGTCCCATGCCCACCCATTGGGACCCCTGCCCGGGGAACACGAAGACGACCGGACCGGTCCGCTCCGCGGCCGTCCCTCGTACCGACCGCGCCGCGTCCCCGCCTGCCGCGAGGGCATCGAGTGCGGCCAGGGATTCGGCCCGGCCGTCGCCCAGTACCACTGCGCGGTGCGCAAAGTGTGTCCGTGTGGTCAGCAGCGAATGTCCCACGTCGGCGGCGGACAGGGCGGTGTCCGCGGCCAGGTGGTCCCGCAGCCGCGCCGCCTGTTCCCGCAGCGCGGGCCCGGACCGCGCCGACAGCACCCACGGCAGTACTCCCGAGCCCGCGGCGACGGCCCCTCGACCGTGCGCGGCACCGGGAGCCGCCTGCTCCTCCGGGGCCTGTTCGAGGATCACATGCGCGTAGGTGCCGCCCATGCCGAAGGACGACACCCCGGCCCGTCTCGGCCGGCCGGGCGTGCTCGGCCAGGGCCGCGCCGCTCGCGGTACCTCGAAGTCCTCGTGGAAGTCCGGGACCGAGGGGTGGGGCGACCGGTGGTTCAGGCTCGGGACCAGCCGGCCGTGCTCCACGCAGAGCGCCGCCTTCACCAGCCCGACGATGCCCGCCGCGGGCTCCAGGTGACCGACGTTCGTCTTCACCGAACCGACCACCAGGGGGCGGCTCCTGCCGGTCCGCCGGGACACCGTGCGCAGGCCGGACAGCTCGGCGGGATCGCCGCGCCGGGTGCCGGTGCCATGTGCCTCGACGTATCCGACTCCGTCGAACGGCACGTCGGTGCTCTCCAACGCGGCCAGCACGGTCGCCGCCTGTGCCTCGGGGCTGGGGTCAGGCATCCGGGAGGCGGCGCCGCCGCTGCCGATGCTCCAGCCGCGCACCACGGCGTGGATGCGGTCGTGATCGGCGACCGCAAGGTCACGGCGTTTGAGGACGACGAAGGCTCCGCCCTCCCCGCGGGCGAAACCGTTGGCCCGTTCGTCGAAGATGAAGCAGCGCCCGTCGGGCGAGAGGACTCCCAGGTTCGCCAGGCCGAGTCCGGATTCCGGGTCGGCGATGAGGTGCACGCCGCCCGCGATCGCCATGTCGACCGCGCCGCTCCTGATCCGGTCGCAGGCCAGCGCCAGGGCGACGAGCGAGGAGGACTGGCCGGAGTCCGCGCAGAAGCTCATGCCGCGGACGTCG
Source organism: Streptomyces sp. NPDC002838 (assembly GCF_040295365.1). NCBI lineage: Bacteria > Bacillati > Actinomycetota > Actinomycetes > Kitasatosporales > Streptomycetaceae > Streptomyces > Streptomyces sp. NPDC002838. The sequence goes on along the minus strand of NZ_JBEOVF010000065.1, from coordinate 9,349 downwards.
AACAGGTTCGAGATCCGGTTCGCGATCAGCGCTCCGCTCGATCCGAGCGCGGAGTAGTGGTCGTCCCGGTCGCTGCCGGACAGCTTGCGCAGCAGTTCGTACCCGGAGGGTGCGCCGGCGACCACCACGTCGACCCCGCGGCCCGCGAGCGCGGCCGCCGGCACGCGGGCGTCCTCGACGGCCTCCCAGGCGAGTTCGAGGCCCAGTCGCTGGACGGGATCCATGGCGACGGCCTCCGCCGGAGGGATGCCGAAGAAGTCCGCGTCGAACAGGTCGACGGAGTCGAAGAACGAACCCGCGTTCACCGTGGCCGCGTCCGGGTGGGACGGGGGCCGCACGTCGACGGCCCGCTGCTCGGGAAAGACGCCGACGGTCGACTTCCCGTCGAGCAGGAGCCGCCAGAACTCCTCCAGGTTCCGCACGCCCGGAAAACGGCACGACATCCCGACCACTGCGATGTCAGCGGCTGTGCTCCTCATGCTGCCCCTTTCCGGCCTCTTCGGCTGACGGCGGTCCCACGGCACTCACCGCCAGCAGGTCACCAACTCCTGCAGTTCGCGCGGGGCGTTCATGAAGTCGTGGTGGCCGCCGTCGATGACGTGGAACTGCACGGTGTCCGAGTACTGCCGCCAGCCCTGGAGCTGGTCGAGGCTCACTTCCGGGTCGTCGCGCCAGTGCAGGACGACGAGGGGACAGCCCAGCGGGACCGGTTCCGTCCGCCGGTACTCCCGCGCGGCGGCGAGGTCCTTCAGAAGTACGGCCAGCCCCACGTCGACGATGTCCGGCCGCGGGTCGATGCCCCGGCTGCGGACGACCTCTTCCAGCTCGCCGCGCAGTTCGGCCTCGGTCATGCTCAGCATCCGGTCACGGGGGCCGTCGTGCGGCGGCGCCTGGCCCGACACGACGAAACAGTCCGGCTGCGGCAGCCCGAGTCCGGGGAGCAGGGCCGCGGTCTCCAGCGCGTGCAGCGCGCCCGCGCAGTGTCCGAAGAGCGCGAACGGCCGGTCGAGCCGTGGCCGCAGGGCCTCGGCCAGTTCGGCCGCGAGTTTCTCGTAGGTGCCGTAGTGGGGCTCGCCGAGCCGGTTCTCACGGCCGGGGAACTGGAGCGGGCAGATCTCGGTGCCGGCGATCGACGCGGGCCAGGCGCTGAAGGCCGAGGCTCCGCTCCCGGAGTAGGGGAAGCAGAAGATCCGGGCGGGCCGGTCGGCGGAGTGCGGCCGGGCGAACCACGGTGACGCGGCGGTGGCGGGGCCAGGGGTCATGCGGTGGTCCGTTCCCGGGCGACGATGGGGAGATGGGTCATCCCCGCGATGAAGAACGACCGCAGGTGCCGGGGTTCGCCGGCGAGGTCGACCGATGCGAACCGGACGAGCAGTTCCTCGAAGAAGATCCGCAGGGTCATACGGGCGAGCGGCGCGCCGATGCAGTAGTGCGGTCCGAACCCGAAGGCGACGTGACGGTTCGGGGTCCGTGTGACGTCGAACCGGTGGGGGTCGGGGAAGTGGGCGTCGTCCCGGTTCGCGGACCCGATCCACGCGACGACCGCGCCGCCCGCGGGGACGGTGCCCGCGCCGATCCGGGTCTCCCCCGTCGCGTACCGCATGAAGTTGCAGGCGGGCGAGGTCCAGCGCAGCCCCTCCTCGACCAGCTGCGGAACCAGTGAGGGGTCGGCCTGCGCCTTCGCGAACTGCTCGGGGTGTTCGATGAGCGCGAGCACCGTGCCCGCCACGGTGTGCGGCGTCGTGACGTTGGCGCCGAGGAGGATGCTGTAGCCGTCGTAGGCGATCTCCTCGTCCGTCAGCGGGGCATCGCCCGCCCGCACGCTCATCAGGTGGTCGAGCAGGCTGCCGTCCTCGCCTCCGGCCGATCGCCGTCGCCCGACCCAGTCGGTGACATAGGCGAGCAGCTCGTGGTGGGAGATGGCGAGCGTCGCGGCTTCGCTGCCGTGCCGGAAGTGCGGGTCCGAGGGGGCCGTCACCATCGCGGTCAGCTGCACGAGTTCGTCCCAGTCCCGCTCTGGTATCCCCAGCAGGGGTCCCGTGACGATCGCCGGGAGACGCAGGGCCTGCTCGGCCAGGTCCCAGGGGTCCCCGGCGAGCGCCGGTTCGAGGAAGCGGACGACGGCGCGCCGGATGCGCCCCTCCCAGGAGGCCACGGCGCGCCCGGTGAGTCTGCTGCCGATCGCCCGGCGGACCTGGGTGTGCCGGGGCGGGTCGGTGGACGTCATCAGCAGGCCGGAGGCCACGTCGTCCTGCCCGAGGTGGGTGACGACGGTGCCGCGCTCCGAGGTGAACTCCCGGTGGTCCCCGAGGACGCGGCAGACGTCGTCGTGGCGGGTCACCGACCAGAACTCCCGTCCGTCGGGCAGGAGCTGATGGTGCAGGGGCGCCTCGGCGCGCATCATGTCCCAGACCGGGTGCGGGTCGCCCGTTTCGTAGAGGTCCAGGTCGAACAGGTTCACACCGTCGAGGCCGGTGACCGGACCGGAGCCCGGTGTCAACCTCACGTGAGCGCCCTTCCCTGCGCGACAAGACCGGCGACACGGGCCGGCGTCTGCGCCAAGTAGAAGGCGCGCACCGAAAGTTCGACGCCGTAGTCCTGGGAAACCCGGTCGATGATCTTGATTCCGATCAGTGAATTGCCGCCGAGGGCGAAGAAGTCGTCCTCCGCTCCGACCTCGCCGCCGTTGAGGTATTCGCCCCATAGCTCAGCGATCTCCTGAACGAGGCCCACCGGCGCGCTCGAAGGCTCGGCGCGTGATTGTGACGCCTCGTCCCGGCCACCTTGCCGGTGGTCCTGCGGCCCCCATTCCATTGCCAGCCTTCCCTTTTCCGCTGTCCCGCCAGCGGGGCAGCACGGACCTCTTGCCGGGGGTCGGTTGTCCCGCCGACAGGACAGGTGTGACTCGTCCGATCCTGCACCGGCCGGCGCATCGATGTCATGGGCCGCACCGACCGGATCGCGGAACGCGACGGCCATAACGCGTCACCGGGGGCGGGCGCGGCCATTGCCGTTGCCAAGGAATCTTTCGCAGAAATACCGTGACGGCTCAGAGCCACGCCCGGCAGCTGGCGGGCGCGTAAACCATCATTCCGTTGAAGGGGATTTCGTTGCTGAAGTCGCAACGGCTCGCGGTGCTGCCCATCAACTCGTACGACCTGGATTCCGAGCTGTCCGTCGTGGACCGCCACGAATACGAGGGCGAGTACGACGCCCTCACTTTCGGGGCGTGGTCGTGCCATGTTCTGGCCAACGGCAGCGGCGTCAAGTCCGACATCGCCTTCCGGCCCCACAGCGACCGTCTCACCCTCACCGAGCTCGGCAGACAGCTGCCGAACATCATGTCCGTGGTGAGCAACCACTTCTCCCTGGACCGACTGCAGTGGGTGCGCGTCTTCAGTCTCCGTGACGGCGCGATGGCTCCGCACGTCGACTTCCTGGAGTTCGAGGAGCCGGGCACACGGGTGCAGATTCCGCTGCGGACGACCGAGGAATCGCTGCATTCCGAGAACGCGACGGTCTATCACCTGCGGCGCGGCGAGGTGTGGAAGATACACACCACCGACCCGCATTCGGCGGGCAGCACATCCGACATCGCCCGGCTGTCTCTCTGCCTCGACTTCGCGGACGCGGACGAGCCGGTCGAGATGCGCGGTGACGTTCCTCCGACCGAGCCGATCCGCATCATCGACCGGCCCGAACCGACGGCGGCCGAACTCGAAGAGCTCATGGAATCCTGCCGGAACCTGACCCCCGCGAACATGCGGTCGGGATTCCGCCGATTCGCCGACCTCCACTTCAAGCGGCACTCACACGCCGCCACCGTCTTCGACTGGTACGTCGAGGCGGCTCGGCGGTCGGGAGACGACGAAGTCGTCGCGAAGGCCGAGGCTTTCCGCACGTACTGCATCGAGAAGCGGAGCCAAGGGGAGACGTTCGAGTGGTGATGAGCCCACGGGCCTGCCTCTTCCGCCGTTCCCTTTTCGTGCGCCGCGCAGGCCGCTAGAAGCCGGCGGGCAGGGGCGCCGTGGCGGCCGCACGAAATTGTTTCGTTCGGCAAGCACCTGGCACAGAAAAAGGAGCTGGCGCATGACTGGACTTGGCGAAGGCGTTCTGGAGAAGGCCTCGGCGGAGTACGACGAACAGGGCTTCTCGATCATCCGCAACGTGGTGCCACCGGAGGTCCTGGAGGAGGCGCGGGCCCACGTCGAGTGGCTGACGCGGAAGTATCCCGACCTGCGCCCCGAACACTTCCACCACCCCCTGATCCGCAACGACGCCTTCTGGGCCCGCCTGGTCTCCGACCGCCGTCTGGTGGACATCGCGGAGTTCTTCCTCGGCCCGGGCCTCGCCTGCTTCACCGCCCACTACATCTGCAAGCCTCCCTACGACGGCCAGCCGGTGCTGTGGCACCAGGACGGCGCGTACTGGGCGCTCGAGCCGATGGAGGCGCTGACGGTGTGGCTGGCCATCGACGAGAGCACCACGGAGAACGGCTGCCTGCGGATGATTCCCGGCAGCCATCAACTGCCGCTGCACCAGCCGTCGGCCCGCACCGACAAGCCCAACATGCTGTTCTCCACCTCCGACGAGGAGCTGGTGCGGGAGTGGGCGGACAAGTGCGGGGTCGTGGACGTCGAGCTCCAGCCGGGTGACGTCTCGATCCACCACCCCCACCTGCTGCACTGCTCGGAGGCAAACACCTCCGCCAAGCGGCGGTGCGGACTCGACATCGGCTACATCTCGACGGCCACGCGCATCTACAGCGAGGGGATCTACCTCGATCCGCTGCTCGTGCGCGGCACCGACACCGCCGGCCTCAACAGCTACCGCAGGTTTCCCGCCTATCAGGAGGGCGAGACGATCCCCTTCGTCGGCCAGGAGGAGTGGAACCAGAAGGTGGCCGCGCTCAACGAGGCACTCCCGGCCCGGGGTCTTCCCGAGGAGAGCCCGATCGAGTCCACCCGGCACATGATCGACCGGCTGCGCGAAGGCACCGTCAAGAGCTGAGCCCCGCCGCGCTGACGTCGGCCTTCACGCCCCGGTCGGGGTCGTGAAGGCCGACGTTGTCGTACGGGGTGAGTGGTGGGTGCGGGTGTCGAGCTGGTCGCCCCGCCGGGCGAGGCCCGGCGGGGCGAAGTGATCTTTACAGGCGCACCGGGAACGAGGTGAGCAGCCGGGCGCCGCCGGGGATGACCTCCCGGTACTGCAACGCGCTGCGCCGCACGGCGAGTTCCAGGCCGTCACGCTGGAGCAGCAGATGGTCGAGGGCCACCTCGCCCTCGAGGTTGGACAGTGCCGCGCCGATGCAGCGGTGCGGCCCCGACCCGAAGGAGAGGTGGCCCTCGCCCCGTTTCGGGACCCGTTCCACGTCGCACTGTTCGGGCCGGGGGAAGTGGCGCGGGTCGAAGTTGGCGGAGTGGAGGGAGCCCGTCAGGGCGTCGCCCTTGCAGATCGGGACCCCGCCGACCTCCATGTCCTCGGTCGCGTACCGCGGGCCGGCGTTCGGGATGGAGGGCACCACCCGCATCAGTTCGTCCATGGCGTGGGGCAGCAGCTCGGGTCGCGCACGCAGCAGGGCCAGTTGATCCGGGTTGTCCTGCAGCAGCAGGATCGCGTTGAGGATGAAGTCGTTCATGGCGTGATATCCGGCGTTCACCAGATTCACCACCAGGGAGGTGATGTCGGCTTCGCTGAGCAGGCCACCGCCCTGGTCCACCGCGCTCACCAGGGTGGAGATCATGTCGTCCGCCGGTTCGGCCCGGCGCCGCTCGATGAGCCCCTTGGTGTACGTGCACAAGCCCTGGAGGCTGGTGGTGAAGTCGGCGTCGGCGTTGGCGTACTCGCCCATCCACTTCCGGATCTGGGGCTGGTCGGCCTTGTCCATCCCGATGAGCTCGCAGATGACCCCGCTGGTCAGGGGGGCGGCGTACTCGTGGAGCAGATCACCGGATCCCTTCCGGACCAGCGCGTCGAGCAGCTCCGCGGACATCTCCTCGATCCCCGGCCGCAGCGCCTTGAGGCGCCGCATGGTGAACGCCGGCGCGAGCACGCGCCGCAGCCGTGCGTGGTCCTTGCCGTCCTCGAGGGCCAGATTCGCCCCGAAGGAGTCGCGCAGTTCGTCCGAGAGGTCGAGGGAGGAGAGCATCAGTTCCGTGATGCTGGGGCCTTCATGGCCGGGCACCTTGCTGGCGTCCACGACGAAGCGCGGGTCGCTCAGCACGGACTTGATCTCCTCGCTACGCGTCATCAGCCACACCCGCTGCCCGCCGGGATATCCGACGCGTACGAGTGGTGAGCGCTCCCGCAAGCGGGCCAGGGACCCCACGGGATCGTCCTCGAACTCGGGGGCCAGCAGGCTGACGATCGGCTTGTCCGTTTCCCTCACCCCCTTGTCATGAGCGTGAGGGCGGGACTCCGTCATGCGTCCACTTCCTTTCGTGGGGCGGGCGGTGAGGTCAGCGCCCGCCGGCGGTTTGTGCCCCGATCAGTTCGAGGATCTCCGGAGCCCTGTCGACCAGATACATGTGGTCACCCGGGAACTCGGCGTAGCCGAACTCCCCCGTGGTCGCCTTCTGCCACTCCTGCGCCTCGTCCGCGTCCACGAGGCCGTCGGAGCTTCCGCGCAGCGAGCAGACCGGGACCGACAGGAGTTCGTCGCTGCTCGGAACGTAGTTCTCGTGCATCTCGCAGTCGGCCCGCAGTGTGGGGAGGATCAGTTCCCGCATCTCGGGGTGGTCCAGGGCTTCGTGTCTGAAGCCCGCGAACTCCTCGACCCGGGCGAGGAACTCGTCCTCCGGCAGTCCCGTCGCCCGTCTCTCCCGCTGCGTCCACGGCCCCGGCGAACCGCTGACGACCAGCCGTTCGACGGGGACATGGCGGGCCTTCAGCAGATGGGCGAGCTCGTAGGCGAGCACGGCTCCCAGGCTGTGGCCGAACAGGACGACCCGTTCGCTCCCGCCGACGCCGGTGACGACGTCGTCGACACAGTCCTCGGCCGCCTCGGACACGTTCCGGTGCGGCGTTTCCAGGATGCGGCGCTCCCTGCCGGGGAGTTCGACAGGGACCACGTGCCACCGGCCGCCGGAGAGTGCCCGCCAGGGGTGGAAGAACGAGGGTCCTGCCCCCGCGAACGGCACGCACACCAGCGCGGTCCCGCTCTGGCCCGCGGCGGCCGTTCCGGAACTTTCCGTCACGTCGAGCACTCCCGTCGTCAGTCCAGCCGGCCGGCGATGACCCGCATGATCTGGCCGGCGGCCTTGGGCATGTGCAAGTACTCGTGCGAGGCGTCCACGTCGAATTCCTCGATCGAGCCGAGGACGTGCTGTTTCCAGTGGAGGGCGTACGAGCCCCAGTCCCGGCCCAGTTTCGCGTGGAAGTAGAGCATGTCTCCGCCGTAGACCGGGGAGTCGTAGTCCTTCATGAGGGCACGGTTGTTGGCGCCCACCTTCCCCATGGTGTCCAGCAGGTGGTCCAGGTTTCCGGTGTTCATGAACTCCCCGAGGAACTCCGCGACTTCCTTGCGGAAGGCGTTCTCCTCCCTGCCGGACAGTTCCTTGAAGCCGCTCGACGGCATGGCGTCCAGGACCGCCATGAGGGCGACCTGGTGCCCCTGGCGCTCCAGGGCCTCCGCGAGGGCGTGCACGATCGGGCCGCCGAAGGACCAGCCGATCAGGTTGTAGGGCCCCTCCGGCTGGGTCGCGCGTATCTGGGCCAGGTAGTCGTCGACCATCTCCTGAACGGATCCCGCCAGCGGGTCGGTGTCGTTCCACCCCCGGGACTGCAGGGCGTAGGCCGCCCGGTCCCGTACGTACGGCGCGAAGGCGAAGAACACCCAGCCGAGACCGCCGCCGCCGTGCACGAACCACACCGGGGACTTTCCGGTCCCGGGGTCGTCGTGCAGGGGCAGCACCACCGCATAGGGATCGACGTCCTCGGTGGGGATGCCGCCGGTGAGCACGAGCGCGGCCAGTTCGGCCACGGTGGGGTACCGGACGATGGTCCGCACCGGCATGTCGACCCCGAACTGCTTGCGGATGCGGGCGCTGAGCCGGGTGGCCATGAGAGAGTGCCCGCCGAGCACGAAGAAGTCGTCGTCGATGCCGACTTTCTCCACTCCCAGCAGCTCGCCGAAGAGGGCGCAGAGCTTCTCCTCGTGGGCGTTGCGCGGCTCCCCGCTGTCCGGGAGGGTCTCGTACTCCGAGGGGAGCGCGTTCCGGTCGAGTTTGCCGGCCGGGGTCAGCGGGAGCTCCGCCAGGGAAACCACAACCGCCGGCGCCATGTAGTCCGGGAGCCTCCCCCGTACGTACTCGGGCAGCTCGGCGGCGTCGAGGTCGGCACCCTGGTCAGGCACCACATACCCCACCAGGCGCTTGTCGCCGTGCTCGTTCTCCCGCACGATGACAGCCGCCTGCGCCACATCCGGATGTCCGGTCAACACCTGCTCGATCTCGCTCAACTCGATGCGCTGGCCGCGGAGTTTGACCTGGAAGTCGGTCCGCCCGATGTACTCGACCTGGCCGTCCTTGGTCCACCGCGCCACGTCCCCGGTCCGGTACATGCGCCCGCCGGGCTCGCCGTGGGGGCAGGCCACGAACCGGTCCGCCGTCAGTTCGGGGTGTCCCAGGTACCCGCGCGCCAGGCACACACCGGCCAGGTACAACTCGCCGTTGACACCGGGCGGGACGGGTCGCAGTGCCGCGTCCAGGACGTAGACCTGGGTGTTCCAGATGGGCCTGCCGATGGGCAGCCGGTCCGCGCCCGGCACATACCGGGAACCGGTGACCTCGACCGTCGCCTCGGTGGGGCCGTAGAGGTTGTGGACCTCACACCCGGGCAGCAGCTCGACGACGCTGTTGGCCAGCGCGGGAAGGAACGCCTCGCCGGCGACCTCGATCCACCGCAGACTGCTGCACTGCCGCGCCGCCGGCTCGGCCACGAACGCCTCCAGGAGCGAGGGCACGAAGAACGCGCCCGTGACCCCCTCCCGCCGGATCAACTCCGCCAAATACCCTGGATCCCGCCGCCCGTCCGGCCGCGCCACCACCACCGCCCCGCCCACCTGCAGCAAAGCGAACAACTCCGGCACCGACGCGTCGAACCCAGCCGTGGTACTCAACAGCATCCGGTCCTCGGCCGTCACCGCGAAATGCGACAACCCCCACCGGATCCGGTTCATGATCGACCGGTGCGACACCTGCACACCCTTGGGCCCACCCGTCGAACCAGACGTGTACATCACATACGCCGCACTCTCCGGCCACAGCGTCCGCGCGGGATCCGTCACCGGATACTCCGCCGTGTCCGGAAGATCCTCACCCAGCACCAGCAACGGCCGGGCACCCTCCGT
>NZ_JBEOVF010000064.1:0-48609 GCF_040295365.1 Streptomyces sp. NPDC002838 | reverse complement strand
GGGGGCCCCCCCCACCCCCCCCTCCCCCCCGGGCGGGCCCGCGGGGCCCCGGCGGGGCCCCCCGGGTGCCCCGCCGCCCCCGGCGGGGCGGCCCGAAGGGCTGAGCACGATCGCCGTCTCGACACCGGCATAGAGCGCCCCGTAGGCGACCGAGCCATCAAAGGAAGAGAGCCGCATGTACATCGGTATTGATGTGGGCACGTCCATGGTGAAGGCCGCCGCCTTCGACGGCACCGGTCGTGAACGGGCCGTCGAGGCCCGCCCGGTGGGCCTCGCCCTGCACGGCGGGGTCGTCGAGCAGGACATGGAGGAGGTGTACGGGGCGGTCGTCGCCGTACTCGAGGAGCTGACGGCTCGCGTGCCGGAACCGGTCGAGCTGGCCGGGCTCACCGGGCAGGGCGACGGGGTGTGGCTGGTCGACGCGGAGGGCCGTCCGGTGCGGGCCGCTGCCTCCTGGATGGACGGCCGGGCGCACGAGCTGCTCGACCAGTGGCTGGCCGACGGCACCTTCGAGGCGGTGTTCCGGCGCACGGGCGGCGCCATGTTCCCGGGCTGCCCGGGCCCGCTGCTGGCCTGGCTGGACCGTCACGAACCCGAGTCCCTGGACGCCGCGCGGGCCGCCGTCTACTGCAAGGACATGGTCTTCCAGCGGCTGACGGGGGCGGCGCGGGCGACGACGGACGTGTCGGACGCCTCGATGCCGTTCCTCGACCCGCGCTCGAGGACGTACGACAACGGGGTCGTGGAGCTGCTGGGCCTGGCCCACCGGCGCGGACTGCTCGCCCCGGTCGCCGACCCGATCACGACGGCCGAGACGCGGGGCGAGGGTCTGCCGTCCGGCACCCGGATCGCGAACGGCCCGTACGACCTCCCCGCCTGCGCGCTCGGCGCCGGTGTCACCGCCCCCGGCGACGGCCTGCTCATCGTCGGCACCTGCCTGGCCGCCCTGGTCGCGACCACCGACCTGGACCTGACCGGGGAACCGGCCGGCCTGTACATCTCCACCGACCGCCCCGGCCACCGGCTGCGCGCCATGCCCGCGATGGTCGGCACGGCCGCGCTGGACTGGGTGCTGTCGACGACGGGCGTGCGCCACGAGGAGGTGGACGGGCTGCTGGCGTCGACCCCGCCCGGCGCGCACGGGGTGCGGGTCCTGCCGTACTTCGCGCCCTCCGGCGAGCGCGCCCCCTTCGTCGAGCCGCGTCTGCGCGCCGAGCTCACCGGTGTCTCCCTGGAGTCGACCCGTGCCGATCTGGTGCGGGCGGTGTGCGAGGGCATCGGCTACGCGGCCCGCCACTGCCTGGAGGCGGCCGGCCTGACGGGCTCGCTGGCCGTCTGCGGCGGCGGCACCCGCAGCCCCGCCTGGATGCGGCTGCTGGCCGACGTTCTGGGCCGGCCCCTGCGGGTCGTCGAGGGCGAGGTGGGCGCGCGGGGTGCCGTACTGGCGGCGGCCGAGCGGTACGGCGTCGCGCTGGACACGGCCGCGTGGACCCGTCCGACGGCGATCGTCGAGCCGGACCCGGGCCGGGCCGCGTACTACGCGAAGGGATACCAGGAGTACCTGGCCCGGCTGACGGAGGCCCGGAGCCGGGCGCGTAAGTGAACAGCCGTATGACGAAAGAGGGTCCTGCCGACCTGACGACACGGCAGCGGAGCGAACGATTTCGGGGGCGGGTTCGCGCAGTACGCGCTGTACTACCGCTGGGGAGTCGACGCGGTGGTGAGCGACTTCCCGGACCTGGCGGTGACTGCGAGGAGGGCTTGATGGCGACGACGCGCACACTGGACTGCCCGAACTGCCGTGGCATGCAGGAGTTCCGGCTTCTCAACGACGAGGAGAAGGCCGCGATCCGTGCGCAGAAGGGGGACCGCCACCGCGTGGACAACCTCTGGCGCTGTACCGCCATGGGCTGCCTGACGTACTACCGGCACCTGAACAAGGGCGACCGCGACCTCCTCCCCGAGAGGTTCCGCGAGGAGGAGGGCGCCGCCGCCGAGTGAGACCTGCCGAGTGAGACCTACAGGTTGCTGAAGTCCGGCTCCTTGGTCCGCGTGCGCTTGATCTCGTAGAAGCCGGGGACCGAGGCCACGGCGAGGGTGCCGTCCCAGAGGCGGGCGGCTTCCTCGCCCTTGGGGGCGGGAGTGACGACCGGTCCGAAGAAGGCGATCTGCTCGCCGTCGGAGCCGGGCACGGCGATGACCGGGGTGCCGACGTCCTGGCCGACCTTGCCGATGCCCTCCTTGTGGGAGGCGCGCAGCTCGGCGTCGAACTCGAAGTCCTCCTGGTCGGCGTACTTGATCAGCTCGGCGGGCAGGCCGGCGTCGTCGAGCGCGGCGGCTATGGCCTCGACGGTCGGGCCCTCGCCGCGGTTGTGGAAGCGGGTGCCGAGGGCGGTGTAGAGGGGGCCGAGGACGTCGGCGCCGTGCTTCTGCCAGGCGGCGGTCGCCACCCGCACCGGCTTCCAGGCGTGGGTCTTGAGCATCTCCCGGTACTCCTCGGGGAGCTCGTCGATCTTGTCCTCGTTCAGCACGGCGAGGCTCATGATGTGCCAGCGCACCTCGATGTCGCGGACCTTCTCCACCTCCAGAACCCACCGGGAAGTCATCCAGGCCCAGGGGCACAGCGGGTCGAACCAGAAGTCGACGGGGGTCTTGCCGGAGGGGGTCGTGGTCTCGGACATGAGTCTCCTCGAAAAAGTGAGTTCCACGAGCTAACACCAACGCCCGCACGATCCATTCCCGACTGCCCGGTGTCAGGGGCGCATGGGAGGATCGGGCCTGTCCACATGCTGAACACCATCCGAGGGAGTACCGCCCGTGCCCGGTGAGAACCTGTCCCGCGACGAGGCCCGGGAGCGGGCCGCCCTGCTGTCCGTCGACGGCTACGACGTGTCCCTGGACCTGCGCTCGGCGGTCGGGGACGGAGCCGGGGACGGGGCGCGGACCTTCCGGTCCGTGACCACGATCCGCTTCCGCTGCGCCGAGCCGGGCGCGACGAGCTTCGCGGACCTGATCGCACCGAGCGTCACCGCCGTCTCCCTCAACGGCAGGGACCTCGACCCGGGCGAGGTCTTCGACGGCTCCCGGATCGTCCTGGAGGACCTCGCCGCGGACAACGAGCTGGTCGTCGACGCCCAGTGCGCCTACTCCCGCACGGGTGAGGGCCTGCACCGCTTCGTCGACCCCGAGGACGGCGAGGTGTACCTGTACACGCAGTACGAGCCGGCCGACTCCCGGCGTGTGTTCGCGAACTTCGAGCAGCCGGACCTGAAGGCGCCGTTCCGCTTCGAGGTGCGGGCGCCGGAGGGCTGGACGGTGTGGAGCAACGGCGTCGGTGAACTGACCGACGGGGTCTGGCGGTTCGCGGAGACGAAGCCGATCTCGACGTACATCACGTGCGTGGTGGCGGGGCCGTACCACTACGTGACGGACACGTACTCCCGCGATCTGGGTGACGGTACGACGCTGGAGATCCCCCTCGGTGCCCTGTGCCGCAAGGGCCTCGCGCCCTACTTCGACTCCGATGACGTGTTCCTGGTGACCAAGCAGGGCCTGGACTTCTTCCACGAGCACTTCGACTGTCCGTACCCCTTCGGGAAGTACGACCAGGCGTTCGTGCCCGAGTACAACCTCGGCGCGATGGAGAATCCGGGTCTGGTGACCTTCCGGGAGGAGTTCATCTTCCGGGGGAAGGTCACGCAGGCGTCGTACGAGGGCCGGGCGAACGTCATCCTGCACGAGATGGCGCACATGTGGTTCGGCGACCTGGTCACCATGGAGTGGTGGGACGACCTGTGGCTGAAGGAGTCCTTCGCCGACTTCATGGGCGCCTTCGCCCTGGTCGGCGCGACCCGCTTCAAGGACGGCTGGATCACCTTCGCCAACCGCCGCAAGGCCTGGGCGTACCGCGCCGACCAGCTGCCCTCCACCCACCCGATCACGGCGGACATCCGTGACCTCCAGGACGCCAAGCTGAACTTCGACGGCATCACGTACGCCAAGGGCGCCAGTGTGCTGAAGCAGCTGGTGGCGTACGTCGGTCAGGACGCGTTCCTGGAGGGCGCGCGACGCTACTTCAAGCGGCACGCCTACGGCAACACGCGCCTCGGCGACCTGCTGTCGGTGCTGGAGGAGACCAGCGGGCGGGACATGGGCGTGTGGGCGCGTTCCTGGCTCCAGACAGCCGGCGTGAACGCGTTGACCCCGCAGGTGCTGTTGAGCCCGGAGGGCCGGGTGGACGAGCTGGCGCTGGTGCAGGAGGCGGCCGAGTCGCATCCCGAGTTGCGGCCGCACCGGGTGGCGGTGGGGCTGTACCGGCGAGCTGACGGCGGTGCCCTGGAGCGGTACGCGCGAGCCGAGGTGGACGTCGAAGGCCCGCGGACCGTCGTGGCGGAGTCGGCCGGTGCGGAGGCTCCCGATCTGGTGCTGGTCAACGACGACGACCTGACGTACTGCAAGATCCGCTTCGACGCGACCTCGCTGGAGACGCTGAAGGGCGGGCTGGGTGACATCACCGACCCGCTGGCGCGTGCCCTGTGCTGGTCGGCGCTGTGGAACATGACGCGGGACGCGCTGCTGCCCGCGCGGGATTTCGTGGACCTGGTGCTGCGGTTCGCGGGGCGCGAGTCGCAGATCGGCGTGCTGCAGATGCTGCACGCGTGGGCCGAGTCGGCGCTGGTGAACTACGCGGCGCCGGAGTGGCGCGAGCGGGGCGGTGCACTGCTCTCCGAATGCGCCGAGCGCGAGCTGTTCCGCGCCGAGCCGGGCAGCGAGCACCAGCTGGCGTGGGCGCGGTTCTACGCCCGGACGGCCGAGGCCCCGGGCGACTTCGAGACGCTGCGGGGCCTGCTGGACGGCACGTCGGCCATCGAGGGGCTGGAGGTCGACCAGGAGCTGCGGTGGGCGTTCCTGGAGCCGCTGGTCGTGCACGGGTTCGCCGACGAGAAGGCGCTGGACGCGGAACTGGCCCGGGACGACACCGCGTCCGGCAAGCGGCACCAGGTCCGCTGCCTCGCCGCCCGCCCGTCGGCCGCGGTCAAGGCGCAGGCCTGGGCGCAGGTGGTGGAGTCGGACGCGCTGTCCAACGCCCTGGTCGAGGCGACCATCGCGGGCTTCGACCGGCCCTCGCAGCGGGAGCTGCTCGCGCCGTACGCGGAGAAGTACTTCGCCGTGATCGAGCGAGTGTGGTCGGAGCGGTCGATCCAGATCGCGATGCACATCGTCTCGGGCCTGTTCCCGTCGCTCCAGCAGTCGCAGGAGACGCTGGACGCGACGGACGCGTGGCTCGCGGCGCACGAGGACGCGGCCCCGGCGCTGCGGAGGCTGGTGCTGGAGGCGCGGGACGATCTGGCGCGGGGCCTGCGCGGGCAGGCGTGTGACGCGAGGGCGGCCGGTGAGGCCTCGCTGTGACCTGATGCCGATTGACCTGATGCCGAGCTTTGGCCTGAGATTCGGCGTCCGGTAGCCGTTACGGAATTCAGGCAATCAGTGCCGTAACCCCTGGTCCCCACCCGAACGGACCAGGGGTTTTCCGTGCCCTTTCGGCACCCGAACATCCGTCCTTTAGTGCCTGCTTGTCCGCATTTGTCGACAGACATGTAACAGCGGTTCAGAGCCGGATCAACCGCGGGAACCTCCGGGGCATGAACCACAACTCCCCGCTCCCCCCGCTCTCCCCCCGCCCCCTCCGGCACCTCTCCGAGGGGCACCGCGGCGTCATCACGGCCGCACAGCTGCGCGCGCACGGCGTCACGGCCGCCGACACCAACGAGCAGTGCCGCCCCGGCGGCCCCTGGCAGCAGATCCTCCCCGGCGTGTTCCTCCTCCACCCCGGCCCGCCGACCAGCGAGGAACGACTGCACGCGGTGCTGATGTACGCGGCACGGCAGCAGACCACCTCGGTCCCGGCCCAGCCCGGCGGCGAGGAGCCGCACCGGCCGGTGTACACGGAGGCGGTGATCACGGGCCTGACGGCGCTCACGCTGCACGGCTTCTCCTCGGCTCCCCCGCTGACGTCCCTGGACACGATCGACGTCCTGGTCCCCCGCCTGCGCCGGCTGCGCTCGACGGGCTGCGCCCGCATCATCCGTACGGCCGCCCTGCCGGCCCCGCGGCAGGTCACCGGCGTCCCGGTCGCCCCGGTGCCGCGCGCCCTGGCCGACGCGGTGGCCGAACTGGCGGACGCGGGCGCCGTACGCCGCCTGCTGACGGAGGCGGTGCGTGGCGGCCACTGCGAACCGTCGGCCGTCGTACGGGAGTTGAACCGGGCGAAACTGCTGAGCCGGCCGCATGTGGTGGACGCGGTGGACTCCCTGCTGGCCGAGGGCCGGGCGATCGCGGAGGACGGTCTGTACCGGATGGTCCGGGAGTACGGCCTGCCGGACCCGGTCTGGAACGTCGACCTGAGGCTCCCGGGCGGACCCCACCTCGGCGGCCTGGACGCGTACTGGCCGGAGCAGGCGGTCGCGGTGGAGCTGGACACCCGCGCGCCCCGCCACGGCCACCGGCAGGAGGACGACGCCCTCTGGTCCGAATACGCCCGCAAGCGCGAGCACTTGGAGCGACTGGGCATCACGGTCGTCCACATCACACCGAAGAAGCTGCGGGAGGCGCTGGAGCAGCAGGCGACGGTGGTCCGTACGGCACTGATGGCGTCCGGCGACCGCGAACCGGCCGCGTATGTCGTGGTGCTGCCCCGGTAGCGACGGACCGGAGCAGGACCAAGAGGGGAGGGGAGAGGAGGGGCCGCCGGGGTCGCCCGGCGGCCCCTCCTCGGGCGTGCGGGGTTGGCCAGGAGAACGCCCAGAAGGCGGAGCGGCCAGGCACGGCTTCCCGCAAAGGACCCGTTGCAAAGGAACCGTTGCAACGGGTCCTTTGCAACGCTATGTTTGTACGCATGAACGAGCCACAGGACCCGCAGGTCCACAGTCTCGACGCCCGCTCGCTGCGCGGACTCGCACATCCGCTGCGTATGCAGCTTCTGAACGCGCTGCGACGCGGCGGACCGGCCACCGCGTCGCAACTGGCCGCGAAACTGGGCGAGTCCAGCGGTGCCACCAGCTACCACCTGCGTCAGCTCGCCGCACACGGCTTCGTCGAGGACGCGCCGGAGCACGGCAAGGGGCGGGAGCGGTGGTGGAAGGCGGTGCACATGGGTGTGCGCTTCGACGAGACGCTGCTCAAGGACCGTGACCCCGATGTGCGCGGGGCCGCCGACCTGTTCATGCACGAGGTCGCCAACCAGCACACCCGGGAGCTGGCGACCTGGCTCGGCACCCGCGACGACTGGTCCGAGGCGTGGCAGCGCGCCTCGGACATGAGCGACTGGACACTGAGCCTCACGCCCGAGCTCGCCCTCGAACTCACCCACAAGATGCACGAGCTCGTGGAGAGCTACCGCGCGCCGGCCCTCGACGACAGCACCCCGGACACCGAGCAGGTCCGCGTCCACACCCACATCATCCCCATCCACACGGACTGAAAGGCCGCCCGATGCACCCCGAGACCCACCTCGCCCTGCACCACACCCGCGCCGCCGAACTCCGTGCCGAAGCCGACGCGTACCGCCTCGCCGCCGTAGCCAGACGCCCACGGGAGCTCCGCACTCGTCTTGGCTGGACCCTCGTGGAGGTGGGCCTGCGACTGGCCACCGCCCCCAGGACAGCACCCGCAGTTCCCTAGCGCGGCGGCCGGTGGGTGAGGGATGGCGCGGCGAGTGGCCGCTGACGGCAGATCGCGGCGTCGAACAAATCGGGCACTCACCCCGTGATTGGCAGATCTGTTCCACCGACGCAGCTAGGTGACCTGGTGTTTTTCCTTCACCAGGGTGGAACAGATCTGCCAATTACCGCTCCAGGGCCATCCTTCTCCGGCCGCCGTGGTTCGCCCCCCACTCCCTTTGCTGCCCGTCCGCCGTCCTGCCACGTATCCGCCGCTCTCCCCACTCCGCACCGTCAAGCCGCCGAACCGGCACGGCGTGCCACCACCCAACCGATGCGCGCCGCCACCGCCGCAAGCCGCTTAGCCAGCCCGGCCTGTCCCCACCTGGCCGGTGCGACCCCAGCCACGCACTCACCGACAGCCGCTAAGTCGCCCCGGCGTGCCGGCGTGCCGACGTGCCGGCGTGCCAGCGAGGCGCGACCGCGCCCCGAACCCCGGCCCACCCCTCAACCAACCCCGTGAGCACCCACCTGGCCCCCACTCTTCCGGGCCGCTCGCTCGCTTCTCACCCGTGCTGGAGTGAGCCGAGTCAAGGGTCGGCCGCAGGCCGATCGCCGAAGGCGACGCGGAACGCAGCGCAGCGGAGTGGAGCGCCCTTTACTCGGGTCGCGGAAGCACGACACTGGCAAAGAAGCGAGTGGCCCCACGGTCACCTCGTTACTGGCGGTGACACAACAAGGCATGCCCGTACCGTCTTGCCGACGTCCGCTCGTAGGAACCAGTCCAACTCGGCACCGAGTTGAGTGACGACCAGGAGTCCTCGCCCGCTCTCACCCTCCGGTTCCGTTCTGACCTCAGGGAACACCCGTACCGGATCCGACACGTCGATGTTCAGTGCGCGATCCTTTAGCTCCGTGACCCGCAGCCACAGTTCATGCCCCGGCAGTCGGCCGTGTCGTACGGCATTGGCGACCAGCTCGGACGTGACGAGCAGAGCGTCGTCGATGTCGCCGGGCCACAGCCACATGGTGAGCCGGCGGCGGATGTGGAGGCGGGCGAGGCGGACACTGCGGGGTGTCATCGGGTAGCCCATGGACCAGCCGTGGGTGAGGAGGGTGGGGGGCTGGGGGGGACATGGAGAGGGTCCCCTTTCGTGCGCTCAGACTGTCCAACCACGGTGACGAGAGCTCATATCGAGCTGCAACCGAAACTCCCCTGAAATTTCTGAGAAGTTGGGATTGGACTATGCCCGTATCTGCACAAGCAGCCGCACGGACCGTACACGCCGTGTCACACTCGGCACGCGGGATCAAGTGACACGTACAGCGGCACACGGACGGTTCACATGGCGGCAAAACGCGGGCGGGACCGGCCAGCGACTCGAACTCGGACTCCAGCTACGACAGTTGCGCGAGGGATGCGGCCTCGGCGATCGCGGTGGCGGGCTCACCCGGAAGCAGGCAGTGCAGGGGCTGCGGATCTCCGAGGCGACGCTGCTCAGGATCGAGACCGGAGCCCTGAACTTCCGCAATGTCGGCGATCTGCGCAAGCTGCTGGACAAGTACGGCGTCACCGATGAGCACGTGATCGAGTCGATGATCAACCTCAACCGGGAGTCTGGCCACCAGGACTGGCTGACTCAGTTCCGGGGCCTCGTTCCGACCGGGATGCCGGCGTTCGTGGGACTCGAACCGGAGGCTCGCAGCATGCGGGCATACCACCCGACTCTGGTGTACGGCCTGCTTCAGACTGAGCGCTATGCCAGCGCTCTCCTCGAAGCGCACAAGCCGGTCGAGGAGCACACCTCCGAGTTCGTCCGCAGTAGCGTGGAGCTACGGATGAAACGCCAGGAAGTGCTCACCAGGAAGGACCCCGTCAAGCTCCGCGTGATCCTGGGCGAGGCGGCGCTCCGGTACCCGGTCGGAGGCGCCGAGGTGATGCACAAGCAGTTCGAGAAACTCGTGATGATGTCGTCCTGGGACCACATCACCATCCAGGTGCTGCCCTTCCGATCCGGCTACCGCTCCACCAACGACTTCGCGATCCTCGATCTCGGCGACGATCTCCCGCCGCGAGTCCAGATCGACAGCGCCTGGGGAGCGACCCACACCTCTGACAAGCGCCGCGAAGTCGACCGGTTCATCCGCCGGTTCGACACCATGACAGCATCAGCGCTGCCCCCTGAGGACACGCCCGGCTTTCTTCACCGACTACAACGAGAGCTGTAGCCCATGCCTACGCACTCCACCGCATCCGAACTCGCTCAGGACTACGCCTGGTTCAAGTCGTCGTACAGCGACGGCACCGGCCAGAACTGCCTAGAAGCCGCAACCCTCCCCCCCGGCCGCCATAGCCATCCGCGACTCCAAGACTCCCACCGGCCCCGCCCTCCTCCTTCCCTCCACGGCGTGGTCCGCCTTCGTCACCCACCTCCGCCGGACGACGACCCCGTGACGCAAGGTCACTTGCCGCAGTACTCCGCCTCGCTGTCCCCCGACCAGTCGCCGTTGAAGTTGAAGGCGAGGGCGTGGCGGCCGTTCGCGGTTGTCACCGCCTCCGACGACGAGCCGTGGATGCCGCCGCCGTGGCCCAGATGTGGACGCCGCAGCTGAGTTCGCGGTGGATCAGGCCGAGGCCATATCCGGCGTTCGGGATGTCGCCGGGGCGGACCGTGGTCTTCATCTCCTTGAGCTGCTTCGCCGGGAGCAGGTCGCCGCGGAGCAGGTCCGTGTAGAAGCGGTTCAGGTCGGAGGAGTTGGAGATCATGTCGCCCGAGCCGAAGGCCAGCGCGGGGTTCAGTGTCGTGACGTCGTACGTCGGGCCCATCGTCGACTCCGCCAGCTTGGAGTAGGCGCGGCTGCTGGGCTGAGGGAGAGTGGCCCCGGTGCCGGGCACCGACGTGGCGTGCAGGTGCAGGGGCTCGACGATGCGGTGGTGGACCTCCGCGCCGTACGGGCGGCCCATGGCCTTCTCGATCACCAGCGGGGCCAGGGTGTAGTTGGTGTTGGAGTAGCTCCAGGACGTGCCCGGCGCGAAGTTCGGCTTGTGTGACATGGCGATCGTGATCAGGTCGCCGGGGGCCAGGCGGTCGTAGCGGTGCTTGAGGAAGCCATCCTTCAGGAAGTACGTCCTGACGAACGTCTCGTCCTCCGTGTAGTCGAAGATGCCGCTGGTGTGGTTGAGCAGCTGACGGATCGTGATCTTGCGGCCGTCGTGTCCGTTGCCACTGACCAGGCCCGGCAGCCACTCGTCCACCGTGTCGTCCAACGACAGGCGCCACTCCTCCTCCAGCTGGAGGAGGACCGTGGCGACGAAGGTCTTGGTGATGCTGCCGACCCGGTAGCGGTCCTCCGCCGAACGCGGCTGCCCCGTCTTGAGGTTGCCCACGCCCGCCGTCGCCGACCACCTGCCGTGCTTGTCCTGCGCCGTGGCCGTCACCCCGGGCACGCCGTCCTCGACCGCCGCCTCGATGGCCTTGCCGGTCGCGTCGTGGTGGCCGGTGTTCCCGGCGGGCGCAGCCGCGATCGCCGGGCCCGCCAGCGCGGCCGTCAGCGCCACGGCCGTCGCCGCCACCAGGGTCGTACGCACCTTCATCATCATGTGTCTCTCCCCGTTGCCGTTCCGCTCGTCGTCTCGTCGTCGAGCGGAGTCGCGGGAACAGACCCGGCGCGGTGCGCGGAGGTTGACGCGCGCCGCGCCGGTTGAGCGGGTGAGTAGCTGTTGATCGGGTTATAGGTCGCGGTTGGCCGTTGCGTCCCTCATTCGGGTGAACGGGCTTGGTTCTTGGGATCGCGTGATCAGGTGGAACGCATGATCGGTGGTGGCAGCTGAGTTCGGCGTGACCGGGGAGAGAGAGGGGTGGCCGGTGGCGCGTAAACGTGGGGACAGGCGGGAACTGCGTGTCCTGGCGGCTCCTTTCACCGTGGCTGCGCCGTCGGGGGCGCGGATCAGGGACCGGCTGCGTCTGGCGTCGGCGGATGAGAAGGTCCTGCGTCTGGTGGGCGAGCATCTGGGACGTCATCAGAGGGCCGATCTGGCCGAGCGGGTCAGGATCGGCCAGGTCGCGGGGAAGGACACGCGGCGGGCGGAGCGGAAGAAGAAGCTGACGGCGGTGTCGTCGTCGCGCTGGGCGGGGGCGATGACCCGTGCCGGCGAGGACCAGTACCAACTGTCGATGCGCTGCCTGTACGACGAGCGCGCGGGCCTGCGCCGGGCCATCCACACGATCGGCCGTCGCCTGGCCGCCCCGTGCGGCAAGCGGTCCAAGGGCGGTGTGCGTGGCTATGCCGATCAGAACGAGCGGGTGCACAAGCAGCGCCGGATGCAGGTACTTGGGGCCCGGCTGGCCGTGGTGGAGCGCAAGATCGCCGCCGGGCGGCCGTCGG
This sequence comes from Streptomyces sp. NPDC002838, assembly GCF_040295365.1. NCBI lineage: Bacteria > Bacillati > Actinomycetota > Actinomycetes > Kitasatosporales > Streptomycetaceae > Streptomyces > Streptomyces sp. NPDC002838. The sequence continues at coordinate 36,565 of NZ_JBEOVF010000064.1, read as the reverse complement.
TCACGGTAGGCGGGCGGCGCCTGGCACGCGTGCGGCATCATCTCGCCGACGCACAGCTGAGCGACGCCCAGTGGCGTGAGCGGTGGGAGGCGACGCGGCTGTTCCTCACCGCCGACGGTGAGTCCAGTGCCCCGCACGGCAACTACACCATCACCGTCGACCCGGCCGACGGCACAGTGACCCTGGTGCTGCCCGAGCCTTTGCGGCACCTGGCCAACGCACCCCGGGGCCGCTACCGGCTGAGCTGCACCGTACGGTTCTCACACCGCCGAGGCGAGTGGCTTGACCGCATCACCGCCCACCGCGCCGTGCGCTACGACATCGTCTGCGATGCCGCCCGCGGCCGCTGGTACCTGGACGCGTCGTGGGCGGCCGAAAAAACCGTGCCGCCCACCCCAAACGAGGTCAAAGCACGCGGTGCGCGGCTGCTCGGGGTCGACCTCAACGCCGACCACCTGGCCGCCTGCGTGCTCGATACCCACGGCAACCCCATCGGCGAACCCCTCACTATCCCGCTGGACCTGACCGGTCCCACGGCCACACGGGACGGACGGCTGCGTGCTGCGATCAGCCGACTGATCGCCCTCGCCAAGGAGCATGGCTGTGTGGGAGTCGCCATCGAGGACCTGGGCTTCGCTGAGGCCCGTCAAGCCGGCCGGGAGACCATGGGCCGCGGCAGGCGCGGAAAGAGGTTCCGGCGTACAGTGGCAGGCATTCCCACCGCCCGCTTCCGCGAACGCCTGCGCGGCATGACCCACCACGACTTGGTCGTCATCGCTGTCGACCCGGCGTACACCAGCCGCTGGGGCGGGCAGCACTGGACCAAGCCCCTCAAAGATCAGTCCACGAAGAAGACCAGGGTCACCCGGCACCACGGTGCCTCGGTGGCCATCGCACGGCGCGCCCTCGGGCACGGGATCCGGCGTCGGCCAGGTGTGACCGCCCACCACCGGAGGATGGTGGAGCGGAGAGCTACCGGCCAGACCGCATCCCTCCCACGGGCGTGCGGGACCCCGAGCCCACCCAGGACAGCGGGCACGCCCAACCAGGGCGACGAGACCCGACTGCGCCAAGGTGACCAGCTCATGCTGTTCCCCGACCCTCAAGACCGTTCGGAGGGTCACCGGACCACCTGTCCGGATTACGGCGAGTCGGCCAACACTGGCCAACAACCCTAGGAACGGTTTCAGCCCTTCTTCAGGACCAGCTCCGTGTTGCGGTCCTGGGAGTCGCCCGCCAGGTCCGTCCGCGCGCCCGGCGCGTTGAAGGACAGCTCGCGGTAGAGGGCCGCCAGGCCGGTCTGGGAGAGGTCGGCGAAGTCCGTGCGGTGCGGGGCCGAGGACTCGACGCAGGTGGTGAAGAGCGAGAGCGTGCCGTCCTTGTTGTCCACCAGCTCGATGACGCGGGCGAGTTGGGGGAAGTCGACGTGGGAGGCGGTGGAGATCTCCCAGAAGGAGCGGCCGTCGGGGGCGGAGTGCGGGGTGATGTCGTTGCGGTGGATGTGGCCGTTCACCCAGGCGAGGACATTGGCGTGGCCGGCGAGGAGGGCGATGACCTCCTGGCCGTTGTGGCGGCGCTCGCCGGGGCGGGCCGGGTCGGGGCGGGTGTTCCCCATCGTCTTGCTGGTGTGGTGGCTGAAGACGATCGCGTACGAGTCCTTGTTGTCCCGCAGCGTCTTGTCCAGCCACCTCAACTGCGCCGTCCCGATCGAGCCGTTGTAGTGGCCGCCGGGGTCGGTGGTGTCGAGGCTGATGCCGATGACGTCGTCGGCGATGCGGAAGCTGTAGTACTGGGTGCCCGCGTCGAGGTTCGCGGTGGAGTAGCCGTGGCCGACCGGGCCGGGCCCGCGGTGGGCCGGGTCCAGGTGTGCCTTGAGGTACTCGGCGGCGGTGTAGGGGGCGCGCCGCTCGTCCGGCGTGACCGAGCGCATGTCCCGGGTGTGCGCCTTGAGCAGGTCGCGGAAGGCGGTCCCCTTCGGGTCCTTGTCGTTCTTGATGGTGTCCTGGAGCTTCTTCGCCTCGGACGCGGACAGGCTCATCAGCTTCTTGCCGCCGACCGCGTACTCGGCGAGCCAGGAGTCGCCGAGGCCGTAGCAGCCCAGCGGCATGGAGTCGTGGTTGCCGACCGTGGAGTACCAGGGCAGGTTGAGGCCGGGGCTGTTCAACTCCCGCACGGCGGCGGCCAGGAAGCCCTGAAGATGCGGGAAGCCGAGCTGCTTGTCGGCGTCGCGGACGGTGGTGTCGGGCTGCCAGTACTGCTTGAGGCCGCTGTTCTGGACGCCCTCGTAGCGGCGCGGATCCCCGGTGTTGGGGGTGACGCGGCCACCGCTCATGACCGTCAGGAACCACTCCAGCTCGGACTTGGCGTTGTTGTCCGTGTTGTCGCCGGTGGTCATGGCGAAGTGCAGCGGGGCGCCGGTGACGGGCGCGCCGCGCAGCGCGTTGACGCGCTCGACGAGCGAGATCGCGCCGTGCACGGTCAGCGCCTCGTGCGGCCGCCAGGCGTGCACGTCGGTGGAGCGCAGGTACTCAAGACGCATCGGGTGCTGAGCGTCCATGAGGTGCAGGTCGGTGAGCTGCACGAAGGCGGCGAGCGTGGTGCGGCGGCCGGCCCGGCCGGTCTTCGGCGCGGCCAGCTCGCTGCGGACCCGGCGGTTCCAGCCGGGGCCGTCGCCGAGGCGGCGGTAGCCGGAGCTCGTGCGCGGGGCGGCAACACCGGAGAGCGTGGTGCCGCGGGTGTACGGCGCCAGGGGCGCGGCCGGCGCCTGGCGGGACTGTGCCACGGGTGCCCCGGCCGGGCGGGCGCCCGTGTCCGTGGTGGCGGCCCGGCTGTCGGTGGGCCGCAGGGCGTAGCCGACGCCTGCGGAGACGGACACCGCCGCGGTGGCGGCGAGGACGGTACGGCGGTGGACACCCAGCGCGGAGCTGGCGACAGAGCGTGTGCGCGACATGGCGCGATCTCCCCGAGTGCGAACGCGTCGGCAGTGGTCGCGGGCGATCGCTGTCGCGAACTTCCCGCTCACTCTGGATCGTTGGCACCGGGGATGACCTGCGCGTGAACGAGACGGCAACGCGCAACGCCGATCACCGTACGTGGATCTTGGGCTACCCTGCGCGCCCATGGCCCGCTCCCGGACGGCCGGGAAGCGGTCACTCCGTGTTCATCTTCCCGGGTAGGGGAGCAGTTCCCCGCTCGTTCCGGAGGCGTTACTCGTCCACGAGTGCGACCCGCCCCGAGGCCGGCCGCTCGCGCCACAGCCTGAGTCCGATGTCCACCATCCGGACGTGGTTGAGGCCGGGTACGGCGTCCAGGTCGTGCCAGGCGGCCATGTCCGTGGAGCCGCCGATCTCGTAGCGGAGTTCGCCGCCGGTGACCCGGGCCTCGTAGACGAGCTGTACGCCGTGGTGGTCGACGGCGCGGCCGAAGCGGCGGGGGAAGGTGTGGCGGCGGGAGTTCACGCCGAGCAGACCGGTGACCTCGATGCGGTAACCGGTCTCCTCGGCCACCTCCCGCACGACGGTGTCATGCGGGTCCTCGCCGTGCTCCATGCCGCCGCCGGGCAGGACCCACTCGGGCGGGCCGCCGTCGGGTGCCGGGGAGCGGGAGAGCAGAAGCTGTCCGTCCCGGACACAAATGGCGTAGGCCGCCACCCTCAACTTCCTTCGCACGCGAGGACATTATCCGGCCGGCTCCGGATTGGCAGGCGAGTATTCGGGTGCCGACCAGCGCAACGGCACGGCACCTTCGGTCTCGACAGCCTCAGTGAGCGTGAAGCGCACCCGGCGCTCCCCGTCCGCGTCGAACTCCGTCCGTGCCTCGCCGGTGAGTTGCAGGGCCGTGCCCGCCGTCCAGTCGAGGAAGAGCAGGCCCGCGCGCGGGTCCGTCGCCAGGTTGCCGAGGGTGAGGAACATGGCGTTGCCGGGGTAGTCGGGCCAGCTCAGTGCGCGTGGGGAATCGACGCGTACGAAGCCGGGGTTGCCGCCGCGGTGGCTGGCGTCGGCTCCGTCCGGGTGCACGGTGGCCAGGAAGAAGGTGTCGGCCGCCGCCACCAACGCCCCTTGCCGCGAGGTCAGTTCGCCGCCGTGCCGGGGCGTTCCCGGCCTGCGGTCCTCGACCGTCTGGTACGACTCCCTCTTCTGCAGGTACTTGGGGCAGTTGGCGAACACCTGCTCGGCCTCGACGGCGAATCCCCGTGCCGTGGGCCGCAGTCGGCCGTTGAGGCGCATACGGCGGCGGGTGCGGGGGTCGAGGGCGATGGTGCCGACGGGGGTGCCCGGTGCGGTCAGCGCCGTCGCGAGCGGGTCGGTCGCAGGTGGCCCGCCCGCGACGGAGATCTGGTGCGGCCCTGTCGCCCGCACGAACCCGGGCGGGCCGGTCACCACCGTCGACCACACTCTGCCCGTCTCCGGGGCGGCGGCACCCAGCACCAGGAAGGGCTGGAGTTCCAGGAAGGCCGCGGCCACCGGCTTGACGCCCTGCCCGACGGCCCGGCCGACGTGGTCGGCGAGGTCCCGTACGCCGACCCGGTCCTGCACCGCGCGCGAGCCCGCGTGATACACGCCCATGACTAGAAGAACCCGCAGGTCGGAGCCGCGTCGTGGGGCACGGGCGCCCCTTCCGCGCCCTCCGGCACCGAGATCTCCAGGCGGGTGCCGTCCGGGTCGTGGAAGAAGATGCCACCGGACGCCGCGCCCTCACCGTGGGCGACCACGCCGTCGTGTGCGAAGTCGACGCCGTAGGCGCGCAGCGCCTCCTCGTACCGCCTGACCTGCTCGATCGACTGCGCCTCGAAGGCGAGGTGGTGCAGGCCGGCGCGGCCGGTGTCGTACGGCTGCCCCGCCTGCTGCCAGAGGGTGAGCACGAGGCTCTCGCCGTCGCCGAGGAACGCGTACCGCCGGTCCTCCTCCTTGCCCTCGGCGATCACGGAGAACTCCAGGACGTCCCGGTAGAAGGCGAGTGAGCGGTCGAGGTCGGTGACGTTCAGGCCGAGGTGGCCGGTGTGCAGGGTCATGGCAGTCCCCTTCGTTTAACCGTTGTAATCGAGATTAGCGGTTAGAAGCAACGGTCGTCAACCAGTGACGTACCCTTGACTGGTTAGTACGGAAGGAGCCCTCCATGCCCGCCGCTCGCGACCCGCGCCCGCTCACCGGTGAGCCGCTCGCGCTCGACCTGCTCAACACGCGGTGGATGCGGGAGGGGGAGGTCCAGGACCTCCTCGCCGACCTCGACGGGCTCGCGGTGTGGCTCGACACGAACGGGCTGAGCGGCGGGTACGCCCCCGACGCCAAGGTCCTGCGCCACACCCTTCAGGCCCGCGACGCGCTGCAGGCGGCCATGGACGGATCACTGGAGGAGGGAGCGCGTCTCGTCGACGCCGTTCTCGCGCACGGGCGGATCCGGGCCACGCTCACCACAGAAGGGCCCGGCGAGCTGCCCGAGTTCCCCGACCCCTCGTGGGGCCCCGCCTGGCTCGCCGCCCGCAACTACCTGGAGCTGCTCGCCACGGCGCCCGACCGGATCCGCAGCTGCGCCCACGAGGCGTGCATCCTGCACTTCTTCGACACCTCGCGGAACGGCACGCGCCGCTGGTGCTCGATGGCCGCGTGCGGGAACCGGGCGAAGGCGTCCCGCCACTACGCGCGCACGAAGGGCGCCTGAGACGGGTCCGGCCCAGGTGCGGCACCCCTGGGCGACTTGTCCCCTTCAAGGCTCATCTCCCCACATGGGATAGCGGGTTTTCCCCATACATCTCTTGAGATTCGGCCAACTCTCACCAAACTTTCACCCCTTGAGTAAGGCTGGGCGGTCGTCCGGGAGCACCTTCCGGACGACCGCGGCCAAGGCTGATCGGCCTCGGTCGCTCACCGCTCGTTCCTTTACCTGCAAGGGATGCCGATGACCCTCACCCCCCAGCGGGAACCCATACCGGGCGCCAGACGCGTGGCCCGGATAGCCGTGGCCGCCGGACTGGTGGCCGCACTCTCCGCGGCCGGGCCGATACCCCTGGCCTTCGCCGCCGACGAAACGCCCGTCGCCGCCGACCCGAGCGTGAAGTCCGCCCAGGACAAGCTCGGTTCCGACGACGCCGACGCCCTCGCCGAGGCCAAGGCCGACGGCGACAAGAGCGTCACGATGATGGTCGCGACCGCGCCCGGGCAGACCGAGAAGGTCGCCGACCAGCTCGACTCGGTCAAGGGCGGCCTGGTCGGCCGTACTTACGACAAGCTCGGTTACGTCCGCGCCACCGTTCCCACTTCGAAGGCCGACGCGGCCATCGCCGCCGCCGCGAAGCTCTCCTCCGTGCACGGCATAGACCTGCGGCAGGAGATTCCGCTGGACGACCCGACGCCGAGCGCGGACGCCGCCAAGGGCGCCACGGCCAAGGGCACGGCCACCTACGCGGCGCCGAACAAGAAGACCCCCGCCGAGAACCCGTACAACCCGTCCTTCGAGACGGGCGCCGTCGACTTCGTGGAGGACCACCCGAAGGCGGACGGCCGCGGCATCACCATCGGCGTCCTCGACTCGGGCGTGGATCTCGCCCACCCGGCGCTGCGGAAGACCACCACCGGCGAACGGAAGATCGTCGACTGGGTGACGGCGACCGACCCGGTCTCCGACGGCGACGGCTCATGGCGGCGGATGCTCGCCTCGGTGGCCGGTCCGGCGTTCTCCGCGACCCCTCGGGACACGGGCGTGTCCGAGACGTTCAAGGCCCCGGCCGGCTCGTACAAGTTCAACTACTTCTACGAGGCCGACACCGCCGGCGGCGACCAGCTCGGCGACGTCAACCGCGACGGCGACAAGACCGACGCCTGGGGCGTGCTGTTCGACGCCGCGTCCGGCACCGTGCGCGTCGACCTCGACGACGACCTCGACTTCGGTGACGAAGAGCCGATGAAGCCGTACAAGGACGGCTACCAGATCGGCTACTTCGGCACGGACAACCCGGCGACCGAGGTCGCCGAGCGCATCCCGTTCGTCGTGGAGATCCGCAAGGACGTCGTCTACAACTCCGCCGGAGCCAAGGCCGACTACGTCAACATCGGCATGATCTCCAGCGAGCACGGCACCCACGTCGCCGGTATCACCGCCGCGAACGGCCTGTTCGGCGGCAAGATGAACGGTGCCGCCCCGGGCGCGAAGCTCGTCTCGTCCCGCGCCTGCCTGTTCGGCCCGAGCTGCACCAACGTGGCGCTCACCGAGGGCATGATCGACCTGGTCGTCAACCGTGGCGTCGACATCGTCAACATGTCGATCGGCGGCCTGCCCGCGCTGAACGACGGCAACAACGCGCGCGCCGAGCTGTACACCCGCCTGATCGACACCTACGGCGTCCAGTTGGTGATCTCGGCCGGCAACTCCGGCCCGGGCGCCAACACGATCGGCGACCCGACCCTGGCCGACAAGGTCATCTCCGTCGGCGCGTCCATCTCCAAGAAGACCTGGGCCGCCAACTACGGCTCGGTCGTGGAGAAGAAGTACGCGATGATGCCGTTCTCCTCGCGCGGTCCACGTGAGGACGGTGGCTTCACGCCGACGCTGGTCGCCCCCGGCGCGGCGATCAACACCATCCAGACCTGGCTGCCGGGCGCCCCGGTCGCCGAGGCGGGCTACACGCTGCCGGCCGGTTACGGCATGCTCCAGGGCACGTCGATGGCGTCGCCGCAGGCCGCGGGTGCTTCGGCGCTCCTGCTGTCGGCCGCCAAGGCGAAGGGCATCGACCTCACCCCCGCCACCCTGCGCACCGCGCTGACCTCCACCGCCGACCACATCAAGGGTGTGCAGGCGTACGAGGAGGGCGCGGGCCTCATCAACATCGAGGACGCCTGGGACTCCATCCGGGACGGCGCCACCGCGCACACGTACGCGGTCAAGGCGCCGGTCGACACCGCGCTCGACCAGTTCCTCAAGACGCCGGGCTTCGGTACGGGTCTGTACGACCGTGAGGGCGGCCTGAAGGCCGGTCAGAAGAAGACGTACGAGATCACGCTGACCCGTACGTCCGGCGCCGACAAGGCGATCCGGCACGAGCTGCACTTCGAGAACAACGCCGCGAAGACCTTCAAGATCGTCGGCTCCGACGAGGTCAAGCTGCCGCTGAACCAGCCGGTGACCGTCAAGGTCCAGGCCGCGCCGACGTCCGCGGGCCTCAAGAGCGCGATCCTGGAGGTCGACGACCCGAAGACCGAGGGCATCGACCGGCAGGTCATGACGACGGCCGTGGTCTCGACGCCGCTGAACTACACCTACTCCGCGTCGACTTCGGTGCAGCGCAACAGCACGCAGTCGTACTTCGTGACCGTGCCGGAGGGTGCGAAGACCCTGGAGGTCGCGATCGGCGGGCTGAAGGGCAAGAGCCAGACCCGGTTCATCGCCATCCACCCGTACGGCGTTCCGGTCGACTCGACGTCGACGATCAACTGCTACCCGAACTACGACAATCCGGCCAACACCTGTCGGCCCGACGTGCGTTCGTACGCCAACCCGGTGCCGGGCGTCTGGGAGATCGAGGTCGAGTCGCGCCGTACGTCGCCGCTGCTGGACAACCCCTACAAGCTGGACGTCACCGTCCTCGGCGCGGCCTTCGACCCGGAGACCGTGACCGTGCCCGAGGCCAAGGTCGGCACCCCGGCCACCGCCTCCTGGAAGGTGACGAACAAGCTCGCCGCCATCGACGGCAAGCTGGTGGGCGGCCCGCTCGGCTCCTCCAAGTCGGCCCGGCCGACGATCGCCAAGGGCGAGACCCACACCACCACGGTCGAGGTGCCCGAGGGCGCCAAGTCCCTGGACGTGGCCATCGGCAACGTCTCGGACGCGGCGGCCGACCTGGACCTGTACGTGTACGACGCCAACGGCGAGGAGCTCGACAGCTCCGCCGACGGTGACTCGGAGGAGTCGGTCTCCATCCCGTCGCCCGCCGCCGGCACGTACACCATCAAGGTCGTCGGCTACGCGGTCCCGGCCGGGTCCACCGCGTACGACTACCGGGACGTGTTCTTCTCCTCCGCGCTCGGCACCGTCACGGTCGACGGGTCGGCGCCGGTGAAGCTGGGCACGGGCGACTCGGCGAACGTCTCCGGCAGCGTCACGGCCCTGGCCGCCGCGCCGGAGGGCCGTGCGTTCTTCGGCCAGCTCCAGCTGGTCAACGCGCGCGGCACGGTCGCGGGCGTCGGCAGCGTGAAGATCGAGAAGGTCACGCCGTAATCGACACGCCGTGATCGCGCCGTAGCCGATACGGCCATGAGGGCGGGCGTCCGTACTGGGCGCCCGCCCTTTCTCATGCGCTCATTCGCAGGTCAGCTCGCGCGACTCGGCCAACGAGCCGGTGATCCAGGCCCGTTCGCGGGCGACGTTCTCCGCCCCGACGACCCAGTGGTCGGGCACGGCGGCGTCCTGCGGGATGCCCAGCAGCACCGGGTCGCCCTGCTCGACGCGGGTGACGTCGTACCGGTCGATCACGAAGACCAGTTCCTCCTCGCCCTTGGCCGGCTTGTAGTGGCGGGTCACGTGCACGGCGACGCGCAGGGTGTCGGTGCCGGGGAGCCGTTCGACACCGGTGACCGTGCCCTCGACGACGGTGCGGGCGCAGGCCAGATAGCGGGGGCTGCCGAAGCGGGTGCCGGCCTCCTGCTTGGACGCCGCGCTGTCGCCGCTGTCCGACGTGGCGCCGATGCCGCCCCCGGCCTGTGCCAGCAGCCACCCCATGCCCGCCACCACGGCCGCCGCGGCGGCCACGGCGAGGGTGCCGAAAGCGAGGTTGAGCGCGCGGCGCCGGGACCGGTACGGCCGTACCGGAACGGGCTCGGGGGCCTTCGGCGGCTCGCCGAGGGTCCGGCCGATGATCCCCAACTGCTCCCGCAGGAGCGCCACATCGGCGGTCGCCGACCGGTGCTCGGCCATGAAGGCGGCGTCCGCGCGCGCCTCGTCCGTGAGCGGCTCGTCGGTGATCGCGGCCATCAACGCGTCCGGGCCGGCGTGTCCACCGGCGTGTCCTTCGTGTTCGGCGGTCACGTCACACCACCTCGTCCTCGTGCAGGCGGGCGCGCAGGGCCCGTACCGCCGTGTGCAGCCGACTCTTGACCGTGCCCTCGGGGATGCCGAGCTCCTCGGCGATCCCGCGCACCGGCAGGTCGGCGTAGAAACGCAGGACGAGGACCTGGCGCTGGGCGTCGGGCAGTTCGTCCAGGCCCTGCGCGACGGCGAGGGAAAGCACGCTGGTGTCCTCGCCGGAGGGGTGCTCCGACTGGCGGAGCGCGGCCAGCCGCTCCCCGAGGCGTTCCTGGCGGCGCTTGGCCCGGTGCCAGTCCATGGCGAGGTTCGAGGCGACGACGGCCGCCCACGCCGACACGTCCCGCGGCGCCTCACGGCCGCTCGCGGCCCGCTCCAGCAGCCGCAGGCGGACCTGCTGCACCCCGTCCGGCAGGTCCGCCTGCGGCACGCCACCGAGCGCGAGCACCGCTCGCACCCGGCGTTCCTGAGCCGCGTCCAGCGGGTCGTCCGCGGCGCGGTCCATGGCGCGGTCCACCCCTTGGCCGCGGCGGGCCTTTCTGCGCAGCACAGCCACCCCTCTCCTCGCCGCGTTTCCCCTATGACGCCGGGGGGGGCGGAAACGTTCGAAGACGGTCGGCACCGGTTTTCCGCAGTTCGGCAGAGGCGTACGTCACACCCAGGCGTGGGTCGGAGGCCGAGGGGCAGGCGAGCTTGCGGTGCGGGGTCGTCGTAGGGCGAATTTCTCCAGCTCAGTCGGGGTGGGAGCCGGAGAACCGGATCCGGCCTCGGGGTCCGTCGTGCCCCATGGGTTGAGCGTCCTGTCCAAACGATTGGACAGGTGGACCAGGGCTGACCGCATGATGGAAACGCCTCGGCCATGCAGCAGACACACATTTGCCACGTAAAGGAGTCGCCGTGAGGGTCGGAATCGTCGGAGCCACCGGTCAGGTCGGCACGGTCATGCGCAGGATTCTCACGGAGCGCGACTTCCCTGTGACGGAGCTGCGCCTGTTCGCCTCGGCCCGCTCGGCGGGGACGGTCCTGGACGGCGTGACGGTGGAGGACGCCTCCACGGCCGACTACACCGGCCTGGACATCGTGCTGTTCTCCGCGGGCGGCTCGACCTCGAAGGCGCTGGCCGAGAAGGTCGCCTCACAGGGCGCGGTCGTGATCGACAACTCGTCGGCGTGGCGGCGCGACCCGGACGTACCGCTCGTGGTCTCCGAGGTGAACCCGCACGCGATCGCCAACCGCCCCAAGGGCATCATCGCCAACCCGAACTGCACGACGATGGCCGCGATGCCGGTGCTGAAGCCGCTGCACGCGGAGGCGGGGCTCGAGGCCCTGGTCGTCGCCACCTACCAGGCGGTGTCCGGTTCCGGCCTGGCCGGCGTGGACGAGCTGTTCGAGCAGGTCAAGAAGGTCGGCGAGGACGCGCCGAAGCTGACGCACGACGGCTCGGCTGCGGAGTTCCCCGCGCCGAACAAGTACGTCGCCCCGATCGCGTACAACGTGCTCCCGCTGGCCGGCTCGATCGTCGACGACGGTCTGAACGAGACCGACGAGGAGCAGAAGCTCCGCCACGAGTCCCGCAAGATCCTGGAGATCCCCGAGCTGAAGGTCTCCGGCACCTGCGTCCGCGTCCCCGTCTTCACGGGCCACTCCCTCCAGGTCAACGCCCGGTTCGCCCGTCCGATCAGCGTGGAGCGCGCGAAGGAGCTGCTGGGCGGGGCCCCCGGCGTCGCCGTCACCGACGTCCCGACCCCGCTGCAGGCGGCCGGCCAGGACCCGTCGTACGTCGGCCGCATCCGCAAGGACGAGACCGTCGACAACGGCCTCGCCCTGTTCGTCTCCAACGACAACCTCCGCAAGGGCGCCGCGCTGAACGCGGTGCAGATCGCGGAGCTGGTGGCGGCGGAGCTGAAGGGCTGACCTTCAGGGCCTGCGCACCTCGTAGAGGAAGCATCCGTACTCGACGGCCCGGACGTGGACGAGCGCCACGGCCGGGTCGTCGAACGCTTCCCGGAAGGCGGCGTCGAATCCGCCCGGCTCCTCGACGAGCCGCCCGCCCAGGATGTGCCCCTCGCCCGAGTACCGGCGGACTGTGCGGTGAGCGTTCGCGAAGGGCAGCCCGTCGAGGTCCGGTCCCGCGCACTCCTCCGCGTGAATGAAGACGGGCCCCTGCTCGTCGTAGGCCCCCGGCTCGGCACCCGTCTCGGCCGCCCAGCGGCGCAGGGGCGCGTAGGAGACCAGGGCGATTCGCTCCCCCGGGACGCTGCGGCGCAGACAGCAGCGCAGCGGGGCACCGCCCTCCTCGTCCGTCACGGGAACCATCCCGCGTCCCCCGTCGTCAGCAGAGCGCAGCTCCTTCAGGGCCGTCGGGGAGACGGGTCGTGCGGCGTACGTCGTCATGGCTTCAGGCTCGCGCGCATCCGACCTGCCCACCGGCGGGAAACGGACATCGCTTTCCCTGTGCGTCCCGTGGAAGGATGGCCGAACCGACACATAACGAGGAGATGACCGCGTGCCTGGCACAAACCTGACTCGCGAAGAGGCGCAGCAGCGGGCGAAGCTGCTCACCGTTGACTCGTACGAGATCGATCTCGACCTCTCCGGCGCGCAGGAGGGCGGTACCTACCGGTCCGTGACGACGGTGCGCTTCGACGTCGCAGAGAAAGGCGCCGCGTCCTTCATCGACCTGGTGGCCCCGACCGTCCACGAGGTGACCCTCAACGGCGACCAGCTCGACCCGGCCGAGGTCTTCGAGGACTCCCGGATCGCGCTGACCGGGCTGCTGGAGGGCCGCAACATCCTCCGGGTCGTCGCCGACTGCGCGTACACCAACACCGGCGAGGGTCTGCACCGGTTCGTCGACCCCGTCGACAACCAGGCCTACCTCTACACCCAGTTCGAGGTGCCGGACGCGCGAAGGGTCTTCGCGAGCTTCGAGCAGCCGGACCTCAAGGCCACCTTCCAGTTCACCGTGAAGGCTCCCGACGGCTGGACGGTCATCTCCAACTCCCCGACCCCGGAGCCCAAGGACAGCGTCTGGGAGTTCGAGCCGACGCCGCGCATCTCGACGTACATCACCGCGCTGATCGTCGGCCCGTACCACTCCGTCCACAGCGTGTACGAGAAGAACGGCCAGTCCGTCCCGCTCGGCATCTACTGCCGCCCCTCGCTCGCCGAGCACCTCGACTCGGACGCGATCTTCGAGGTGACCCGGCAGGGCTTCGACTGGTTCCAGGAGAAGTTCGACTACGCGTACCCGTTCAAGAAGTACGACCAGCTGTTCGTGCCGGAGTTCAACGCGGGCGCGATGGAGAACGCCGGTGCCGTGACCATCCGGGACCAGTACGTGTTCCGGTCGAAGGTGACGGACGCGGCGTACGAGGTGCGCGCCGAGACCATCCTGCACGAGCTGGCCCACATGTGGTTCGGCGACCTGGTCACCATGGAGTGGTGGAACGACCTGTGGCTGAACGAGTCGTTCGCCACCTACACCTCCATCGCCTGCCAGGCGTACGCCCCTCAGTCCCGCTGGCCGCACTCCTGGACCACGTTCGCCAACTCCATGAAGACGTGGGCCTACCGCCAGGACCAGCTGCCGTCCACGCACCCGATCATGGCCGAGATCCGCGACCTGGACGACGTGCTGGTCAACTTCGACGGCATCACGTACGCGAAGGGCGCTTCCGTCCTGAAGCAGCTCGTCGCGTACGTCGGCATGGACGAGTTCTTCCAGGGCGTACAGGCCTACTTCAAGCGCCACGCCTACGGCAACACCCGTCTCTCCGACCTCCTCGGCGCCCTGGAGGAGACCTCCGGGCGTGATCTGAAGGCCTGGTCGAAGTCGTGGCTGGAGACCGCCGGCATCAACATCCTGCGCCCGCAGATCGAGACGGACGCCGACGGTGTCATCACGTCCTTCGGGATCCGTCAGGAGGCCCCGGCGCTGCCCACCGGCGCCAAGGGCGAGCCGACTCTGCGCCCGCACCGCATCGCGGTCGGCCTTTACGAGCTGGACAGTTCAGAAGGCGACAGCGGCAAGCTGGTGCGCGACGAGCGCCTCGAGCTGGACGTCGACGGCGAGCTGACGGCCGTACCGCAGCTGGTCGGCAAGCGTCGTCCGGCCGTGGTCCTGCTGAACGACGACGACCTGTCGTACGCGAAGGTCCGCCTGGACGAGCAGTCGCTTGCCTTCGTCACGGAGCACCTCGGCGACTTCGAGGCATCCCTGCCCCGTGCCCTGTGCTGGGCGTCGGCGTGGGACATGACGAGGGACGCGGAACTCGCCACCCGCGACTACCTCTCCCTCGTCCTGTCCGGCATCGGCAAGGAGTCCGACATCGGCGTCGTGCAGTCGCTGCACCGCCAGGTGAAGATGGCGATCGAGTTCTACTCCGAGCCGACCGCCCGCGAGGCCCTGCTGACCCGCTGGACGGACGCCACGCTGGCCCACCTGCGTTCGGCCGCCGCGGGCAGCGACCACCAGCTGGCGTGGGCGCGCGCGTTCACGGCGACCGCCCGTACGCCGGAGCAGCTGGACCTGCTGGAGGGGCTGCTGGACGGCTCCCAGACGATCGAGGGCCTGGCCGTCGACACGGAGCTGCGCTGGGCGCTGGTGCAGCGGCTGGCCGCGGTGGGCCGCTTCGACGAGGCGGAGATCGCGGGCGAGTACGAGCGCGACAAGACGGCCGCCGGCGAACGGCACGCGGCCACCGCCCGGGCCGCCCGCCCGACCCAGAGCGCCAAGGCGGAGGCGTGGGCGTCGGTCGTGGAGTCGGACAAGCTCCCGAACGCCGTCCAGGAGGCCGTGATCTCCGGCTTCGTCCAGACGGACCAGCGAGAGCTCCTGGCCCCCTACACGGACAAGTACTTCGAGGTGGTCAAGGACATCTGGGAGTCCCGCTCGCACGAGATGGCCCAGCAGATCGCGGTCGGCCTCTACCCGTCCATCCAGGTCTCCGAGGAGACCCTGCGCAAGACGGACGAGTGGCTGGCCTCCGCCGAGCCCAACGCGGCCCTGCGGCGGCTCGTCTCCGAGTCGCGGGCGGGCGTGGAGCGCGCGCTGAAGGCGCAGGCGGCGGACGCGGCGGCGGCTGCGCAGTAGGAGTACCAGTAGTCGGTCAGACGGCTGTGAGGGCGCCCGGCTTTGTGCCGGGCGCCCTCTTGCCGTCGGTGATCGGGAGGGTGGCTCCCGGCCGTATCTGGCCCGCCACCGTCGCCCCGAACGCCAGCGCCATCCCCGCCAGCTGCACCGGCGTCAACGCCTGCCCGAGCGCCGCCCAGCCGACCACCGCGGCGGTCAGCGGCGACAGCGGGCCGAGGAAGGTGACCTGTGTGGCGGTGAGCCGGCCGATGCCGCGGAACCACAGCCAGTACGCGACCGCCGTGTTCGCCAGCGCGAGGTAGAGGTAGCCGCCGACCGCCCGGCCGTCCAGCGCGGGCGGCGCGCCCTCGATCAGGAGGGCGAGGGGGGCGATGAGCAGGCCGCCGGCGGTCAGTTGCCAGGCGGTGAGCGCGAGGGGGCCGACGCCGTCGGGGCGGCCCCAGCGCTTGGTCAGTACGGTGCCGGCGGACATCGAGGCGGTCGAGGCGAGGGCCGCCAGCGCCCCGACCGGGTCGAGCGCCCCGGCCGCCCGCAGGACGACCAGACTGACGCCGAACGCGGCCACGGCCCCGGTGATCACACTGCGGGCCGTCGGCCGCTGCCCCAGCAGCAGCGCCGACAGGCCCACGACGAACAGCGGCCCGACCGACGAGACGACCGCCGCCAGCCCGCCCGGCATCCGGTACGCGGACAGGAACAGCAGCGGGAAGAAGGCGCCGATGTTCAGCGCCCCGAGCACGGCCGCCTTCCCCCACCAGGCGCCGCGCGGCAGCACCCGGGCGAGGGCCAGCAGGACCAGTCCCGCGGGCAGGGCGCGCATGAGGCCGGTGAACAGGGGGCGGTCGGCCGGGAGGAACTCGGTCGTGACGGCGTAGGTGGTGCCCCAGGAGATGGGGGCGAGGGCGGTGAGCAGGACGGTGGTGGGCCGCATGACCGGCACCCTTCTCGGAAGGTAGCTTGGCGGGAAGTAGCTTAGCGCTAAGCTACTTATAGTCAAGCCACTTTCTTGCGGGTGACCGGAATCGGGGATACTCACCGCATGAGTGCAGAGGACAAGGACCCCGTCGACGCGATCATCGGGCAGTGGGCGGCCGTGCGACCCGACCTCGACACGAGGGCCATGGAGGTCTTCGGGCGGATCTACCGCCTCTCGCGCGCGATGAGCGACCGCACGGACAAGGCGTACGCGGCCTGCGGGATCGCACGCGGCGAGTTCGACGTGCTGGCCACCCTGCGCCGCTCCGGCGAGCCGTACACCCTCTCGCCCCGCCAGCTGTCGGCGACGCTCATGCTCACCAGCGGCGGGATGACCGGTCGCCTCGACAAGCTGGAACGGGCCGGCCTGCTGCGCCGCTCCCCCGACCCGCACGACCGCCGGGGCCTGCAGGTGACGCTGACCGAACAGGGGCTGGACCTGGTCGACCGGGCGGTCGGCGCGGGCCTCGCCGTCCAGACGGAGGCCCTGTCCGCCCTCGACGCCGAACGGGCGGACCAGCTGGCCGACCTGCTGCGGGAACTGCTGCTCGCGACGGAGAAGTGACGGGCGCCTGGCCGTGGCGAGCCGGACGGAAGACACGCCGAAGGCGCCGGCCCCGCCCACGTACGGCGGATGCGCGTACGTACGGCGGGGTCGGCGCCCTCGGTGAAGAAGTGGGCGTCAGGCCTTCGACTCGGCCTTGTTCCTGGTCTTGATGTTGCGGGTGGTCACCCGGTGCGCCTCCTGCGACTTGTCGAGGACCATCACCAGGCCCGCGATGACCGCGAACAGGGCGAGCGGGGCCACGACGAAGAGCCCCAGCGTCTCGATGACGCTCAGGCCCGGACCGGGGTCGTCGCCGTCGTCGCGGGTCAGCGCGAGCGCGGGGGACGACATGAGCAGCATCATCAGCGTCGTACCGGCCGCCAGGGTGCCGGCGCGCAGGGCGTTCTTCTTGTCCACGGTGCAAAAGTAGCGAACGCCGATCGGGCACGCGCGTCCGGGGTGCCGTAATGAGGTGCCCGGTGTTGCGGCATCGGCTGCCCGCGGGTTCACGGCGAACCCCTCAACACCTCCACCAACGCGTGCAACCTCCCCGTCCCCGCCAGGTCCTCCAGCGTCACCGGCCTGCCTTCCGCGTCCGCGATCGGCAACCGCCAGTTCGGGTACTGGTCCCACGTTCCCGGCAGGTTCTGCGGGCGGCGGTCGCCGATGGTGTCGGGGAGCCAGACGCCGACCATGCGGGCCGGGGTGCGCAGCAGGTAGCGGTGGACGGCCTGGATCTCGGCCTCCTCCGAAGACGTGTCGGCGCCGCCGCCCGTGCCCCGCAGCAGGCCGAGCCGGGTGAGCAGACCCAGCCACTCCCCCGTGTCCGCCGCGGCCTCCGCGCGTTCCTCCTCCAAGGGACGCGTCAACAGGCCGAGGCTGTCACGGAGTTCGACGTGTTCGCCGGTGAGGCGGGCGGCGGTGGGCGGCAGGTCGTGGGTGGTGGCGGTGGCGAGGCAGTCGGCGCGCCAGCGGTCCGGGGGCAGGGGACGGCCGTCACCCTCCCAGTCACGCTCGAACCACAGCACCGACGTGCCGAGCACCCCGCGCTCGCGCAGCGTCTCGCGCATGCCGGGCTCCACCGTGCCCAGGTCCTCGCCGATCACCACCGCGCCGGCCCGCGAAGCCTCCAGTACCAGTACGGCGAGCATGGCCTCGGCGTCGTAGCGGACGTACGTGCCCTCGGTGGGCGCCTCCCCCTGCGGGACCCACCACAGGCGGAACAGGCCCATGACGTGGTCGATGCGCAGGGCGCCCGCGTAGCGGAAGAGGGCGCGCAGGAGGTGACGGAAGGGGGCGTAGCCGGACGCGGCGAGTCGGTCCGGTCTCCAGGGCGGCAGACCCCAGTCCTGGCCGCGGGCGTTGAAGGCGTCCGGGGGCGCGCCCACGGACATCCCGGCCGCGAAGTACTCCTGCTGCGCCCAGGCGTCGGCGCCCCCGGGGTGCACCCCCACCGCCAGGTCGTGGACGACCCCCACCGGCATGCCCGCCTCGCGCGCGGTGCGCTGGGCGGCGGTGAGCTGGGCGTCGGTGAGCCAGGCGAGGCGGGACCAGAAATCGACCCGGTCCATCAGCTCGGAACGGGCGCGGGCGGTTTCGGCGGAACGGGGGTCGCGCAGACCGGCCGGCCACCGGTGCCAGTCGGAGCCGTGCGCCTCGGCGAGCGCGCACCAGGTGGCGTGGTCCTCCAGGGCCTCGCCCTGCTCGGCGAGGTAGTCGCAGTAGGCGGCGCGCCGGCCCGGCCCGAGCGGCACCTCCCGCACCAGCTCCAGCGCCTCCCGCTTGAGCTCCCACACGGCGTCCCGGTCGATCAGCGCGCCCTTCTCCAGCACCGATGCCCGCAACCGGTCGGCCCGCTCCTGAAGCGCCCCCGTGCGCTCCCGGTCCCCGGCATGGACGAATTCGGGGATGTCCTCGATCCGCAGGTACACCGGGTCGGGAAAGCGCCGCGAGGAGGGCCGGTAGGGCGAGGGATCGGTGGGCGTGCCGGGCACAGCCACGTGCAGCGGGTTGACCTGGACGAATCCGGCGCCGAGCGCGCGGCCGGCCCAGGAGGTCAGTTCGGCGAGGTCACCGAGGTCACCCATGCCCCAGGAACGCCGTGAGAGGAGGGAGTAGAGCTGGACGAGGAGTCCGTACGAGCGTCCGGGCGGCGTGGGCAGCCGGGCCGGGGCGGCGATCAGGTGGGCGTCGGCGGTGCGGCCGTCGGGTGCCGTGGCCGTCAACCGGTGGACGCCGGGCGGGAGTTGGTCGGCGGCGGCGCGGGTCTCGCCCTGTTCGGTCGTGATGCGCAGGCGGGTGCCGGCCGGCAGGGCGTCGAGAGCGGCGGCCGTACCGCCGCTCCAGCACACCACGGTCGGCGGCAGCAGCCGCTCGCGCAGCTCGCGCTCGCGGGCGGCGAGCGCGGCGCGCACGGCCCCCGGGGTGTCGGCGACGACCCCGAGGGCGGCCAGGACCCGGGTGACGGCGGTGGCGGAGGCCGCGACCGTGCGGTCCGGGGACGGGCTGTAAGAAGTGGCGACGCCATACAGCTCGGCGAGCCGCGCGAGGTCCTCGGCGGGCGGCTCGGCCGACTGGGGCGCGGTCATCTACAACTCCGCGAGGGCATCGGACTCGCTGGTCAGCGGGGCGGCGTCGGCGAGCGGCGGCTCGCTGGTGAGGGGTTCGGCGTCGGGCAGGGGCGGTTCGCTGGTGAGGGGCGCCTCGGCGCAGGCTCCCTCCGCGCTGAACACGCACGCGTGGAGATCGGGTGCGGCGGAGGGTCCCGCCTCGGGATAGGCGGACGGTCCCGCCTGGAAGTAGGCGGACGGCTCCGCCTCGGGTTTGGAGTGGGCCGAGAGCAGAAGGTGTGCCACGAGGGCCTCCTTGTCGAGTACGACGTGCGGATACCGCAGCCCTACCCAGCGGTCGCGGCGACAGACGTACAGAAGGAAAGAACGTGCGTCTAGTCACATTCTCTTCCGGTTCTCTTCCGGCTTTTCCGGTTCTCTGCCGCTTCTCTTCCGGCGCGGTACGGCGAACCGGTCGCCCCCGGCCCGTCGATAGACCGGGTGTGAGACTGTTCCGCCCCATGGGGGGCCACCGGGAGAAGGACGAGGGGGACTCGGACGCGGCGCTGCTGCGCGCCGTCGCGGCCGGGGACTCGGCGGCGATGGCCGCGTTGTACGACCGGCACGCGGGCTGGCTGCACGCACGGCTGACCCGGCGCTGCGCCGACGCCGAGGTCGTGCGGGAGGTGCTCCAGGACACGTTCGTCACGGTGTGGCGGTCGGCGCACGGGCATCGCGGCGAGGAGGCCGGCGGCTGGCTGTGGACCATCGCCGCGCGCCGCCTGGTGGACGCGCGGCGGGCGCACCAGCGGGCGGCACGGCTGGAGACGACCCCGATGAACTCGCCGACGGACGAGACGCGGGTCGGGTGGGCCCAGGCCGCTGCCGCGCCGTCCGCGGAGGACCGGGTGCTGGCGGGGCTGGAGTACGGCGACGTGGGCACCGCCCTCGACCGGATCTCGCCCGAGCTGCGCGAGGTGCTGCGCGCCACGGTCGTCGACGGGCTGACCACCCGCGAGGCCGCCCGGCTGCTCGGCATCCCCGAGGGCACCGTCAAGTCCCGCGCGCTGCGCGCCCGCGCCGAACTGCGCGCCGCCCTCGCCCAGTTGAACCCGTCGCCGATGGGAGGCCCGGCATGACCGGCTGGCACGCGTCCGACGACCTCGTGACCCGTTACGGCGACGGCTCCCTGCCGGAGCCCGACGCCTGGTCGCTGGAGAAACACCTGGAGACGTGCGGCGGGTGCGCGGCCCGGGTCTCGCGGGCGGTGCGGGAGACGGCGGCGGGGGTGGTGCTGGCGGAGGTGCGGGAGGCGGTGCTGGACGTGCCGCGGACGGCACCCGCGGCTCCGAAACTGGCACCGGCACCGGCGCAAACCTCGGTTCCCTCCGTCCGTCCTCGGCTCGCCCGGGTGCTGTGGGCCGCCGGGCCCGCCGTGCGCGGGGCCTGGCTGCCGGCCGTGCTGCTCGTGGCGTTCGGCGCGGTCGCCCTCGCGTACGGGGCCGACTTCACGGGCGCGCGGCCCCTGCTGCTGGCCGTCGCCCCCGTCGTCCCGGTCGCGGGAGTCGCCCTCTCCTACGGCGCGCACGCCGACCCGCTGCACGAGATCGCCGCGGCCACACCGTCCGCCGGGCTGCGCCTGCTGCTGACCCGGACGGCCGCCGTACTGGCGGTGAGTCTGCCGCTGCTGACCCTCGCCGGTGTGCTGCTGCCGTCCTCGGACGCCCCGGGCGCCGCCGCCTGGCTGCTGCCGGGGCTCACCCTGACGCTGGCCTCGCTGACGCTGGCCGGCTTCGTCGGCTGCCGTACGGCGACGGCCGTGACCGGCGGCGGCTGGCTGTGCGCCGTACTCGCCCCGGCGCTCGCCGCCCCGGGCGGCCGGCTGACGGCCCGCCTGTCCGAGCAGCTCTCGTACTGCCTCGACGGCGCCGCGGCGCAGGGCGGCTGGGCGGCTGCGGCCGTCCTGTGCGCCGTACTGCTGGCCGCCCGTCGTCCCGCCTACGACCACCTGGAGCAGCGTTGAGCACGCCCGGAGGGACACCGGCCGCGCCCGCCTCCCACCTCACCTCTGGAGAACCGTTGAGCACGATACGAGTGACCGGCCTGCACGTCCGGCACCGCAGAACCGTCGCCCTCGACTCGGTGGACCTCGCCTTCGGCCCCGGTGTGCACGGGCTGCTCGGTCCGAACGGCGCCGGCAAGACCTCGCTGATCCGGGTCCTCGCCACGGTCGCCGCACCGAACGGCGGCCGGGTGGAGCTGCTCGGGGACGACGTCCGTGACCACCGGCGGCGGGCCGCGGTGCGGCGGCGGCTGGGATATCTGCCGCAGGAGTTCGGCTACTACCCGGGATTCACCGTGCGGGAGTTCGTCGCGTACGTGGCCTGGCTGAAGGAGATGCCCGCCGCCGGGACCCCGGCCGCGGTCGAACGCGCCGTCGGCCGCGTCGGGCTCGCCGACCGTATCGACGCGAAGGTCAAGACGCTGTCCGGTGGCATGGTCCGCCGCGTCGGCATCGCGCAGGCCATCGTCAACGAGCCCGACGTGCTGCTGCTCGACGAGCCGACCGCCGGCCTCGATCCGGAGCAGCGCGTGGAGTTCCGCGACCTGCTGCGCGAGCTGGGCACCTCGTCCACCGTCATCGTCTCCACGCACCTGGTGGAGGACGTGGCGGCGGCCTGCACGGAGGTCACCCTCGTGGAGTCGGGCCGGGTCGCCTACCGGGGCACACCCGAGTCGCTCGCCGAGCTCGGCGAGTCGGCGGGCGGCGCCGGCGACAACCCGATCGAGCGCGGTTACACGGCGGCGCTGCGCGCCCACCGGGCCCTGGAAGGGGCGGCGCGATGACCCTCGTAGCGGAGAAAGAAGCCCCAGCGCAGCGCCATTCGCCCCACCCCTTGCGCGCTGAGGTCGTCCGCGGCTTCGCTCCCTGGGCGGGCGCCGCCGTCCTGCTGACCTTCGCGGTCGCACTGGCCGTCAACTCGGCACGGTGGCAGGGCGGCTGGGCCGAGACCCGCGACGAACTGCACGTCACGTCCGTGATGCTCGGCGTCCCGCTGGCCCTGGCCGCGGGCTGCTGGCACGGCGGACGCGAGCGCAGACGCCGTACCGGAGAACTGTTGACGACGGCCGCGCGCGGCCCGCTCGCCCGGCTGCTGGCATCGGCGCTGCCCCTGGTGCTCTGGGTGGTCGCCGGGTACGCGGCCGCGGCCGGCCTCGCGCTGCTCGCCACCTGGTACTGCGCCACGGGCGACAGCCCGTACCTGATCGCGCTGCTCACGGACGCGGTCGTCCTTGCGGCGGCCACCGTCGCGGGCCAGGTCGTGGGACGGGTGATGGCCTGGCGGCTGACGGCGCCGCTGCTGGCGGCGGGCGCGTACGTCGTTCTCGCCTTCCCTCTCTACAACGACAGCCGACGCGGTGTGCGGTACCTGTCCCCCGTCGTCGACGGCGGGGCCGACGCGGTCCCCGTGTGGTGGCAGCCCGTGACGCTGATGGTGTGGACGGGCGGTCTCGCGACCGCCGCGGTCCTGGCCTACGCGGCCCGCCGCCGCTGGACGGCGCTGCTCCCGCTGGCCGCCGCGACCGCGGCGGGCGCGCTGCTGGTGCAGACCGGGGACGGCCTGTGGCACACCAGCCCGCTCGCCCGTCGCCAGGTGTGCGACACCTCCACGACCCCGCAGATCTGTGTGAACGCGCGCTACGAGGGCCTTCTGCCGCAGGTCACGGACGCCCTGTCCGGTCTCACGGACCGCTTGGAGGGCGTACGGAACCTGCCGGTGCGGTACGAGGACCTGCCGGGCGAGCCGGCGCGGGACGAGGCGCGGCTGCCGATCGTCACGCCGATCGGCTGGAGCGTCGTACGGGGACGGCTCACCGATCCGGAGCAGTACGCGTGGGAGGCCGGGATGATGCTGATCGGCCGGAGCTGGTGCGATGAGCCGGACCCACGTCTGGACCCGGTCGACGACGCCGTGGAGCACTATCTGGCGCCCAAGCCGGTGGAGAAGTACTTCGACGAGCTGCTCGCCGAGGGGAGCGAAGCAGACCGCGCCAGGCTCGACGCCCAGCTCGCCGCCCGCGCCCGCCTGAAGGCGATGGGCGAGGAGGAGCGCCGCTCCTGGCTGTCGGCGTATTTCGCGACGGTGGACGAGTGCGACCCGAGCGAGGTGCCGACGCTGTGACCGAGGACCGCCTCCTGCATGCGCGCTCCGGCGCCCTTCTCCCGTACGCCCGCTCGTGCTCCGGCACCGCGCTCGACGGTCTGCTCCTGTACGCCCGCTCGCGCACCGTCCCGCGCGCCCTTGCCGTGCTCCTCGCGACGACCGGCCTCGCCCTATGGGCGGTACACGGTCTGGACGCCTACCTCGGTCCGGACCGACGGGTGCCGGTCGTGGCGCTGGCCCCGCTGTTCGCGTCCGCGGTGATCGGGTCGAGCCTGCACACCGCGTCCGACGAGCTGGACCGTACGGCCGCACGCCCCTGGTGGCAGCGGCGGCTGGTCCATCTCCTGGCCCTCACCGCGCTCGCCGCGGCCCTGCTGTCGGTGGCGGTGCTCGGGCACGCGTCCGTGTTCGGCCCGTCCGCCATGATCCGCAACACGCTCGGCTGCACGGGCGTCACCGCGGCCGCGGCCACCGTGCTCGGCGCCCGGCTGAGCTGGCTGCCGGCCTTCGGCTACGTCAGCGCCGTGTACCTGGGGTCGGCCGGGACGCACGGGCGCGCGGTCACGGTCTTGGCGTGGCCGGTGCAGCCGGGCGGCGAGACGGGCGCCTGGGCGATGGCGCTGGGGGCGTTCGTGGTGGGCGGAGCGCTGTACGTCGTACGGGGGGCGCGGGCGGAGGGGACGGGCGCCTGACCCCATGGGGGCGGGCACCCCGAGGGGCCCCGCGTCGCGGTGGACGTGGGGCCCCTCGGGGTCACCGAATGCCGGTCACCGCATGCCGTCACCGGCTCTCAGTCACCAACTGCCGGTCACCGAATGTCACCGGGTATGCAAAAGCCCGGATCCTCAGGCGGAAATGCCGTCGATCCGGGCCAAGGCGTCGTCCGCGCCGTACGGCTGCAAGTACGGCAGCCAGCGCGGGTCCCTATGGCCGGTCCCGATGATGCGCCAGGCCAGGCCGGTGGGCGGAGCGGGTTTGTGGCGCAGGCGCCAGCCGATCTCGAAGAGATGGCGGTCGGCCTTGACGTGGTTGCAGCGACGGCAGGACGCGACGACGTTGTCCCAGACGTGCTTGCCCCCGCGACTGCGCGGGATGACGTGGTCGACGCTGGTTGCGACGCCACCGCAGTACATGCACCGGCCCCCGTCGCGGGCGAACAGCGCCCGACGGGTCAGAGGAACGGGCCCCCGGTAGGGAACCCGCACGAATCGCTTGAGCCGGACCACGCTGGGTGCGGGGACTGTGACGGTTGCACTGTGCAGATAGGCGCCGGATTCCTCGAGGCACACGGCCTTGTTCTCCAGGACGAGGACGAGCGCGCGGCGGAGCGGTACGACGCCGAGCGGCTCGTACGACGCGTTCAGGACCAGGACTTGCGGCACGGATGGCCTCCTTGGACGCCGGCGGCGCGTGGCTCGCGCCGGGACGATTCGTAAGTCAGTCTCCCCTCATGCCTGGTGGAAGCGCCACCATGTGCCGGTAACGGGCTGGGAGTGTTTTCAACCACATCCCATTCATCCCCAGGATCATGAGCAGTTCATCCCACCTGTTCATCCCCAGATGAGCGCGCTCCCTCCCCCGAACATCACACCGATCCACACACGATGCCCCGATAGTGTGGTGGACCTGCCCTACCGGTGACCTTTTCGTGACCTTGATCGGCCGCGGACGACCTTGACCACTGCCGGTGGGGCGGACCGCTGCACCTGGAGGTTCCTGCCGTGTCCTTGTCCGCCGCCCTACTGGCCGCCGGTCCGTCGCCGTCGCCGTCCCCCTCCGATACGCCGACCGCCCCGGCGGTGCCGACGCTCCAGGACGCCCAGGAGAGCGCGACGAACGCCGCCGGCTGGGTCGAGCAGAACTGGTCCACGTGGCTCGCGATCGGCCTGAGGGTTCTGCTGATCCTGGTGATCGCGGCGGTGCTGAGAGTGGTGGTACGGCGGGCGATCACCAAGCTGATAGACCGCATGAACCGCACGGTGCAGGCGGTGGACGGCACGGCGCTCGGCGGCCTCCTGGTCAACGTCGAACGCCGCCGCCAGCGCTCGCAGGCGATCGGCTCGGTGCTGCGCTCGGTGGCGAGCTTCACCATCGTCAGCACCGCGGCCCTGATGATCCTCGGCACGTTCGAGATCAACCTGGCCCCGCTCCTCGCCTCCGCCGGTGTCGCGGGCGTGGCGATCGGTTTCGGCGCGCGCAACCTGGTGACGGACTTCCTCTCCGGCGTCTTCATGATCCTTGAGGACCAGTACGGCGTCGGTGATTCGATCGACGCGGGCGTGGCCTGCGGCGAGGTCATCGAGGTCGGCCTGCGCGTGACCAAGCTGCGCGGCGAGAACGGCGCCATCTGGTACGTCCGCAACGGCGAGGTCAAGCGCGTCGGCAACCTCTCCCAGGGCTGGTCGACGGCCAACGTGGACGTGACCGTCCGCCCGGACGAGGACCTCGACAAGGTGAAGCGCACCATCGGCGAGGTCGCCGAGACGATGAGCAAGGAAGAGCCCTGGAACGAACTCCTGTGGGGCCCGATCGAGGTCCTGGGCCTGGACAGCGTGCTCCTGGACTCGATGGTGATACGGGTGTCCGCGAAGACGATGCCCGGCAAGTCCCTCACGGTCGAACGCGAACTCCGCTGGCGCATCAAACGCGCCTTCGACGCGGCGAACATCCCGATCGTGGGCGGCCCGCCGGTCCCGGTGGACGGCGACTCGGACGCGGACCCGACGGCGGGGATGGCGGCCCCGTCGGCGTACTCCAACACGGCGTCGCCGCAGGCGCAGGCGGCTACGCCGTTGGTGCCGCCTAGTACGACGAAGTAGCGAGCGGAACGTCAGCACACTCGTTCGAGTGAACGTACGGCAAAGGTCGCACACGACGTCGGTGACTGTTCCAGGGTTCTTCCGAGCCCGCTCCTCGATCCGACCCCTGGAACAGCACCGATGAACGCCGACCCCACAGCCGAACCGGATCTCCTCTCGCGACTGGAGGCGGGCGACCTGCTGGCCAAGTACGAGGCGGTCGCACCCATGCCCGTCCGACCCGAGTACATCGAGGGCAGGGCCTACGTCCCGCTCTCCCCTCCGGACCGCTGGCACAGCGACACGGCCGGCGAGCTGGCCTTTCAGCTCCACTCGGCGGGAATCGCACATGCCGGCAAGGGCAACGGATTCCGGTTCGCCGACGAGGCAGGGGGCACGACCGCCTTAGCACGGACACCGAGGTGGACCTCGGCGAGCCCCTCCCCCTCCCAGGGCCGTACCCCACCCTGATCACAATTCACTCTTGGCCTGCGCCAGGAATGACGTCCACGCTGTCGCCCCGAAAACGATCATCCCGCCGTCCGGCGCCTTGCTGTCGCGTACAGGCATGAGACCGGCGTAACCGTCGGCGACCTCGACGCAGTTCGTGCCGCCCCCGTCGCTGTAGGACGACTTGCGCCACACAGCGGTGGTCAGGTCGGGGTTTCGGTTCATGATCTGCACTCCTCCAGAAGGCGTTTGATGAACGCCGTCGACTCCACGGGAGTCAGAGCCGCGTCCCTGACGAGATCGTAGGACAAGCGGAAGGACAAGACCTTGTCCGGATCGTCGATCAGTTCGCCGAATCCGTTGCCTTCCACGTAGGCAACGGGGTCGCCGACTCGCTGCCAGAGGAGCCAGAGATGGCTGTCCATGAGGTCGTGCACACCGGCCGTGTAGGGCAGCACTTGTAGCGCGACATTGGGAAGTTCCGCCGCGTCCACCAGATGCGACAACTGGTCCGTCCACACCTTCGCGTCGGGGACCGGGCGCCGCAGCGCTCCCTCATCCAGGATCACACGCACGCTCGGCGCCGGATCGCGGTACAGCAGCTCCTTCCGCCCCATGCGCAAGGCCACCTGCTCTTCGACTTCCTCGCCGTTGCCAGCCGTTGTCTGCGCTCCGGACAACCCTGACAACACCGCACGGGCATAGTCCTCGGTCTGTAGCACTCCCGGCACCCGCAGCTGGAACAACCACATGACCCGAGCCGTCGCCTCCACGTCCATGAATGCCTTGTACTTGTCCTTGATCACCTCCTTACGTGCATCCCGCCACAGGCGAACCAGCAGGTCACCGGAGCCGTGATACCTGTCCAGGTCCTCCATGACAGCCCGCTTGGAGAGCCGCTCCCCCTTCTCCAGGCGGTACAGATAGCTCTTGTCGTACGCCGTCTCCTCGGCCAGCTGCCCCAGCGACTTACCCGCCTTCTCCCGCAGGAACCGCAGCGTCCGCCCGAGAGCCGCGCGCCTCGACTCCCCTTCTGCGACCGGGTGTTCGGTCATGTCACCCCTCACCGTTGCCTGGCGCCCGGACAACGCCAGCCCTCTTCCGCAACGTACGCGCAAGCAGTGACGATCGAGACACGAACGGTAATCACCGCTCGTCACGCACCGATCGACCACGACGAGGAGCGCAAGGGATGGGCGAACGCATGGCGGGACTCGGGAAGTTGCTGCTCATGGCAGCGGCTGCGCACTGCTGCCGACCACGGACGTCCGTCGCAAACGCAGACTCCAACGACAGCGCCGTCGCGCCCTGTGGCTCGCCACATACGGCATCGACGTCGGTCCCCGGCGGATCCACGGCGTGGAGGTGACGCGGTGAGCACCCACAACGCGGCCCCACCGACCGACACCCTCCGCCTCCTGCCCTGGACCACCCCCGACGGCAAGCCCTGCTACCTCAGCACCGACAACGACCACAGCAGGCTCTCCCTGCTCGCCGACGACGTGGAAGCCGCCCAACTGGACTCGGGCGAGCAGGTGCTCGCGGGAGCCAGAGCCGTACTCGCCGACCCCAAGGCCGGCGAACGAGCGGTGCGCTTCGCGCTCACCCGGGCGACGGAGTCCCTGTCCGACACCCTCCGCATCGCAGTCAGCCGCGGCGAACGCATCCCCCGGAGCCACACGTGATGTTCAAGCACAGGATCTGGGGGCATCCGGAAGACCCTGGCCCCCGCCCCGCCTACGTGCCTACGGCGCTGTAGTCACTGGCCCCGCCCCATGGCGCCTCAGCCCGTCGGACCGGCCCCCGTCGTGGGTCTCCGCCGGCACCCGGCCGGGGCTTCCACATATTGTCTGACCTGGTGTCCCTCCAGAACTGCTGGTCAGGGCCCGGACGGCGCAGGGGAAGCCCAGGCCGCGGATGGTGGCGGCCTTGGGCCGGAGGACTCGTCGCGTCCGTGCGCGATTGCCCCGAGCCCTGGGTTCCAAGGCCGTGAAGCCCCCGCGCCAGCCCTGGTCATGGATATGGAGCGGGGGCTCAGCTCAGAGTCGGCCAGTGATCTTGGTCGGAGTGACACGGACGACGATGCGTTCCCCATCGCTCTTCGAGGCCGGGTTGAACGTGGCGTAGTCCTGGCCCGTGTACTTGCGGGACAACTCGTCCGGCAGCTCCCGGGCGGGGTCTGGGGTCACCGTTGCCGTGCCGCGGATCTCTGCGTAGGTGTACGGGTTTTCGGGCGGGTTGATCATCACGGTGACGCGCGAGTCGCGGGCGACGTTCTTCCCCTGCAGCCTGTTCACGGTGGTGGAGAACAGCAGGTCGTCGCCGTCGCGCTTGATCCAGACCACGGTCAGGTGCGGCTGCCCGTCGGGCGACACCGTCGCCACGGTTGCGAAGACCCGGGAGTCGTCGAGGTACTTCTTCAGTTCGTCGGATAACTCGGCTGCCACGGTCAGAGTCCTTTGTGTGATGTCCATGGGGATGCGATCCCCCGGGAAGGATCGCGCGCCTTGCAACCCTGGCGCAGCCACCGAAATTCCCGCGGGACAGGGCGTGTTGCCTGCATCCCCGCTGCTACGGGTCCTGTACGCGGATTGCCCGACCCGGCCGTGTCCCACGGGCGTCGGGTAACAAGTCGGTCGCCTCCCGACCGGCCCCCATTGACGCCTCTCCCCCCTCGGCTCTATGGTCCAGACCACCAGACAGGAAACCTTCCTAACAATCATCTTCAGATGGACTTCCCCACCACCCCCCTGGAAAGCTGGGCACCCGAAAGGCAGGTGTAAACCCCATGGCAGGAACCGCAGGTACCCCGGGCACCCCGCGCGTCCTGCGCGCCATGAACGACCGGGCTGCCCTCGACCTCCTCCTGGAGCACGGGCCCCTGTCCCGCACGCGGATCGGCAAGCTCACCGGCCTTTCGAAGCCGACCGCATCCCAGCTCCTGGCTCGCCTGGAGGCCTCGGGGCTGGTTCTCGCGACCGGTACCAGTGAGGGCCGACCCGGCCCCAACGCCCAGTTGTACGAGGTCAACCCGGCTGCCGCCTACGCCGCCGGGCTCGATGTCAGCCCCGAGCGCATCCTCGCCGCCGTCGCCGACGCCACCGGCCGCACGGTGGGGTCGTACGAACTCCCGACCCCGGAGAAACGTCCCACCCAGCCCGTCGTACGGCAGGTCACCGACGCCCTCGACGGCGCGGTCAAGGCGGCGGGGCTCGCGCGTGACGACGTCCACCGGCTCGTCATCGGCACCCCCGGCGCCTTCGACCCCAACACCGGCCGCCTGCGCTACGCCTCCCACCTCCCTGGCTGGCACTCCCCCACGCTCCTCGACGAACTCGCCGCCGCTCTACCCATGCCGGTCGAGTACGAGAACGACGTCAACCTCGTCGCCGTCGCCGAGCAGCGACTGGGGGCGGCCCGCGGGCACGGGGACTTCGTGCTGCTGTGGAACGAAGGGGGCCTCGGCGCCGCCCTGGTCCTCGGCAGCCGCCTGCACCGCGGCTGGACCGGTGGCGCCGGTGAGGTCGGCTTCCTGCCGGTGCCCGGTGCGCCCCTGGTCCGCCAGGTGAGCAAGGCCGGCAGCGGCGGCTTCCAGGAGCTCGCCGGTTCGCAGGCCCTGCCCGCACTGGCCCGTGAACTCGGCGTCGACGACATCCCGTCGGGGCCGTACGCCGAGGTCGCCGCCGCCCTCGTCGCCCGCGCCACGGAGGCCGACGACGGTCCCCACCGGCGCCTGCTGGAGACCTACGCGACGAACCTCGCCACCGGTCTCGCCTCCCTCGTCTCCGTCCTCGATCCCGAACTCGTCGTCCTCAGCGGAGCCTCGCTCACCTCGGGCGGCGAAACCCTGCGCGCCCTCGTCCAGGCGGAACTGGCGGAGCTGGCCGCACCCCGACCCCGGCTCGTCATCGGCGACGTCCGTGAACACCCCGTGCTGCGCGGCGCGCTGGAGAGCGCGCTCGCGACCACCCGCGACGAGGTCTTCGACACGTTGACGCTCCGCTGAAAAGGCCGGCTGAAAGGCCGTCCGAAAACCGCGGGCCGTTCGTGGCTGGTCGTGCCCATGCGGCGGAGCCGCATATCGACACAGCCCCGCGCCCCTTACGGGGCGCGGTCCGCACCGTCCCGTCCCCACCTCACCCCTGCCCTCAGGAGACCCTGCCATGCCCGGAATATCCAAGAACGCGGCGATCGCGCTCGCCGCCACCGCCGCCCTCGCGCTCCTCGCCACGGCCTGTACCGGCCAGGCGGACACCACGGCCTCCGACGACCCCGACGCCAAGACGACGATCACCTTCTGGCACGGCTGGAGCGCACCCGCCGAAGCCAAGGCGATCCAGGCGAACGTCGACCGCTTCGAGAAGGCCCACCCGAACATCACGGTGAAGGTCGTCGGCAACATCAACGACGACAAGCTCAACCAGGCGCTGCGCGCGGGCGGTTCGAACGGGCCGGACGTGGTGTCGTCGTTCTCGACGTCCAACGTCGGCAAGTTCTGTTCCTCCGGCGCCTTCCTCGACCTGAAGCCCTTCATCGAGAAGTCGAAGCTCGACCTCGACGAGATCATCCCGAAGCCGATGCTGGACTACACGCAGTTCGAGGGCACGCGCTGCGCCCTGCCGCTGCTGGGCGACGCCTACGGCCTCTACTACAACAAGGACGCCTTCGAGAAAGCGGGCATCAAGTCCCCGCCGAAGACGTGGTCGGAGTTGGCGAAGGTCGCCAAGAAGCTCACCGTCGCCAAGGGCGACAGCTACGAGCAGCTCGGCTTCATGCCGAACTACCACGGCTACGAGACGGTCGTGGACCACTACATGTCCCAGTGGGACCACGCCTACTTCGACTCCGACGGCAAGTCCAACATCGCCAAGGACCCGGCGTTCGCGGAGATGTTCACGTACCAGAAGAAGCTGGTGAACGACCTCGGCGGCTTCGCGAAGCTGGAGAAGTACCGCAACACCTTCGGTGACGAGTGGGGCGCCAAGCACCCGTTCCAGACCGGCCAGGTGGCCATGCAGCTCGACGGCGAGTGGCGCCTCGGCATGGCGCAGTCCGCCGGGGTCGACTTCGAGATCGGCACCGCCCCGCTGCCCGTGGCCGACGACGAGGTCGACGAGTACGGCAAGGGCTTCCTCTCCGGCACCATCATCGGCATCGCCCCGCAGAGCAAGAAGCAGAACGCGGCCTGGGAGCTGGTGAAGTACCTGACGACCGACACCGAGGCCGTCGTCTCCTTCGCCAACGCCATCCACAATGTGCCGTCCACGTTCGCGGCCCTGAAGTCGCCCGACCTCGAGGTGGACCCGGGCTTCCAGACGTTCCTGGACATCGCGCAGCACCCGGAGTCGAACACCCCGCCGGCGTCCGTCAACGGCTCCACGTACCAGACGACGCTGCAGGACTTCGGCTACCAGTACGAGTCCGGCAAGGTGAAGGACCTGAAGGCCGGTCTGGAGAAGACCGCCGAGCAGATCGACACCGACATCGAGCAGGCGAAGTAGCGTTCGATGTCCACGCACTCCCCGCGCGTGTCCACCCGCACGCTCCGCGCGAAGCGCCGCACGTCGGCGCTTCGAACGGTGGCCTTCCTGTCACCGTGGCTCATCGGGTTCGGCGTCTTCTTCGCCTATCCGCTGGTGTCCACCGTGTACTTCTCACTGATGAAGTACGACGGCTTCGGCACACCGGTCTTCCGCGGCCTGGGCAACTGGGCCTACGTCTTCAGCGACTACCCGCTGTTCTGGCCGGCCCTGCGCAACACGCTCTGGCTGGTGCTCGTGATGGTGACGTGCCGGGTGGTGTTCGGGCTCGGCGTCGGCCTGCTGATCACGAAGATCAGGACGGGCACGGGCGTCTTCCGCACCCTGTTCTACCTGCCCTACCTCGCCCCTCCGGTCGCCGCGACCCTGGCCTTCGTCTTCCTCCTCAACCCCGGTACCGGGCCGGTCAACTCCATCCTCGGCGACCTCGGGCTGCCGACGCCCGGCTGGTTCACGGACCCCACCTGGTCCAAGCCGGCCCTCACCGCGCTCGCGCTGTGGGGCGTGGGCGACCTCATGGTCATCTTCATGGCCGCGCTGCTCGACGTACCGAAGGAGCAGTACGAGGCCGCCGAGCTGGACGGGGCGTCGGCCTGGCAGCGGTTCCGGTTCGTCACACTGCCGAACATCTCGCCGATCGTGATGTTCGCCGTCGTCACGGGCGTGATCCAGACGATGCAGTACTACACGCAGCCGCTGGTGGCCGGGAAGGTGGCCTCCGGGATCATCGGCGGCTCCGGCCAGCAGTTCGAGCCGGGCTACCCGGACAAGTCGACCCTGACGCTGCCCCAGCTCGTCTACAACCTCGGCTTCCAGCGCTTCGACTACGGCTCCGCCTGCGTGGTGGCGCTGGTGCTGTTCGCCCTCGCCATGGCGTTCACGGCGCTGCTGATGCGGCGCCGGGGCGGACTGATCCAGGCAGGTGACTGACCATGATCCAAGTACTCGACCGGCCGGTGGAGTCGATCGCGGCCCCGGCGAGTGAGCGCACCGCCCGCCGCCGGGCGCTCCTGGAGTGGATCGCCGTCCACTCCCTCGGCATCGCCGCCGCGCTCTTCTTCACCCTGCCCTTCGTGTTCGTCTTCCTGACCTCGCTGATGAGCGACCAGCAGGCACTCACCCGCGACCTCGTCCCGGACACCTGGGAGTGGAGCAACTACCGGCAGGTCCTCGACACGCCCGGCTTCCTGACCTGGTGGAAGAACACGCTGATCTACGCGGGACTGGGCACGGCCCTCACCGTCGTGTCATCGATCCCGGTGGCGTACGCGCTCGCCAAGTTCCGCTTCCGCGGCCGGAATCTGGCGCTGATGCTGGTCATCTCGATGATGATGCTGCCGCCGCAAGTGGTTGTCATCCCGATGTACCTGTTCTGGGCGAAGCAGCTCGACCTGTCGGGAAGCCTGTGGCCGCTGATCATCCCGATGGCGTTCGGCGACGCGTTCTCGATCTTCCTCCTCCGTCAGTTCCTGATGACGATCCCGAACGAGTACCTGGACGCGGCCCGGGTCGACGGCTGCGGCGAGCTGCGCACTCTGCTGAGAGTGGTGCTGCCCATGGCCCGGCCGGGCATCGCCGCCGTCGCCCTCTTCCAGTTCTTCTACGCCTGGAACGACTACTTCGGCCCACAGATCTACGCCTCGGAGAACCCCGGCGCCTGGACCCTCTCCTACGGCCTGGAGTCGTTCAAGGGCGCACACCACACCGACTGGAACCTCACCATGGCCGCCACCGTTCTGGTCATGGCCCCCGTGATCCTCGTGTTCTTCTTCGCCCAGAAGGCGTTCGTCGAGGGCGTCACGCTCACCGGAGTGAAGGGTTAAGCACGTATGAAACTCACTGTGGTCGGCGGAGGCTCGACCTACACGCCGGAACTCATCGACGGCTTCGCCCGCCTGCGGGACACCCTTCCCATCGAGGAACTCGTCCTGGTGGACCCGGCCACCGAACGCCTGAACCTGGTCGGCGGCCTGGCCCGCCGCATCTTCGCCCGCCAGGGCCACGACGGCCGGATCGTCACGACAGACGACCTCGACGCGGGCGTCGAAGGGGCAGACGCCGTGCTGCTCCAACTCCGCGTCGGCGGCCAGGCGGCCCGCGAGCAGGACGAGACCTGGCCCCTGGACTGCGGCTGCGTCGGCCAGGAGACGACCGGCGCGGGCGGCCTGGCCAAGGCCCTGCGCACCGTCCCCGTCGTCCTGGACATCGCCGAACGGGTCCGCCGTACGAACCCCGACGCATGGATCATCGACTTCACCAACCCGGTCGGCATCGTCACCCGAGCCCTGCTCCAGGCCGGCCACAAGGCGGTCGGCCTGTGCAACGTGGCGATCGGCCTCCAGCGGAAGTTCGCGGCGCTGCTCGGCGTCACGCCCGCGGAGGTCCACCTGGACCACGTCGGCCTCAACCACCTCACCTGGGAGACGGGGGTACGCCTGAGCGGCCCGGAGGGCGAGGACGTCCTGCCGAAGCTCCTCTCCGACCACGGCGACAAGATCGCCGCGGACCTGCACCTCCCCCGCCCCCTCCTCGACCGCCTGGGAGTGGTCCCGTCCTACTACCTGCGCTACTACTACGCGCACGACGAGGTCGTACGAGAATTGCGCACAAAGCCCTCCCGGGCCGCCGAAGTGGCCGAAATGGAACGCCAGTTGCTGAAGATGTACGCGGACCCCGCCCTCGACTCGAAGCCGGAGCTGCTCGCCAAGCGGGGCGGCGCCTACTACTCGGAGGCGGCGGTGGACCTGGCGGCCGGGCTGCTGGGCGGGGGCGGAAGCCCGTACCAGGTCGTCAACACGTACAACCGGGGCACGCTCCCCTTCCTCCCCTCCGACGCGGTGATCGAGGTGCAGGCGACGGTCGGCCACATGGGCGCGACGCCGCTGCCCGTGCCGACGGTGGACCCGCTGTACGCGGGCCTGATGGCGAGCGTGACGACGTACGAGGACCTGGCCCTGGAGGCGGCCCTGCACGGCGGCCGCGACCGGGTCTTCCGAGCCCTCCTCGCCCATCCCCTCATCGCCCAGTACGAGTACGCCGAATCGCTCACCGACCGACTGCTCGCACACAACCGGGAGCACCTCGCGTGGGCCTGACCGCAAGTGTCCTCGCTGTCGACGCGGGCAACAGCAAGACCGACGTCGCGGTCGTGGGGGCCGACGGGACCGTCCTCGCCACGGCCCGCGGCGGCGGGTTCCGGCCGCCTGCGGTGGGCGTCGAGGCGGCGGTGGACCAGATCGCCGAGGCCGTGACGCGGGCCTTCACCGCCTCCGACGTCACCTCCGTCGACCACGTCTCCGCCTGCCTGGCCAACGCCGACTTCCCGGTGGAGGAGGAACAACTGGCGGCCGCGCTGCACGCGCGCGCGTGGGGCGCGAGTGTGCAGGTCCGCAACGACACGTTCGCGGTCCTGCGCGCCGGAGTCACCGAACCGCGCGGGGTCGCGGTCGTCTGCGGCGCGGGCATCAACTGCGTCGGCATGCACCCCGACGGGCGCACCGCCCGTTTCCCCGCGCTCGGCCGTATCTCGGGCGACTGGGGCGGCGGCTGGGGCCTGGCGGAGGAGGCCCTGTGGCACGCGGCCCGCGCGGAGGACGGCCGCGGCGCCTCTACGGCCCTCGCGCGCACCCTCCCCGCCCACTTCGGCCTGCCGTCCATGTACGCCCTGATCGAGGCGCTGCACCTGGCACACGTCGAGCCGACCCGCCGCCACGAACTGACGCCGGTCCTCTTCGCCACGGCGGCCTCCGGAGACGGGGTGGCCCGTGCCCTCGTGGACCGCTTGGCCGACGAGGTGACGACCATGGCGACGGTGGCGCTGACCCGCCTGGACCTGCTGGACGAGGAGACGCCGGTCCTGCTCGGGGGTGGGGTCCTGGCCGCCCGGCACCCCCAACTGGACGACGGCGTACGGGACCTGCTGGCGGCGCGGGCGCCCAAGGCCGTACCGCGGGTGGTGACGGCGGGTCCGGTGCTGGGGGCGGCGCTGTTGGGGTTGGACAGGGTGGAGGCGTCTGCGGAGGTGCAGGCGCGGGTGCGGGCGTACTACGAGCAGTGAACCGGCGTGGGGGCTGGGCGGGGGTGGGTCGCGCAGCCCGGCGCTTACGGGGTGCCGCCCTCTGTGGGTCGGGAGCCGCCCCAGGCGGCACGACTGCCCGCAGCCCGACGGACGGGCAGGGGCAGCGCGGCAGGCTGACGCCGCCGGCTGACCGCAGCGGACGGGATCGGCTGCCCGCAGCTCGTGGGCGCGCGCCGGCGCGCTCTCGCAGCCTGACGGGGGGCGACGGATCGCCGTACCCGCAGTCGCGTACGGCGGCAAGGGGACGTGTCGGGGGGTGTCCTCCTTGACGCGGGCGGCCAGTTCTGCCGACACGCTCTCCCCGGTCGCGGTCTGCCCGGTCCCGCCGGCAAGGCGCACCCGCTCCACGTCCTCCT
>NZ_JBEOVF010000063.1:0-49271 GCF_040295365.1 Streptomyces sp. NPDC002838 | reverse complement strand
AAGGACTCCTCTTCGGACGGTGGGGGCACGGTCGTCAACAGCGGTGAGAAGATCACGCAGATGATCTCCGGCGACACGTGGAAGCAACTGGCCAAGGACATCGAGTCGTTCCGTCCCACCGTGGTCGCCTACCAAGTCACGACGTACGACTGGGGAAGCCAGGACCAGCAGCGGGCCGCCTACCAGAAGGTCGTCGACACGGCCAAGGACGCCGGGGCCAAGGTGGTGTTCGTCTCGTCCCCGCCCATCAAGATCGACGGGTTCTACAAGCAGCACGAGGCGCAGATGCGGACCGCTCCCGAGGTGGCCGCGGAAGTCGCCGGGAAGAGCGGTGGCACGGCGGTGTTCTTCGACGCTTCGCAGGTGTGGGGCACCGACGCCTCGGCGGAGCAGGC
Organism: Streptomyces sp. NPDC002838; assembly: GCF_040295365.1. Classification (NCBI taxonomy): domain Bacteria; kingdom Bacillati; phylum Actinomycetota; class Actinomycetes; order Kitasatosporales; family Streptomycetaceae; genus Streptomyces; species Streptomyces sp. NPDC002838. Next base: position 48,876 of record NZ_JBEOVF010000063.1, on the reverse strand, counting down.
GCAGCGCGCCCCGGACGGGATCCACAACTGCCAGCAGGGGGCGGCCACCTTCGCCAAGTGGTTCACCGGGAAGCTCGGCAAGCAGGAGAACTTCAGGCCGGCGTCGGTGGACTCCTGGGCCCAGAACTCCTGGACCGGCGACGAGCGGTACAGCAAGCTTCGCTGTGCCGGCTGACGGAACGGCCGACTTCATGCCTTCGCATCTTCCGTTGCCCGCGCCCGCCCGCGGCCGCACGGTGCCGGGCGGGCATCGTGGGGCGCGCTCCAGCGGGGTGGGCCGTGCGCACATAGCCGCCCTCGATGGGCTGCGCGGGTTCGCGGTCGCGGCCGTGCTGCTCTTCCACGCGGGGCATCTACGCGGCGGGTTTCTCGGCGTCGACCTGTTCTTCGTGCTGTCCGGGTTCCTGATCACCGGGCTGCTGCTCGGCGAGATGACGGGGCGCGGCCGGATCGCCCTGGCCGCGTTCTGGGGCCGCCGTGCCCGTCGCCTGCTGCCCGCTCTCGTCTGTGTGGTGGTCGTGACCGTATTGGCCACGTGGGCGTGGGGGAGCACGCAGCAACTGCGCTTCGCGCTCGACGACATGCCCTGGGTCGGGGCCCAGGCGGTCAACTGGCATTACATCAGGGAGCAGATCGGCTACTGGAACGCCTCCGACACCCGTGTCTTCGCCCATCTGTGGAGCATCGGCGTGGAGTGGCAGTTCTACTTGGCCTGGCCGGTGGTGGTAGCGGTGGCCGCCCGGGGACGGCGCGGTGAGCCGATCGTGGCCTGGCTCGCCGGGATTGGTGCCCTGGTCTCCCTCGCTCTGACCGTCTCACTCAGTGCCGCGATGGACACAACCCGTGCCTACGAGGGCACCGACACCCGCGGCGCCGCCCTGCTGCTCGGGGCGCTCGCGGCCACCGCGCCGGTGCGGAACCTCGTGCGCCGGGTGCCGCGCCGCTCGGCCGACCTTGTGTGCCTGATCCTGGGATGCGGGCTGGCGGTGGCGTGGGCGGTGACCGAGGGCGAGAGGGCGCCCCTGCTCTTTCAGGGCGGGCTCTTCGTTCACTCTCTGACCGCGGCCGTGCTGATCGTCCTGATGGCCCAGGTGCCGGGCACCTGGGCGGCACGGATCGCTGGCAGCCGCCTGCCGCGTGGCCTGGGAAAGGTGTCGTACAGCCTGTATCTGTGGCACTGGCCGGTGTACCTGCTGCTGTTGCCGGGGCTGTCGGCGCTCGGGGACTGGGGCGGGACCGTCGTCGCGATCGGGATCTCACTGGTGGCCGCTGCGGTGACGAAGCGGTTCGTCGAGGATCCGGTGCGGTTCCGGGTGGGCTGGGCGCGCGGCAGCCGCGGTTTGATCGCGGTGGTAGCGGTGGCCCTGGCGGGAGCCGTCGTTTGGGCGGGGGTGCCCGAACCGGTGCCGGGGGCGGGCACGGTCGACGTCGACCAGTTGAGGTGACGCCCAGGAAAAGCAGCGCACACCCACGCCTCCTGATTGCCCGTACAGTGGACGGTCAACCCGATGGCTCATGTAATGCGGAATGACATGCTCGCTGCGGAAAGGATCCGTAGATGCCCCGCGTCCTGCTGATCGAGGACGATCCGGCCGTACGCCGCGGTGTCGTCCTGGGCCTGTCCCGCAACGGGCACGAGACCGAGGCGGTCGGCACCGGCGAGGACGGCATCGAGGCCCTGGTTGCCATCAAGCCCGACCTCGTGCTCCTTGATCTGATGCTCCCTGGCATGAGCGGCCTGGAAGTATGCCGCCGCATCCGCGAGACCAGCCGGGTTCCCATCGTGATCCTGTCCGCGCGCGGCGACGACATCGACGTCGTGATCGGCCTCGAGGCGGGCGCCGACGACTACGTCGTCAAACCCGCCAGCGGCGCGGTCATCGAGGCCCGGATGCGCGCGGTGCTGCGCCGCGTCGCCCCCGCCCAGGCCGACACCGACACAGGCGCCGGGCCGACCCAGATGGGCGATCTTGAGATCGACCGCGACGCGCTGATCGTCGGCAAGCACGGCGAAGAACTGCCACTGGCTCCTTCCGAGTTGAAGCTGCTGCTCTTTCTCAGTGCCGCCCCAGGGCGGACCTTCAGCCGCCAGCAGCTGCTCGAGGACATCTGGGAGCACAGCTACTACGGGGACGCCCGCCTGGTCGACGCCTGCGTGATGCGGCTGCGCGCCAAGATCGAAGAGGACCCGCGCCGCCCGGTGTACGTCCAGACGGTGCGCGGCTTCGGTTACCGCTTCGGCCCGCTGCCGGCATGAAGCTCGCATTGCCCCGCGGCCTGCGCCCGCGCCTGGTCGTCGCCTTTGTCCTCGTCGCCGCGCTCAGCTCGCTGGTCACGGCCACGCTCACCTTCCGGCAGGCCCGCAGCGCGATCCTGGACCGCATCCAGAACAGCGCCGTCCACGATCTGCGCCTCCAGATCGACTCGCTCGCCCCCAACCTTCCGGATGATCCCACCGACTCGGACCTGCGCATCTTCGCGCGCCAGCTGGACCGCGCCTCGGGCGCGCGCGACTGGCACACGGCCGTCTCCCGCGATGGCGGGCCACGCATCGGCACCGCGGGCGACGTCAGCAGCGCCCTGCGCGACGCGACAAAGAGCGGCGACACCACCTTCTACGAGCGCGTGGAGCATGCCGACGGGCCCCGACTGCTCATCGGCATGCCGGTCAGCTACACCGACCGGGGCAAGGGAGCGGGGAAACCCTCGGGGCTGGTCGTATTCGCCGTTCTGTCGCTGGACGGTGAACGGGCCGACATCTCCGCTCTGATCACCGCGGCCTGGGCGGGCGCCGTCCCGGCGCTCGCCTTCGCTGTCGTGCCCGCCTTGTTCGCGGCCCGCCGGGTGCTGCGTCCCGTACGGCAACTGCGTACAGCCGCCGAGAAGATCACCTCGGGCGTCCTGGACACGCGCCTGGACGTCGTCGGCAAGGACGAACTCGCCGCGCTGACCGGCACGTTCAACACCATGGCGGCTGCGCTGGAGCGGGACGGCGCCGAACTGCGGCGCATGGAGGCCACCGCCCGTCGGTTCGCCGCAGACGTCTCGCACGAACTGCGGACCCCGCTCGCCGCGATGGCCGCCGTCACCGACGCCCTCGACGAGGACGCCCGCTCCGGCACGCTGCCTGCGGACACCGCCGAGGCAGTCCTCCTCATCAGCGACGAGACCCGCAAGCTGGCCGGCATGGTCGAGGATCTGATGGAAATCTCCCGCTTCGACGCGGGTGCGGCGGTGTTGCACCTGGACAACGTGAGTCTGCGGACCGTCGTCCACAAGACGCTTCACCTGCGCGGCTGGCGCGAGCCGGACGAGGTGATCACCGAGCTTCCCGAGGACGATCTGCCCATCCGGGTCGACGCGCGGCGCATCGACGTCGTCCTCGCCAACCTGATCGGCAACGCGCTGCGCCACGGCGCCGCCCCCGTCACTGTCCGGGCGACTGCCACGCAGGAGTCCCTTGTGATCGACGTCGCCGACGACGGCCCCGGCATCCCCGACGAGGTCCTGCCGCATGTCTTCGACCGCTTCTACAAGGCGGACGCCGCGCGGACCCGCTCCGAGGGCAGCGGCCTCGGACTCGCCATCGCGATGGAGAACGTACGACTGCACCACGGCACCCTCACCGCCGCCAACCTCCCGGACAGCGGCGCGGTGTTCACCATCACACTCCCGCGCACCCTCCGGCACAAGGACCAGCCATGAAGCGCCAACTCACCTGTCTCGTAGCCGTGTTGAGTGTGTTGTCGGCAGGCTGCGGCATAGGCTCCACCGGCCCGGTCCCAGCCGGCGTCCCGGCGTCCGGCCTTCGCGAACCCGGATCCGCGACCCACTATGCCCAGCTCTACTTCGTCAGCCCGTACGGCGTCCAGGCCGTCACCCGCGAGGTCGACGCCCCCGCCACCCCGCAACAGGCACTCGACCTGCTCCTCAAAGGCCCCGACGCCGCCGAACGCGCCCGCGGCCTGATCACCGAGGTACCCCCGATCCACGGGCGGCTGGTCGCCAAGGACGCCGACAGCGCCGTGGATCTGCACCTCCCAGTGCCCGTGGCGAACATGACCCGCGGTGGCGGCCTCGGGCTCAGCCAGATCATCTGCACCGCGGCCAACGCCCAGGCGGCCGACGACAAGCAGCCCCCCGACGTGAACGTACGGGTCTACGAGGAGGGCTACGGGACACCCTGGACCATCCGCTGCAACGCGGCGGGCAACGTCGTTCCCGTGCCCGACCCGTCGGTCACCGTGCGGTGACCCTTCCACTGGCCGCCCTTGCCAACGGACGACAGCAAGGGCGCCCGAGGTCCTGACCTGGGGTTCCCACTGCCCGGGTGACGAGGCTCGAACTCGCGCTCTCAGCTTGGACCGGGCCGTAAGGAGCTGACGTGCCGCCGTTGTGGAGGAAACGTCCGTTTCGATCCGCCACGTTGGTACGGGTTCTCCCGGGAACTCGCGGGACACTTCGCCGGCCATCGCCGTGTCGGATCATCGTTCGGGATCTCTGCGGGAGGGCTTCGTGGTCCCGCGCCAGGCGACGGTGTGAGCTGAACCGGATTCTGTAGAGGCCCTGAAGCCAGGCATCATCGTGCTGGCAGATGGGAGAACACAGGGCCATGCCCGTCGTGCAATGGGTCGGCTGGTACAACTCCGAGCGGCTTCACTCCGCATCGACGGCCACTCTCACCCGGGGCTTTCCGTTCCCAACCCTCCGCCAGCAGAGCTCCAGGTCGACTACGGCACCAAGGGAGCCCACTACAGCCGCACACTCCCTCCCGTGGAATGGACCCCCGAGCCCTGAGCGGAACTATCGAACGTGCGGGGAAGCTGACGCCGCTGGTGGGGATTACGTGACGTTCCACAGCAGGAGATCGCGGGCGTGTCCTCCCTGCGGCTGCGGAGGTCATACCCGGCCCTTCGGCGAGTTTGGCTGTTCGGTCTCCGCGTTGTCGCCGGATACAGGGGTCCGCGAACCGGATGGACGCTCAGGGAACCAGAGCAGTGCCGAGGTTCTCCGTCGCGAGATAGGGGTTGAGCAGGGGATGCCGGCTGCTCACCGTGACGTCCCGCCAGTAGCGCTGCAATGCATTCGTCATCCGGAAACCACTGGCGCCGTGCAGATCAAGCATATGATCAATGGCCTCCCGGCAGTCCCGCGCCGCACTCGTCAGGCTCATCTGCAGCCGCGTACAGTCGAGGTCCGTGAGGTCCTCCCGCTCACTGCCATGGGCGACGGCTGACATGGTCTGCCCGGCCCGGTCTACGAGGTGCGCGGCCCGGGCCAGCCAGTGCCGCGCACCGGGAGACTCGCCCATGCTTGCGTAGCTGGTCATATAGGGCTTGCGATCAGATGCGAACATTTCTTCGATCACGGTCAACGCGCCCTGCGTCGCGCCCAGCACCGGTGCCAACGTGCACAACCCGAAGAACAACCGGTCCCGGAGCGGGGGCGGAGCGGCGGGCGCGGTCTGGTGTGTCGGCACCAGAAGGCGGTCCGCGACGAGCCGCTGGCTCGCCGTGCCGCGCATGCCGGCCATGTGCCAGTTACGCTCCACGGTCAGGTCCGCCACGGCAACCACAACGACGTGGTACGCACCGTCGATGAACAACGCGAGCTGGGCCCAGTCGGCATCCTCGCATCCGGAGATGGTCTCCCACCCTCCGCTGACCCGCACACCATTCGCCACGCGCTCTCCACGGCCACCGGGCACTCCAGAACCGCAGGCGAGAGCATCAGGGTCGGCGAAGTACTCGTTGTGCACCCGGTCGTCGAAGTTCTGGGCGAAGAAGGTCTTGGCGGTGGCGCACGTGCCTGCGACCCACGCGGCCGACGGGCAGAAACGGCCGAGCTCCGTCAGGCGGCGGGCAACCGCCGACGCATCGGTCCAGAGCCCACCGTACTGAGCGGGGGTGCGCAGGGCTAATGCCCGGCCGTGACGCAATGCTCCGACGCTTTCCGGGGTCAGGCGGTCGCGGCGCTCGGCCTCCTCCGCGTTGGCGAGCAGGACCTGATCATGCGCGTTATCCGTTGAATCGATCATCACCTCATCGAGCCAACCAGCGCTTCCGCCTTGTGGCCATACGTCTATGAGACCCTCGGCTTCTCATGTGGTGAGAAATGAAACCGCATTCTCACTGCATGAGATGGGTTCAAAAGGCCCGTTTCTCACCACGTGAGAAACGCAGCGCTGTAGGCGACTCTCTGTGTTTCGTCGTTGACGTGGGCATATTTGCAAGGGTAGGAATCAAGACGCGGGGAGGGCGATCCTCCGTATCGGCCGGGACACCGCGCGCCGGATGGCTCGACGCTGCCGTGCCTGGGATCCTGTGCCGGGATGGGCTGCTGACCTCCTGACCGAGTGAGGTTTCCACCCGCAATGGCAGGGAGAAAAAGCGCGTGTACTTATCGGGGAAAGAGCCGCAGTCGCGCAATCACAGAAAGCGAAAAATAGACCGCGAGGGCGATAGCGATGACGGTGCCGGACGGGAGCCGGCGGGAAAACCGGAACGGAGTACTGGACAGGGATCCGCAAGGCGCGGAATCCTCCCTGGGTAGTTCCCACGAATTCGCAGATCTTGCCGGAAATGGTGAGGTCCGTCGTATTGGCGAACAGGGAGAGGACCTCGTTCACGACAGCGGGGAGAGCGAGCACGGTGCACCGAGCGGGGTATGGCTCTCCGCCAAGGACGGAACCGTACTCTTCCATCCGGTCTCCGCAGGTAGGGAAGGGCGTCAACGCTGGTCGGCGCCGGAGGCCAGCTCTGCGGAAGAAGCGGACGAGATGACACTCGATGCAGCATGCCGGCTGATGCCCCTGCTTCCGCGTGAACTGATCGCGGAATACCTTCAGTTGGGCCCGTACCGGGATGACGGCGACGCTTCTTAGTTCGATGTCGGAGTGCGGGGCCGTCCCTCCGGGAACGGCCCAACTCCTACGCTTTACCGCTTTCGAGGCGCCCGAGCTGCGCGATCATCGACAGGACGGTTTCCCTGCTCGACGGCAGCAATTCGCGGCACTGCCGCGCGATCTCGCACGCGCCCTCGTCCTGGAGCGCTTGGAGAACATCAGGCTGGCCAAGAGCGCGGGTGGCTGAAGCGATCTGCTCGTCATTGAGCCCAGCTGCCGCTTCGAGAAGGCCAACCGTACGGGGGAGAGCGTCGAGCAGTGAGGGGTTGCCGAAGAGGCTGCTGAGGGCCTCACGCTGCTCGGCCGTCAAGTCGGTCACCTGCAGGGCGATGTCCCGGACGTCTGCGTCTCGCAGAATGTCGAGCGTCTGTAGCCGCCCGAGAAGGTCCGTGACCGTCTCCTGGCTGGCGTCGCCTTCTATGTTCTGCAGCCGGATCTCCGTGATGCCCAGGCGGCGCAGCTCCTTCAGGAGAGCCAGCTGTGCCTGCTCGTCGTCCTCAAAGGCCACCTTGTCGTCGATGAAGTAAGAGATGCGACGGCCGAAGAACGCTTCGAAGGCCTTCAGGTGCTTCAGGGTTACGTTGGTTCCCGGCTTGCCGGTTCCCAGCTCCCAGAGGTACGCGCCCGAGACTGCAACCCCGGTCTCGTCGGAGATCTGCTTCGCCAGCGCCCCCCAGGACGGCGGCTTCCCGCCTTCAGGCGCGCGAGCTTCGCGGAGCCTTGACAGTTTCTCCGCGAGCGTGCGCGGCGGCTTGTCGGCACCATCACTGCCGGTTCCCGGCATCGTCGGCCCCTCCCCCTTTCCTGTGTGGCTTGATCCTTATGCGGGAGATGCGCGAACCCTGTCGCCATCCACGCACGTGAATATCACTTCGCATGCAGGTCGCGTCAAGCACCCTTGCGGTGCAGCTCTGCGCCCACAGATAGGTCCAGTCCACTGGTACTGATCCAGCTTCCTGTGAGCCTCGCACGAGGTGAGAAGCCCTGGGCTGACCTTGTCTTTTTCTCTACAGGTGTTTATTTGAATCTAGCACATATCGGGCTAATGGGTAGCTCGCCCCTCCGGTGCTGAGGGTTCTGAGTGGCGGGGCCTCCTCGCGCCCCGTGCACCCGGTCGCCGGGCGCCCCCACGTCCCGCTCCTGCGAATCTCGTCATGTGTTTACAGAAGGGGGTCGACCTGTCAGGGATCGACGGCTATGGTCGTGACCTGTCATCTACAGGTGTTTATGGATGCGGGCTGGGGTGCCCGCGTGCCGTCAACCGCCATGCGAGCGGGGTTGTGGCGTGCTCTGAGGACTCCTCATCCATGAATGCCGTCCGAGCAGCAGTGAGGAGACCACCTTGATAGTCCTGAACCGCCGCAGGATCGCGGCAGGAGCACTCGGCCTCGCGCTCGCCGGTGGGGCCCTGGCCGCTGCGCCGACAGCGCAGGCCTACGACACCGGGACCATGAAGGTGTCGTGCAACGCCGTGAGTTCCACAAGAACCCCAGCAAGGGCAGCACGGTCGTCGGCATCGGATACAAGGGCGACAAGGTCCGGGTCGACCAGTTCGCATACAAGGTCAAGGAGAAGACCTGGTACTCGCGTGGGACCGTGACGCGTCGCTCGGACGGCAAGCGCGTGCGCGGGTACGCGATCTACTACTGCGTCAATCCCTACGAGGTCTCCCCGCCCCCGGCTTACCCGAAGCGCCCGTAGACCACCCGCGGCGCCGCCCGCTCAGACCGGTGCACCGCTGGGCGTGGACTGAAGACCCGCCGGCCGCACAGACCAGTCGAGGACCCCACCCCCCCGTAAGGGCCTCGACTCCATAGAGGGGTGCCACCGCAGGCTGCGGTGGCGCCCCTCCGCCGTCCGGCTCATTGCCTGGCTTCGACCTTTCACTGTGCACGGCGCCCGGGATGCGCCCGCCGAGCCGAGCCGCGGACGACCCCACCAGACCAGTAGCAGCCGCCGAGCAGCTTCGTTCCCCTTTCGGAGAGATCCGTGGACATCCATCGACACCGGCGCACCACTCGCTTGAAGGCCTTCGCACGACTCCGGCAGCGGCGGCCCCAGCTCTTTCGCGAACTACCCGGCGTCCCCCCGCAGACGCTGTCCGATCAACGAGAGCAGGTGCCGTCGGCGAGTGGAGCGTCGGGATCCACGAGGTTCGACTGTGCAGTGCCCGGCTGCGGGGACCGCCCCGGACCTGTAGTCGGGATTCCCGGCAGTCAGTCGCCTGTGCGCGACCTGGCCGCAGCCGAGCACCGAGGTGAGCTGGCGGTCTCCGCCCCAACCCCCTTGTTCCTGAGGGAGATCAACCGCGTGTGAGTTCCGTTTGCGACGACGGGAGCTGACCGGCCGCCCCATTCCGGTTCCCGCCCGGTGCCGAGAGGCACCGCAGCCCTTCGGCTCCAGGAGTTTCCGTGCCCGCCACAGCCTCATCCCCCCAGACATTGAACGCCCCACCCCTGTCCCCGGCTCCGAAGCGGTGGCCTCCGGTCATCTGGGCGCTGTGCACCCGCATGAAGAAGTGGCCGTCGCGGCGGTCGCCGAACTGATGGTTGTCGATGATGTCGCTGCCGTGTTCGAGAAGGAAGCGCGAGACGGCGTGGACGATGCCGGGGGCCTCGGGGCAGTCGAGGGCGAGGTGTGCTCGACGGCCGGTGACGTGCCTATCAGTGCACCTCGGGGCCGTGGTACTCGTTCATCGCGTCGATGAGCCAGCGGGCCAGGTAGTCGGCAAACGAGGACCGTGGGAAGAGCCGGTACGTCGGTGTGCTGTCGACCTGCCAGAGCAGCACCGCGACAGGTCCCACCGTGGTCGACACTGCCTGACCGGGGCCGAAGGCCCGCGGATGGAGGTCCAGTGGGCATCCCTTCTCCAGCACCTGCCGAGCCGCCGGGCCGCTCAGCTCCAGCGTGGTGCGGTTCGCCGAGACGTCCACGACCGAGCCCGGGTCTGCGCCGAGCGACTCCCTCAACTCGGCGGCCACAGCGGGGGCTTCGGCCTGGGACAGCACGAGCCATTCGTCGGGGCCGAGCCAGACGACCGTGTGGGGACCGGACGCGGTGATGTGCCCGCACAGCCGCGGGAGCGGCGTCCCCAGGGTCTTCTCGATGCGGTCGGCCGCTTCGGACGCGGGGTCGACACGCAGGTTCACCATGGTGATGAACGGCCACTCGGTCAGCGTGACGCCACGGGCGCCGGCGACGGCGGCGGCGCGCGTCCGCTCCTCCAGGTGGGCCAGAGGGCTCCTGCGCAGGGCGACCGGGCCGACGTCGGCGGCTGCCCCTGTATGGATCGTCGGCTCAGCCATCTCGCTTGGTCCCTTCAGGGTCGTAGAAGACGAAGTCGGCCACCTCGACGGACACCAGGTCCTCGCCCACCGGGGCGAGCAGGGTCTCGCCGATCCTTGCCCGCCCGTCGGTGACGAGGGCGAGGGCGAAGGGGCGGCCGAGGGCCGGGCTGTGGTAGCTGGAGGTGACGTGGCCGAGCATCTGCACCGGCCCGGCCTCGGGGGTGATCGGCACACCGGACGCGACGAGCTGGGTGCCCTCGGGCAGCCGGGTCGTGCGGTCGCTCGGCAGCAGGCCGACCAGCTGCTTGCGGTCGGTGCGGGCGGTGTCGGCGCGGGAGAAGGACCGCTTTCCGATGAAGTCCTTCTGCTTGGAAACCACCCAGGACATGCCCGCGTCCTGCGGGGTGACGGTGCCGTCGGTGTCCTGGCCGACGATGATGTAGCCCTTCTCGGCCCGCAGGACGTGCATGGTCTCGGTGCCGTACGGGGTGATGCCGTACGGCCGGCCGATCGCGTACACCTCCTCCCAGACGGCCAGCCCGTACCAGGCGGAGACGTTGATCTCATAGGCGAGTTCGCCGGAGAAGGAGATCCGGCAGATACGGGCCGGGACGCCGGAGGCCAGGGTGGTCTCGCGGAAGGCCATGAAGGGGAACGCCTCGGCGGACAGGTCGACGTCGGGGGCGAGGTGGGCGACGACCTCGCGCGACCGGGGACCGACGACGGCGATCGTCGACCACTGCTCGGTCACCGAGGTGCAGTGGACGTCGAGCTCGGGCCACTCGGTCTGCAGCCACTCCTCCAGCCAGTCCAGGACGCCTGCGGCGCCGCCGGTCGTGGTGGTCATGAAGTAGCGGTTGTCGTCGAGGCGGAGCGTCACGCCGTCGTCGAAGATCATGCCGTCGGGCTTGCACATGACGCCGTAGCGGGCCATGCCGGGCTTGAGCTTCTTGAAGGCGTTGGTGTAGACGCGGTTGAGGAACTCGCCCGCGTCCGCGCCCCAGATCTCGATCTTGCCGAGGGTAGAGGCGTCCATGAACGCCACCCCCTCGCGGGCCGCGCGGCACTCGCGGGCCACAGCGGTGTCCATGTCCTCACCGGGCTGCGGGTAGTACCAGGGGCGCTTCCACTGCCCGACGTCCTCGAACTCCGCGCCCATCGCCACATGCCAGCTGTGGATGGATGTGGTGCGCTCCGGGTCGAACAGTTCCCCGCGCTCACGACCGGCCAGGGCGGCGAAGGCCACCGGCGTGTACGGCGCCCGGTAGGCCGTGGTGCCGATCTCGCCGGGGGACGCGCCCGCGCCGAGGGCCTCGGCGATCACGCCGATCGCGTTGACGCCGGACGTCTTGCCCTGGTCGTTGGCCGTGCCGAGCGAGGTGTAGCGCTTGACGTGCTCGACACCGCGCATGCCGGCGCCGGTGGACCGCCAGACGTCGGCGACGGTGACATCGCGTTGGAGGTCGACGAAGTGGGTGTCCCAGCCGGCGGGTTCGCCGTCGGGTGCGGGGACCAGCCACAGGGCACGCGTCGGGCTCACGGCGAGCCGCGCGACATCCGACGGTACGGCGACCGGGAACCCGGCGTCCGTCGCGGCGCGTGCACCGGCGCGGGCTCCTTCGGCCCGACAGCCGTCGAGGTCGTACGTCCCGCGCGCCGCACCGACGACCTGCTGGTCCCGTACCGTGCCGTCGGGGACGAAAGCGACCAGGTCCTCGTCCCAGCGCAGCCGTCCCTGGCGCTGGCTGTGCAGGTGCACCACCGGGCTCCACCCGCCCGACACGGCGAGCAGGTCGCAGTCGAACGACTGCGGCGCACCTGTGAGTTGACCGCTGTCGTCGAGGGCCTGGACTGTGACGCCGGTGAGCCGGTGGGCGCCCGCGGTGTCGACCACCGCGCTGCCCGTCAGCACCCGCGCTCCGGTCGCCGCGGCCACCTCGGCGGCCCGGTCGGACAGTTCGGGGCGCGCGTCCACGACGGCGGCGATGTCGACCCCGGCGGCACGCAGGTCGGCGACCGTGTCGTAGGCGCTGTCGTTGGTGGTGCTCACCACGGCCCGCGAACCCGGGACCACGGCATACCGGTTGAGGTACGTGCGTACGGCCGCGGCGAGCATCACCCCGGGCCGGTCGTTGCCTGCGAAGGTCAGCGGCCGCTCGTGCGCCCCCGTCGCGAGGATCACCTGGCGGGCCCGTATGTGCCACAACCGCTGGCGCGAGACTCCTTCGGGCGCGTCGGTTCCCAGATGGTCGGTGCGCCGCTGGAGGGCCAGTACGTAGTTGTCGTCGTACGACCCGAAGGCGGTGGTGCGTTGCAGTACGACGACCTCGGGGGCCGCATCGAGCGCCGCGCGGATGTCGGCGACCCACGTGAGGTCGCTCTGGGCGCCGGAGAGCAGCGAACCGCCGGGCTCGGGCCGGTCGTCGACGAGGATCACGCGGGCGCCGGAACCGGCGGCAGCGGCGGCGGCCGCGAGCCCGGCGGGTCCGGCGCCGACGATCAGGACGTCGGTGTGGACGTACTTCTTGTCGTAGACGGCGGGGTCGGGCGCCGGGTCGAGCCTGCCCATCCCGGACAGAGTGGTGGCGGACAGGCCGTCGTGGAGCTCCACCGTCGTGGCGGGCAGCATGCCCTCCGAGCACGGGCCGTCGAGCCGCACCAGGGCGTTGGGCTCCTCGACACCCGCGGCGACGATGCCGCGCGGGCGGCCGCGGTACAGCGACGGGGCGACCTCGACGACGCCGTTCGCCAGCATCGCCGAGGCGACGGTGTCTCCGGGGTGCCCGGTCAGTTCCCGGCCGTCGACGGTGAACCGGAGCACGGCGTTGCGGTCGATGCGGCCGCCTTGCCGGAGCCGGAATTGCTGGTCGGTCATCGGATCCCTCCGGCCTGGGGCAGTTCGGGGCGGGGCTCGTCGAGCCGGTAGGAGGTCAGCACCTCGTTGGTCGCGGTGTCACGCAGGACGTTGAACCAGCGGCGGCAGCCGGTGCTGTGCACCCAGCGCTCGGCGAAGGGGCCCTTGGGGTTGTCGCGGTAGAAGACGTACTCGGCCCACTGCTCGTCGGTGAGGTCCGCGGGGGTCTCGGGGTAGGGGACGTGGGCCTGTCCGCCGTAGTGGTACTCGGTCTCGTCACGGGGACCGCACCAGGGGCAGCTGATCAACAGCACGGTGTCCTTCTCTCCACAGGCTTTCAGCGGGCTGTCAGTGGGCCACGGCGGCGGCGCCGTGTTCGTCGATCAACGCGCCCGTCCTGAAACGGTCGAGGGCGAAGGGGGCGTTCAGCGGATGCGGCTCGCCCGTGGCGATGGTGTGCGCGAAGGTCCAGCCGGCGGCCGGAGTGGCCTTGAAACCGCCCGTTCCCCAGCCGCAGTTGACGTAGAGGTTCTCGACGGGGTGGCCCCGATGATCGGGGAGGCGTCCGGGGAGACATCGACGATGCCCCCCCAGGTGCGCAGCACATGCGCCCGCGTGAAGATCGGGAACAGCTCGACGGCGGCGGCCATCTGCTGCTCGATCACGTGGAAGGAACCGCGCTGCCCGTAGCCGTTGTAGGAGTCGACGCCCGCGCCCATCACCAGCTCGCCCTTGTGGGCCTGGGAGACGTAGACGTGCACGTGGTTCGACATGACGACCGTCGGGTGCACCGGCTCGTGCAACTCGGAGACCAGCGCCTGCAGCGGATGCGACTGCACCGGCAGCCGTACGCCCGCCCGCTCGGCCAGCACACTGCTGTGCCCGGCCGCCGCGAGGCCGACCCGGCCGGCGAGGATGCGGCCGCGGTCGGTCTCCACGCCCACGACCCGGTCGCCGTCCTTCAGGAAGCCGGTGACCTCGCAGCCCTGGATCAGGTCCACGCCCAGCTCGTCGGCCCGGCGGGCCAGCGCCCAGGCCACGTGGTCGTGCTTGGCTATGCCGGCCCGCGGCTGGAAGGTGCCGCCGAGGACCGGAAAGCGGGTGCGGGGCGAGACGTTGAGGATGGGGCAGACCTTGGCGACCTCGTCCGGTTCGAGCCACTCGGCGTCGACTCCGTTGAGGCGGTTGGCGTTGACGCGGCGCACGCCCTCGCGGACGTCCTGCAGGGTGTGCGCGAGATTGAGCACGCCGCGCTGGCTGAACAGGAAGTCGTAGTCCAGCTCCTCCGGGAGCCCCTCCCACAGCTTGAGCGCGTGTTCGTAGATCGCCGCGCTCTCGTCCCAGAGGTAGTTGGAGCGGATGATCGTGGTGTTGCGGGCCATGTTGCCGCCGGCCAGCCAGCCCTTCTCCAGGACGGCGACGTTGGTGATGCCGTGGTTCTTGGCGAGGTAGTAGGCGGTGGCCAGGCCGTGGCCGCCCGCGCCGACGATGACGACGTCGTACGAGGAGCGCGGCTCGGGGTTGCGCCAGAGGAAGTCCGGGTGCTCCGGCAGCGGCTCGGCGGTCATGCCTCGTCTCCGTTCAGGTGGGACAGGTGGGGATAGAGGGGGAAGGCGGAGGCGAGCTTCTCCACCCGGTCGCGCAGCAGGCCGGCGCGCTCGTCGCCGAGCTGCTCCTCCTTCAGGGCCTGGGCGATGATGTCGGCGACCTCCCGGAACTCCGCCTCGCCGAAGCCGCGGGTGGCCAGGGCGGGGGTGCCGATCCGCAGCCCCGAGGAGACCATCGGCGGGCGCGGGTCGAACGGCACCGCGTTGCGGTTGACGGTGATGTCGATACGGTGCAGCCGGTCCTCGGCCTGCTGCCGGCTGGCACAGTCCCTCGGCGTCGGACGGACGCCGGTGCGCGAGGCGCTCAAGCGGCTCCAGTACGAGCGCCTGATCACGACCTACCCCCGACGCGGCACCTTCGCCACCGAGGTCAACATCACCGACCTGGCCCACATCTCCGAGGTGCGCCAGGAGTTGGAGCCCCTCGCCGCCGCCCAGGCCGCACGGCGTGCCACGGCCGCGGACCGGGCGACCCTCACGGCCCTACGGCGGGAGTTGGAAAGCGCGGATTCCGGTCGGCACGACGCCGCCGAGCTGATGCACCTCGACCTTCAGGTCCACCGCGCCATCTACGCCGCCACGCACAACCCGTACCTGGAGGACACCCTCGTCCGCCATGACAACCTGGCCACCCGCATCTGGTGCCTGTTCGTCGACCGTCTCTCCGACATGGCCGGCCACGTCGACGAGCACGGACCGTTGATCGAGGCGATCGTCATGGGTGCCCCCGAGAAGGCGGCACAGCTCGCCCGCAGCCATGTCGAGAGCTTCGAACAGGCTATCCGTGACGCCATCTGAGACGGCCCAGTGAGGCTGTGCGGCCGACAACTCGCTTTCAAGACCAGCGAGTTGCAGATACACCGGCCCGACTGGGCCGAAGGCTCTCCGCATCAGTGCGCGGCGCCCCGTGGTTCCCCTGGGCACAGACGGGCCCGCCCGCCAAGGTGGTCCACAGGTGTGGGGCGACGTCGTTCTCGGGGAGCTGGGCGATCAGCGTTCAATCGTGGCCCGCCACAGGCGGGCCGCATCGTTTCCGTCGGCGTTGCGCAGCGCGTCCCGGAGGCGGGGCGGGGCATGCCGGGTGCGGCCTCGCGGGGGAGCCGAGCATCGGCGGCGCGGAGCATGCCTTGTTTTCCCCTGATTCCTGCATCCGGCGGCGCGGGCCATGGCTCGAGATTCCGTTCGTGGTGCCGGCTTGCCTCGGAACAGACCGGCGCGGCTGTCACAGGATGCTGTCGATGAAGGTGCGCGTGGACTCGTGGACGGGTGCATCGATTACCTGGGACGGCGGGCCCTTCTCGACGAGCCGGCCCTCGGACATGAAGACGACTTCGTCGGCGACGCCGCGGGCGAAACCGATCTCATGGGTGACCACCATCATCGTCATACCGCTCGTCGCCAGCCGCTTCATGACATTCAGTACCTCACCGACCAGTTCTGGATCCAGGGCTGAGGTCGGCTCGTCGAAAAGCATGACGCTGGGCTTCATGACCAGGGCACGCGCGATCGCCACGCGCTGCTGCTGGCCGCCGGACAGGGTGCTGGGGTAGACGTCGGCCTTGTGGGCCATACCCACCTCCTCCAGCGCCTGCATCGCGTCTGCCACGGCCTCGGCCTTGTTCACGCCCTTGACGCGGCGCGGCGCTTCGATGAGGTTCTCCAACACCGTCATGTGCGGAAAGAGGTTGTAGGCCTGGAAGACCATGCCGGTCTTGGTGCGCTGCTTCGCGACGGCCGATGGCGACAGTTCGTGCAGCTTGTCACCCTTGATGCGGTAACCGATCACCTCGCCGTCCACGACGACGGTGCCTCTGGACGGACGCTCCAGGTGATTGACACACCGCAGCATGGTGCTCTTGCCCGAGCCGGACCGCCCGAGGATGACGACCACGTGGCCGCGGTGCACCTCCAGATCGACGCCCTTGAGGACCTCGACCGGTCCGAAGCTCTTGTGGAGGTCGATGATCCGGACAATGGGATCGGCCATCGAGGTGTCAGTGCCGCCGGGCGCGGATGTCGTTGCGCTCATCGGATCTTCACCGGTCCTTTCGTTACGCCGGATTGGGGCTGCCGTTGGACTGAGACCGCTGCGAGAGCCGGGAGGCGAGCGAGCGGAGCTTCGCAAGTCCGCCGGGCCGGTTCGCGCCGACGTGGACGCCGCGCCCGTAGTGGCGCTCGATGTGACTCTGGGCGTAGGACAGGACCGTGGTGCACACCAGGTACCAGATCGAGATCACGACGAGCAGCGGGATCGTGCGGAAGTTCTGCGAGTAGATCAGTTGCGCCGAGTACAGCAGATCGGCCAGAGCGATGATGCTCACGAGCGAGGAGTGCTTCAGCATGCCGATGACCTGGTTGCCGGTGGGCGGGACGATCACCCGCAGGGCCTGGGGCAGGACCACCCTGCGGAAGGTCAGCCACCGGTTCATCCCGAGCGCAATGGCCGCCTCGCTCTGGTGCTTGGGTACCGAGAGAAGGCCACCACGCACGATCTCGGCCATGTAGGCCGATTCGTTCAGGGTCAGACCGATGATGGCGACGGCCCACAGGTTCAGCACCCCGTTGGTGGCTGCGCCGACGATTTCAGGACCACCGAACGGCACGCTGAGCGACAACCGGGGGTAGAGGGCCGACAGGTTGAACCAGAAGATCAGCTGGACCAGGAGCGGCGTACCTCGGAAGAACCACAGATAGGCGCCCGAAAGCGAGGAGAGCACCCGGTTCTCCGACATCCGGCAGGCAGCGAGAACGATGCCGAGGATGATGCCCAGAGTCATGGACAGCCCGGTGAGGACCAGTGTGGTGCGAAGGCCCGCCATGATCTCGGGGTCGAACAGGTACTGCCAGACAACCGGCCACTCGAAGTTGTCGTTGGTCGTCACGGAGTAGCCCAGACTCGCCGCGACGAGCAGAACGAGCAGGGCGGCGAGGTGCCGACCGCCGTGCCGCATCGGCACGAGTTCCGTGGGTGGCGTGGCTGACGGGTCCACGCGTGTGGAGTCC
Organism: Streptomyces sp. NPDC002838; assembly: GCF_040295365.1. NCBI lineage: Bacteria > Bacillati > Actinomycetota > Actinomycetes > Kitasatosporales > Streptomycetaceae > Streptomyces > Streptomyces sp. NPDC002838. Next base: position 31,221 of record NZ_JBEOVF010000063.1, on the reverse strand, counting down.
GTGACGGTGGCTGCCTTCATCAGTTGCTCCCCGTGGACGGAAGGATCTCGGCCTTCTTGATCAGCCCCTGGCCGGCGTTGAACTTGTCGAGGATCTTCTGTAGCTCACCGTTCTCGATCAGATGATCGGTGGCCGCCTGAACCGCCTTGGCGAACTTCTCGGTGTCACTGTTGCGCGCCAGCACTAGGCCGGTCTTGTACTTGGGAGCCCAGGGCAGCTCGACCAGCTTGAACTGGCCCTTGGTCTGGCTCATCACATAGGCCACCTGGCTCGTGCTGCTCACCGCCGCATCGACCCGGCCTCCGCGCAGGGCGAGGTTGACGTTGGCCTGTGAGTCGAAGGTCTTGACGGTGGTCGCGCTCTTGCCCGCGCTCTTGCACTTGTCCGCGACCTTCACGGCCAGTGCCGCCTCGGCGGAGCCGAGCGCCGCGGCCAGCGTGTGACCGCAGAGATCCGTTTCGGTGGCGGCGCTGGTGATCTTGCTGCCGACGGGCACCATGAGGGAGTCGGTCGACGAGTGATTGGTCACGAACGTGACGGTCGCCGTGCGCTCGGGCGTCGCGTAGATCTCCCCGGCCGCGGCGTCGTAACGGCCTGCCTGCAGTCCGGCGATGATGCCGTTGAACGGGGCGATCTTGATGTTGACCTTCAGGCCCAGGACCGCGGCGATCTGACGCACGTTCTCGATGTCCCAGCCGGTGGGTGTCGCTCCGTTGGCCGGCTCGATCACCGCGGGCGGGTAGGTGGCAGCGGCGATCGTCAAGGTCCCCTTCTCGGCGATCGACTTGGGAACCATGGCGGCGATCGAGTCGACCTTCTTCGCCCCGCTGTCCGCCGCGGTGGTGGACGAACCGGTGGTGGACGATCCGCACGCGGCCGTCGACCCCATCAGGGCAATGGATCCGAAGATCGCCCCGAAGCGAACCAGACGTGAATCGCGAAGACGCTCCATGACTCTCCCTGTGGCTGAAATGCCTGAGCGGATTAATCCTGAAAATGGCCCATGTTTCGGATGTCTCAGGGCTGGGTGATGGCAGGTAACTTCGCACCTTCACCGAGGCCTGACAAGATGTGATCACAGATCTTTTTTGACTCGCGATCCGTGACACCCGCTCTGACCTGGGAAAAGTGCCCGTCAGGAATTTTGATGAGCGAGCGCGAGGGCGATCATGGCGCTCCCGACGACGGTGCACGGGCGAGCGGGTGATGGTGACCTGCCTCGGTCGCATCCCGCTCATCCGGCTCGCGTGAATCAGTGTGATTCGTAGCAAATCGGTAACCCATCGGTAATCGATGGGGCTGAATATGGCCAGTTATATGTCGATACCGACCTCGGCAGGGCGTGCCTGGTGCCGCAGGCGGACCGGGGTATCGGCGTGACGCCGCTGATCGCGGCTGCGGCCACGGTCGTCGGCACAGTGGCTGTCGTCGCCCGGGTGACGAAGCCCGGAAGTCTGCTCTTGAGGGAGAGCGCGCCCCTCAGGGGCAGCAGGGAAAGGAGGGCGGATGCCGCCGAGGTGAGCCCGGTCTGACGCGCGGCTCGGTGACCGAGGGCGATACTCGGCCCGCCGAGCCGCCTACCGCGAAACCAGCTGCGCCTTGATCCGGTCGGTGGCGTTCGCCAGCGACTCGTTGGTGATCACGGCTGCCGCCTCGGCGTCGTGCGCGCGGGCGGCCTTGAGCAGCTGTTCCTGGTAGCGCCACAGCGTGTCGTCGCCGGGTGTGTCGAGGGTCGCCCGGGCGCCGACGATCTTGTAGGCGCGACAGTGCTGCCACAGGGTGCGGATGGTGTTCAGGAGCACGGGGTTGCCGGCTGCCTCGTAGAGGATGGTGAGCAGGGCCTCGTCGTGGTCGAGGTACGGGGCGACGGCGCCCTCTGTGATCGCGCGCCGCATCAGCTCGAACTCCTCACGCATACGGGCGACGTCCGCCTCGCCGATCTGTGCGGCACCGCGGCGCGCAGCCTCGACCTCCAGGATCTGTCGCGTGTCGTAGATCTGAAGCAGCTCGGCGAGGTGCTGTCCCTTCACCACCGCGCCCTTGTGCGGCACGCGTTCGGCGAAGCCGGCCTCCTCAAGCCGTCGGATGGCCTCTCGTACCGGCATCACGCTGGTTCCGACTTCGGCTGCGAGATCGCGGATACGCAAGCGGTAGCCGGCTGGATACTCGCCGCTCGTGATCGCCTCGTGCAGCACCGCGTACACCTGGTCGGCCAGAGAGGGCGACGGCTCGACACGTTTGGACATACGCACGACTGAATCATAAAGGGCCTGGTCGGTGGCAGGGGTTCGACGAATGCTCACGTCCGCCATGCCCTCGGCTGCGCCGCCCCCAGGGGAAACCGCCTTCGAAAACTCCACCTGAACTCCACCCAACCCATTGTGTGATCTGTGATCACATCTTAGGGTGGCGGACAGCCCAGGTGAGACCGGAGCTCCCTCGGGCATCGCGTGACGACGTCCCCCGCCCGGCCGACACGCCGGCACGTGCGTCGTGTCAGGACCAGGCGTCCGGCACCGACGACAAGACATCAACCCCGACCTGGACCGGACTGCCCTTGCGTGGGCAAGTCCGGGAACCGCTCCCGGAGGCTGTGATGACCGTGAACGCAGCAAGCAGGCTGGATGACGCGCCCCTGTCGCGCTTCCACAAGAAGCTGGCCCTGTACTCCTCCGGAGGCCCGTTCCTCGACGGATACGTCCTGAGCATCATTGGCGTCGCCGTGACGCAGATCACTCCGCAACTGGACCTGTCCGACTCCGCGCAAGGCCTGATCGGCGCGTCCGCGCTCATCGGGATCTTCCTCGGCGCGTTCGTGGGCGGCTGGCTGACCGAAACCAGCGGCATGGCCCTGCACGAAGCCGCCGCACTGACACCCCGGAGTGACAAACCCGTCGGCCGCCCCGCCAACGTCTGACCAACCGGGCTGGGCCCCACCATTCGGAGGGGGCCCGGGCAGATCCAACAGCACCCTGGTTGCCGTATCGGTCGGCACATCCACGGGATATCGCACGGCGAGGCTCTTCGAGCAGCCGAATCTTCACCCGCAACTGTGCAGGAGGGCACCGATGAAAGACGTAGTGATCGTGGGAGGCGGCCTCGCCGGACTCGCCGCCGGCTGGCGTCTACGGCACTGGGACACGCTCCTGCTCGAATCCGAGGGCCGGGTCGGCGGGCGCATCCGATCGGAGCGCCGCGGACCGTACTGGCTCAACTGGGGCGGACACGCCTACGCCGGTGGGAACTCGGCGACGTCGTGGCTGCTGAACAGCACCGGCGTCGACTCGGTACCGGTCCCCGGCTCGCTGACCGGGCTGTCGATGAACGGCAAACTGCTGCTCAAGGGCCGCGTGGAGAGCTACCCGTTCCGCATTCCGATGCCGATGTCGGCGCGGGTCGGCATGGTCAAGGCGGGTGCCAAGGTCGCCCTGTCGGTGGCCCGCTACGCCCGTATCGTGCAGCGACGCAGGGGCGAGACCGAAGCCCAACGCCAGCAGCGGGTCTACAACTTCATGAACGACCGTTCCTTCAAGGACTTCATCGGCGACCTTCCCGAGGACGCCGAAGCCCTGTTCAAACCAACGGTGACCCGCTCCGCCGCCGACATCGACCAACTCTCGGCCGGCGCGGGCGTCGGCTACTTCAGCCTGGTGTGGAACATCGGTGCGGGCCTTTCCCAGAGCATCCTCGGCGGCCCGTCCACCCTCACCGAGAGCATCGCCGCGGCCCTGTCGGACCGCGTGCGGCTGAACGCGGCCGTCGACGAGGTGGTCCAGAAGAACGGGTCCGTAGTGGTCCGTTACCGGGAGGACGGCGTGGAGAAGGAGGTCGAGGCCTGCTGCGTGGTCCTGGCCACTCCCGCGACCGTCAGCCACCGGGTCGCCGTCGATCTCGACGGTGACGTCCGCGAGGCCCTGTCGAAGATCGTCTACGGCCCCTACGTGAGCGCGGCGTTCCTCAGCAACGAGACGGGGCGTCAAGTGTGGGACGACGCCTACGGCATCGCGACGCCGAAACGGTCCTTCAACGTTGCGCTGAACATGTCGAACGTCGTGCACGGTTACGAAGCGGAACGCCGGCCCGGCAGCAGCCTGATGACCTTCTCGCCGGGCAGTCTGGCGCGGGAACTGCTGGAGCACGATGACGACAAGATCCGTCGGATCTACCTCGACGACCTGGACCAGGTCCTGCCCGGCTTCGCCGACAAGGTCGTCGAAGCCGAGGTCCAGCGCTGGCCCACGGGCGCCCCTTACTGCTTCCCCGGCCGCGGGAAGCTGCAGCAGACGCTGACCCGCCGCACCGGAAGGGTGCTCCTGGCCGGTGACTACCTCGGCACCCTCTACACCGAGACGGCGATCCAGACCGGCCTGTCGGCCGCCCAGGAGGCCCAGAGCCTGCTGGCCACCGACCGGCGGACCGACCCGCACGGCCTGGCGCCGGTGGGCGCCGCGTCGTGAGCCAATCGTCCTGTCCTGAGCCCGACAAGCTCCGGCGCGCCACATCCACGAGCCCGGCATCCACGCCCCGGCAGATGCCTGCCCACAGCTGCACCTGAGGAGACCCAAGAATGTCGTCAGAGCTGAGCGGAGTCCTCACCGCACTCGCCTCACCGTTCACACCGGACGGGCAGATCGACGAGAAGACACTGCGCCGCCTGGTCGACCGCAGCATCGACGGCGGGGTCGACGGCGTCGTCGCCTGCGGATCCACCGGTGAGTTCGCGGCGATGAGCGCGGCGGAACGGCGCCAGGTGGTCGAGACCGTCATCGACCAGGTGGCCGGACGCGTGCCGGTCATCGCCCAGACCGGTGCGGTGAGCACCAGGGAAGCGGTCGAACTCTCCCGCCACGCACAGGCCGCCGGAGCTTCGGTCCTGATGGTGGTCACCCCGTACTACGAGCCGCTCACGCTCGACGAGACGTTGCACTACCTGCGCACCGTCGCCGACGCCGTGGACATTCCGATCATGCTCTACAACCTGCCTGTGGCCACGGGTGTGAATCTCTCGCCGGAGACCGTCGGACAGCTCGCCCGTGAGATCGAGAACATCCAGTACATCAAGGACACCAGTGCCGACATGGCTCAGGCCGGGCAGCTGATCCACCGCCACGGCGACGTCATCTCCACCTTCATCGGCTGGGACAGCCTCCTTCTTCAGGCGATCTCCGAGGGCGCCGCCGGTGTCATGGCCGGGACCGCGAACGTGATGCCGGCCGAACTCGTCTCGATCCACCGTGCGTTGCGCGACGGCGACCTCGAACGTGCGCGAGCCGAATGGGCGCGGATTTATCCGCTGATGGACGCGATCATGTCCGCTCCGTTCATTCCGGCGGTCAAGGCCGCCCTGAACGCGGCCGGATTCCCCGTCGGAGAGCCCCGTGAGCCGCTGCTCGGCCTCGACGCCGCCACAACCGCCAGGATCTCCTCCTTGATCGAGACGCTGCCGCAGCTCTCGACATCACGCTGAAGAAGGGTGCCGCAGTCATGAGATTCCTCGACGAGCACGACGTCCGTTCCGTGTTCGACCTCGACACCGCGATCGCCTCCCAACGGGCGGCGTTCATCGCTCTCGCGCGGGAAGAGGCGTGGCAGCCGGAGAAGATCCTGGGCGGCTACGCCGACGACACCGACAGCGTCTTCTGCTACGCCTCCCGCCTCGACCGCACGAGCGGCCCTGTCTGCAAGTTCGGGAGCATCAACCCCGGGAACGCGGAAACCGGCCGGCCGACCATCCATGCCGTGGTCACCGTGCTCGATCCCCACACCGGCGTCCCTCTGGCCTTCATGGACGGCACAGCGATCACCACGTGGCGCACCGCCGCCGCGAGTGCGGTCGCGGTCCAGGCCCTGGCCAGGAAGGACGCGGCCCGCCTCCTCGTACTGGGGTCCGGCGTACAGGGGCAGGCGCACGTCGCCGCTCTGCACCGCGACAGGGACTACGCCTGGACCGGAATGTGGTCACCGCCCGGGTCACCGCTCGACGTCTCCGTCGGCCGTCTGCGCGAGCAGGGCTTCGACGTCGAACCGGTGGAGTCCCTGAGCGACGCGATCGCCGAGGCCGACGTCATCGTCTGCGCCACGCTGGCCACCGAGCCACTGTTCACCGCGGGTCAGCTCCGACCCGGTGCCACGGTCGTCGCGGTCGGATCCTTCGACCGGCACCGTTGCGAGATCGGCCCCGACGTCCTGCGCGCCAGCCACCACGTCGTCGTCGACCACGAACCGACGGCGCGACAGAACTGCGGTCCGCTCGTCGCCGACCGGGCACAGGGCGACACGGCGGAGCTGGAAGTCCTCGAACTCGGCCATGTCCTGACCGGTGCCGCGGCTGGTCGCAGCAGCGACGGCGACATCATGACGTATCTCAGCGCCGGCCTCGGCGTGCAGGACGCGGCAGCGGCCTGGAGCGTCTACCAGCAGGCCGAACTGCACGGCGTCGGCCGGAGTGTCGACTGGCCGGCGCCCACGCCACCCGACTTCGGCACACCCTCACCCGGCCGTTCCACACGACGCGACTCGAGGAGTCACTGAGCATGACCACTGCCGCCAGCCCCACGACAGCCACGGTTCGCCGCGCGGCGGACGCGCCGCCGCTGATCACCGAGGCGGACCTTCCTCCGGCCCGCCATTTCGTCGACGGGAAGTTCCTCGACGGATCGACCGAGCGCGTCATCGACGTCATCGATCCGAGCACGGAGAGCGTCATCGCCCGGATTCCCGAGGCGACCCCCGACGACATCGACCGAGCGGTGGCCGCCGCGGTTGCGGCCAAGGAGCAGTGGGCGCGGCGGGTCCCCAAGGACCGCTCGGAAGTGCTGCACGCCATCGCCGACCGGCTGGCCGAGAACACCGACCTCCTCGTCCGGCTGGAGTCGGCCAACACCGGTAAGCCGCTTGCGGTGTCGAGGGACGACGTCGACATGACCATCGACACCTTCCGCTTCATGGCCGGCGCGCTGCGTGCGACCACCTCCATGGCCGCCGGTGACTACGCCGAGAACCACCTCTCGGTCATCCTGCGCGAACCACTCGGCGTGATCGGCGTGATCACCCCCTGGAACTACCCCCTGCTCATGGCGGCCTGGAAAATCGCGCCCATTCTCGCCGCCGGCAACACCCTGGTCATCAAGCCGTCCGAGCAGACTCCGCTGACCACCGTGAAGTTCGCCGAACTCGTCGCCGATCTCCTGCCGCCCGGAGTGGTGAACGTCGTCGCCGGATACGGCGCGGTCGCCGGCGCCCGGCTCGCCGAGCACCCGGACGTGGACATGATCGCCTTGACCGGTTCGGTCTCCAGCGGTCGCGCCGTCGCCCGGGCCGCTGCCGACACCCTCAAGCGCGTGCACCTCGAACTGGGCGGCAAGGCCCCGGTCGTGGTCTTCCCGGACGCCGATCTCGCGGCTGCCGCATCGTCACTGCGCGTCGCCGGCTTCTGGAACTCGGGCCAGGAATGCGGGGCCGCCTGCCGCGTACTCGTCCACGAATCGATCGCCGAGCGGTTCGTCGAGCAGCTCGTCGGCGAGGTCCGGTCCCTGGTCGTCGGTGTGCCGACCTCCGGCGAGGACGTCGAGGTCGGCCCCATGGTCTCGAAGGCACACTTCGACCGTGTCACGGGCTACTTGGAGCGTGCGAAGACCGAAGGCGTCCGAGTGGCGACAGGAGGCGGGGCCATCGAGGGACCCGGCTATTTCGTGGCCCCGACCGTGCTGGTCGACGTCCCCGAAGGCGCCGAAGTCGCCCGCGAGGAGATCTTCGGCCCTGTGGTCACGGTCGAGACCTTCGCCGACGAGGAGGAAGCAGTACGGCGAGCCAACGACGTCCCTCTCGGTCTGTCGGCATCGGTGTGGACCGAGAACGCCCGCCGCAGCCACGACATCGCCGCGCGCCTCGACTTCGGAACCGTCTGGGTCAACTCACATCTCGTGCTGGCCGGCGAAGTCCCCTGGGGTGGATTCAAGGGATCCGGCTACGGACGGGACCTGTCGATCTACGCCCTGGACGACTACTCGCGCACCAAACACGTCATGCACAACCACGGGCGCTGATCCCGTACGTCCAGAGAATCCGTGGAGGTGTGAGGTGACCGTCACCGACCCCCTGATGAGTCCGTTCGTCCTCAAGAACGTGACGCTGCGCAACCGCATCGTCAGCACGTCCCATGAGCCGGCCTACAGCGAGGACGGCCTGCCCAAGGACCGCTACCGCGCCTACCACGTCGAGAAGGCCCGTGGCGGCGTCGGGTTGACCATGATCGGCGGCAGCGCCCTGGTCAGCCGGGACAGCGCACCCGCGTTCGGCAATCTGCAGCTCTGGAAGGACGAGGCAGAGCCTTGGCTGCGGCGGCTCGCCGACGAGGTCCACGAGCAGGGCGCAGCCGTGATGACCCAGCTCACACACCTCGGTCATCGCACCAGCAACTACACCGACAACTGGCTTCCGGCGATCTCGGCGAGCAATGTCCGCGAGCCCGCACACCGCGCGTTCGCCAAGGCGGCCGAGCAATGGGACCTCGACCGGGTGCTTCAGGACTTCGTCGATGTCGCACAGCGCTGCCGGTCCGCGGGGCTCGACGGCATCGAACTCATGACCTGGGGCCACTTCCTGGACTCGTTCTGGACGCCCTTCTGGAACCACCGTGACGACGAGTACGGCGGCTCCTACGAAAACCGGATGCGCTACCCGCTCCAGGTCATCCGCGCCGTTCGCGAAGCGGTCGGTCCGGATTTCGTCATCGGCGCGCGCATGAGCTTCGACGAAGAGCGCGAGGGCGGCCTCGAAACCCACGAGGCGCTGCGTATCGCCGAAGACATCACCGAGGCCGGGATCGACTTCATCAGTCTGATCAGGGGGTCGATCGGCACCGACGCCGACCTGGCCCGCGCCATTCCACCGATGTCCACCCCGGCCTCTCCCCACCTCGAGTTCGCCGGGCGGATCAAGCAGAAGCTCACCGTCCCGGTCATGCACGCCGCCCGGATCAGCGACGTCGCCACCGCACGGTACGCAGTCGCCGAGGGTCTGCTCGATCTGGTCGGTATGACCAGGGCGTTGATGGCCGACCCCGAGCTGCCCAACAAGGTCCGTGACGGGTACACGGACCGGATCCGTCCGTGCGTCGGCGCCAACATGTGCATCGACGGCATCTACAGCTCAGGCGCGGCGTTCTGCATGCACAACCCGTCCACCGGCCGCGAACTCGAGGTACCCCAGCGCATCGACCGTGCGAGCACGACGAGACGCGTGGCCGTGGTCGGAGCCGGGCCCGCCGGTCTCGAAGCGTCCCGGGTCCTCGCCGAGCGCGGTCACGACGTGCACCTCTTCGAGGCCGGCGACAGGGTGGGCGGACAACTCCTGCTGGCCTCGAAGTCCCCTCGCCGCCGCGATCTTCGCGGAATCATCGACTGGAGAACCGACGAACTCGCCCGCCTGGGCGTTCCGATCTCGCTGAACACCTACGTCGACGGCCCGACGCTCCTGTCGCAGTCATGGGACGTCGTGATCGTCGCGACCGGCGGCGCTCCTGCAACACCCCACATTCCGGGCGCCGGCCTGGTCCATGACACCTGGGACGTACTCTCCGGGGCCAGGCGGCTGCGGGGGCGCGTGATGGTTTACGACGACCACGGCGGCAACCAGGCACTCGACGCGGTGGAGGCCCTCGTCCGAGGAGGCGCCACCGTCGAGATCGTCACGCCCGAGCGAACCCTCTCACCCGACATCGGCTCGCTCACGGCGTCCTCCTACTTCAACACACTGGCGGAGAATGGCGTCGCGGTCACTGTCCTTCGACGGCTGCACGGGGTCACCAGGACTCCGGATGGTTTGCAGGTGGAACTCGGAGTGGACGGCTTCGAGTTCCGTGAGTACCGCACCTTCGATGCCGTCGTGGCGGAGATGGGTACCGATCCGGTCCAGGAGCTCTACGACGAGCTGCTTGTTTCCTCGACCAACCTGGGGGCCGTCGACCTGACGGAACTGCTGGCTCGCAAGCCCCAGTCGGTGGTGCGTAATCAGGACGGTTCGTTCCAGCTGTTCCGCATAGGGGACGCGGTGGCCAGCAGGAACGTCCATGCCGCGATGCTGGACGCAGCCCGCCTCTGCCGAGCGATCTGAGAGCAGTACCCGAGCTGATGCCCATGTCAGCAGGGAACGCGAACTTGCCGACCAGATCGGTCGGCTGAGGGCCTCGGTCGACCGGCTCACCGCCCTCCTGACCGACATCGAGCGGCACCTTGAGCTGCCGTCCTACCGAAGCCCACCGTGAAAGACGGCATCAAGGTCCCGTAGCAGCAGGGGACTTGGCCACTCCGAAGCCACCCAGGACACCCACGCACGCTGAAACCAAGCCCTCGCCCCGCTGCGCGGCCCAGCGAGAGACAGCAAAGGAAATCAGTCACCATGTCTTTCAAGCGAATGATCCACGCAGTGGAGACGCACTCGGGCGAGCCGATGCGCGTCATCACCGGAGGAGTCCCGAACATCCCTGGTGGGTCTGTCTACGAGCAGATGAAGTGGCTTGAGCAGAATGACGACCAGCTCCGGTCGCTCATGCTGCGTGAGCCCCGTGGCTACCCGCCTCTGTGCTGCAACCTGATCGTTCCGCCCAAGCACCCGGACGCCGCGGCCGGCTACATCATCATGGAGCAGGTCGAGTACCCCGTGATGAGTGGTGGCAACACCATCGCCGTCGCGACCGTCCTGCTCGAAACCGGCATGATCCCCATGCGGGAGCCCTTCACCGAGTTCAAGCTCGAGGCCCCGGCCGGCCTCATCGGCATCAGGGCCGAGTGCCGCGACGGCAAGGTCAAGCAAGTGACCTTCGAAAACGTCCCCGCCTTCGCCGCTCACCTCGACGCCGTGATCGACGTCCCCGAGCTCGGCCAGGTGACCGTCGACGTCGGGTGGGGCGGCATGTTCTACGTGATCGCGGACGTGCGGCAGTTCGACGGGCTGGAGCTGGTCCCGTCCCACGGACGGGAGATCACCCGTGTCTCCTCCCTCATCCTCCGGGCCGCCCAGGACCAGCTGCCGGTCGAGCACCCCGACTACCCGGGGATCGGAATCACGATCTCTCAGCTGTCCGGCCCCACCGACAATCCGGCCGCCGACATGAAGAACGCGGTGACGGTGGCGAGCGGCCCCGTGGACTTCTCCAACCCCGCGACGTGGACCGGCTCGGTCGACCGTTGCCCGTGCGGCACCGGTACATGCGCGCGGATGGCCACCCTGCACGCCAAGGGCGCACTCAAGCTCAACGAACCCTTCCGCCACGAGGGGGTCCTCGGCACCGTCTACACCGGCGAACTCATCCGGGAGGTGCAGGTCGGGCCCTACACGGCGGTAGTCCCGACCGTCGGCGGCCAGGCGTGGATCTCCGGTTACAGCACCCACGTACTCGACCCCGACGACCCGTTCGTCCACGGCTTCACCGTCGGGGACATCTGGGCCTGAGTAACGCACGGAACGCCCCAGTGCCACCGATTCCCTGGCCAGTGGTCCTCTGACAGCCGCCTAGGGTCTGTCTTCACGATCATCGGATGGTGGATCATGGCGGGGTGATACGTCGCCATGAACTCACCGGTCAGGAGTGGGAGTTACTCGCTTCGCTGATACTTGCGGGCCGTCACGGACCGGCCACGCGTAGGGGACCGGCGGGTCATCAACGGGATGGTCTACAAGATCCGCACGGGGATCTCCTGGCGTGACCTGCCGGAACGCTACGGGCCGTGGCAGACGGTCTACACCCGCTTCCGCCGGTACGCCCTGGACGGCATGTTCACCCGGGCGCTGCAGCAGATCCAAGCCCACGCCGATGCCGCCGGCGACATCGACTGGCTGGTGCACCGTTCTTGGCCGGGGTCAGCTACCCGGGTCCGGCCGGCTTCTACCCGGGTTGGTGATGATCAGCCAGGTTCAGCGATCCGCCACCTCGGGAGTACAAGTCTTCGGCGTCGTCCAGCCGAGGGTCTGCTTCAGCGCCGGTCTTCGAGGACATAGCCACACCGGCGGGGCCTCCCGGTCTGTGGACAGGTGCTCAACCTTCAATCGGGCCAACGTGCCCTCGATCAGGGGCAGTTCGCGGTGTGGCGGGTGAGGGCATCGGTTACCCGCTTGGCATCGGCCGTGGCGTCGGTGACGCGGCGCGGTCGAAGCGCGTCCCCGATGACCAGCGGCTCCATTCCCCGTTCCCGCAGGCCGCTGTCGAGATCGCGGACCGGGTCCCCTCCGGACCAGCCGACCAGGCTGTCGGCCTGCACGGTCACGCTCGGGCCGCCGAAAACCCCTTCGAGTACGACGGCGCGGTTCGCGATCCGGGTCGGCCGCATGCGTTCGACAATGTCGATCCCGCGCTCGGCCAGCGTGCGCAGCATCGTGAACAGCGTATTGATCCCCTCGCCTTCGCCCACATGAATGCGCGAGGTCACCAGCGTCACCGGAACGCCGGCATCGTGGAGGTACTCGGCGATCAGCGCGCCGTCAAGCTCGCCCATCTCGTCGAACACCATGACGCGCCCGTCGGCGGGGCTTCGGAACACCTCGGCGGGCGTGAGAAGTCGGACCGATCCGTCGTTCTCGGGTACGTCCGTCGGCACCTGTACCGAGCCCGTGGCGAGCACGACGGTGTCGGGCTGATCTGTGACGACGTCGGACACCGTCGCTGCGGTTCCGACGCGGATGTCGACCTCGAGGGAGCGCAGCTGGCGTTCCTGCCAGGCCAGGTAACGCCGCAGCTCACGTCGGCTCGGGGCGGCGGACCACTGGGCGAGCTGGCCGCCGAGCGTGGTGCCGGCCTCGAACAGCGTGACCCGGCTACCGCGGTGTGCGAGCCGTCGGGCCGCCTCCAGCCCGGCTGGGCCGGCGCCCACCACCACGGCCCGGTGCCCGGCGAGCGACGGGGCGTCGCCGAGATCCGCCGAGGTGCGCGCGTCAGGGTTGACCAGGCAGGTCAGCGGCCTGTCCCGGAGGAGCTCGTTGACGCACACGTTGGCCCCGACGCAGGGCCGTACGTCCGCGACCCGGCCCTGGCGGGACTTGGCGATGAGATCGCCGTCGGCGATCTGGGCACGGACCATGCCGACCAGGTCGCAGTCGCCGGCGGCGACCAGTTCGTTTGCCAGAGCGAGGGTGGTGATCCGACCGACCGCGGCGACCGGTTTGGCGACCGCCTCCCGCACCGTTCGCGCGACGTGCCGGAACAGTCCGGGCGCGGCGGGTGTCGGCGGCCAGTGCTGGACGCGCGCCTCGAGGCGGTTGTTGTTGCCCACCATCACGCTCACGTAGTCCACACGCGACTCCAGCGCCTGGGCGATCATCGCGGCGTCGGCCGGCGTCAGCCCGCCCTGCACCATGTCGTCGGCGCCGAGCCTGATGCCGAGGATCATGTCGTCGCCGATGGCGACACGGACCGCGTCGAGGACCTCCATCGGGAGCCGAAGTCGCCGGTCGAGGTCGCCGCCGTACTCGTCGTCGCGGTGGTTGGTCAACGGCGACAGGAAGGAAGCCAGGAGCATCCCGTGGGCCATGCTGATCTCGACCCCGTCGAGCTCGCCACGTCGGCAGCGGTCCGCGGCGGCGGCATACTGCTCGATGACCGCGGCGATCTGTGCGCGGCTCGCGGGCAGGGCCACCTGGCGGGTCGGCTCGGAGAGATCGCGTGAAGCACCGAACACGTCCGGCCCGGTGTACTCGGTCGGTCCGGGGTGCGCGAGTTGGGCCAGCATCCGGCCGCCCTCGGCTCGCACGGCCTCAGCGAGTCTGCGGTAGCCGGGGACGATGGACTCGTCGATGTTCCGCAGGCAGATGTGCGACCACTGCGAGGAGGGCACGATCGGGGTCGCGCCGGTGATCTGCATGGCTGCTCCGGCGCGGGCCCGCTGCCGGTGGTAGGCGACGTAGCGGTCGCCGGGGGTGCCGTTCTCGGCCAGCCCCGGCTGGTGCGCCGGAAGGAAGACGCGGCGCGGGAGCGTGACCGGCCCGACCTGGATGGGGTTCTCGACGTTCCAGTCTTCAGCCATGGGTTGTCCTCCGCTTCCGCTCGCCGGCGTGTTTTGCGCTCGCAAGCGCATGCGGCAGCCGTAATCGCTGACAGGGCGAAAGGTCAGTGTCGCTGCTGTTTGCGATGGCGAGGGAACTCGCCGCGGTGACTCCTGTTCGTGCCTGAGCTCTTCCAGCGGGTGTAATGTGTAACACCTCACTCCTCGCTGTCAAGGTCCCTGGACAACGCCTTCGAGGACCCCACACCCCCACCGGACTCGCTCTCACCGTTGCCTGCCTCACCACGAGGCGCCCCTGGGCAAGGAAGCCGGCCCGGGGGCCAGATGGGGCAGGCCGAGCTTCGCGGCCGTGGTGCGGATGCGGTTGCCGGTCACCGTTCACACAGCTCCGCGACGAGAACCCGGCGGGCGGCGGCTGTGGCGGCCGCTGCGCAGCAGCATGCGTGACCGTATGACGACGGTTCCCCTACCGCGTGCGGGATGGTTTCATCCCGGGCCGGCCGTCTGGGCGGGTGCCGGGGCTGAGACGTCTCGCAGTGCGACGGGGGTGCGCAGTCCCGCGATGGTCCCGGTCGCCACCACCGGGCGGCTCGCTGTGCACGCCGAGCCAGCGACGCGTTTCTACCCGCGCCCGGACGTGTGTTGCGTAGCGCTCGACGGGTCGCCCTGCGAGATCGCCGTCGCCACCCGGGAGTCTGACCACCGACCTTGATCGCTGGACAAGGGAGGCACTGTCCACACAAGGGAGGCACTGTCCGCAGATGAGAGATGGACTTTGACCCGGCGGCTAGCCAATGGCACGTCCATCAGCTACGCGGCGCCGAAGAAGGGCACCGTTGTGCCGACACGCCAGGTGGAGCGGTCTCGGGCCGACCGGGGTGCCACGCTGAGCTCAGGCGTCGCGAGCGACGCGGAACCCGGTGTTGCCGCTGGTGCTGTCCGGGGTGTTACTGGTCCGTGCGGCCACCCGGTAGCGGTTGCAGTAGCTGTGGTGGCACAGATAGGAGCCGCCGCGTACGACTCGGGAGCCGCCCCGTTCGGTGTCCCGCTCCGGGCCCCGCGGATTCACGGTGCATCCGGCGCCGGGGTGCTCGGTGCTCCACCAGTCGGCGCACCACTCCCAGACGTTTCCGGCCATGTTGTACAGGCCGAAGCCGTTGGGCTGATAGGCATCCACCGGTGCCGTCCCGCGGTAGCCGTCCTCGGCGGTGTTCTTCACCGGGAACCGGCCCTGCCAGATGTTGCAGCGGTGCTCGCCGCCCGGGGTGAGCTCGTCACCCCACGGATAGACCCGCTGTTCCAGGCCGCCACGCGCGGCGAACTCCCACTCGGCCTCCGTGGGGAGCCGGGTGCCCGCCCACTGGCAGTAGGCGTGCGCGTCGTGCCAGGACACGTGGACCACCGGGTGGTTCTCACGGCCTTCCACGGAACTGCCCGGCCCCTCCGGTGCGGCCCACAACGCGCCTTGGACGCCACACCACCAGGGCGTGATCTCCGGTCGCGGGGAGATGCGGCGCAGTTCGGCGGGCAGGAAGCCGGCGAACACGTACGACCACCCGAACCGCTCGGCGTCGGTGCGGTAGCCGGTGTCGGTGACGAAGGCGGCGAAGTCGGCGTTGGTGACCGCGTGGGCCGACAGCCGGAAGGGATCCACCCGCACCGGGCGGACCGGGCCCTCACCGTCGGTGGGAAACGCGTCGGGGTTGTCGGTGCCCATGAGGAACTCCCCGCTGGGAATCGGCACCAGGACCGCACCCGGGTGGTCCCGCACGGCCCGAGTCGGTGCCGGGCGCGGCTGGTCCGTCGTGGCCTCGTCGCGAGGAGGGGCGCAGCATCGGGCCGGCTTCACTTCACGTGCCATCTGCGCTTCCCTTCGGTTGCCGGACAACGGAGGATCAGCCGGCCTGCTCGGACCGTACGGGCTCGCCCGGTGCGGGCAGGTCGACCCCGGGGATCCGGGGGTCATCGCGTTCCGGCAGGGTATCCGCCGTTTCGACGAACCACCGCAGCAGGACCTGCGACATCCTGGTCTCGACCTCGGCCAGCTCCGGACGGCCGGCGAGGTTGTGCGCCTCGTCCGGATCGGCTGCCCGGTCGTAGAGTTCGGCCGGCTCGTACAGCCGCCAGACGTAGGTCCAGCGCTGGTCCCGGACCGCGACGGCCTTGCCGGCGGCGGCCGGCCGGTCGTGTTGCAGGGCGCACTTGAGGTCGTAGGGGAACGGCGAGCGCTCGAACTTCGGCTCCTCCTCCGCGAGGAAACCGCCCTCGGTGAACGCGTACTCGCGGTGGCCTGCGGTTGGGTCGTGCAGTACGGGCAGCAGGCTCCTGCCGAAGTGCTGGTAGCCGGGGTCGATCCCGGCGATGTCGAGCAGGGTGGGGAAGACGTCGATCATCTCGGCCATCGCGTCGACCGTTCCGGCCGCGGGCAGGCCGCCGCCGCTGAGGATCAACGGGTCGCGCGTGATGCAGCTCTCCAGCCCGGACGGCCACTTCTCGATCACGCCGAAGTCGCCGAGATACTCGCCGTGGTCGGAGAAGAACACGATCACGGTGTCGTCGAGGGCACCCGCCTGGCGCACCGCGTCGAGCAGCCGCCCGACGTGGTGGTCCAGCCGCGAGACCATGCCGTAGTAGGTGGCGGTGACCTCGCGCCACATTTGTGGGGTCACGCGGTCGGTGCCGTAGTAGTCGCGGATCCCCTGCAGATAGGCGGGCTCGGGCCCGGTGCCGGACACCGGCTCGGGCATCGCGCCCCGGTCGTGCAGGGAGAACCACGGCTCGGGTGCCTGGAACGGGCAGTGCGGAGCGACCAGGGGGGCGAACAGCACCCACGGCTGCTCGGGCGGCTCGGCCAGCCAGTGCTCGGCGGTGCGCACGGCCGCCTCGTCGAAGTCGATGTCGTCCGGGTCGAGGACCTCTCCCCGGTAGAACAGCCGCTTCCACACCTCGTCCTCGGCGCCGGGCAGCTCGGGCAGCCGGGCCGCCGGAGGGCCGCCCGCCCAGCGCCCGCTGGTGGGCCTCGTCGTGAACCCGTGCTCGTGCACGGCCAGTTCGGTGGCACCCGGGCCGAACGTGTCCCCGCGGTCGCCCGCCCACGTCACGTGGTAGCCGTTCTCGCGGAACGCGCGCAGGAAGTTCGGCTCGTCGGCCCGCAGGGGTGTGCCGAACGAGCGGTGGCCCGCCGTGTGCGGGTACCAGCCGGAGAGGAACGACGCACGGCTGGGCGCACACACCGGGTGCTGCGCGAACGCGTTGGTGAACGCCGTGCCCTGCTCGGCGAGCCGGTCGAGGTGCGGCGTGCGGGCCAGGGTGTTACCGAAGGCGCCGAGCGCGTCGGCCCGTAGCTGGTCGGCCACGACGACCAGGAAGTTCGGCCGAGACCTCATCGTTGTCTCCTCGTCTATCCGCCACTGACCAGGTGATTTGCCACTGGACCAGATCGTTTGCGTCCAACCTCTTGCACCTTACCGAACACTCGGTAAGGTAACCGCCATCACAGGGAGTGGCAAGGAGGAGCTCGTGTCAGAAGCGCCGTCGGTGCGTAACCGCCGACCCCCCGGAGTGCGGCGAGAGCAGATCCTCGCCGTCGCCACCGAGATGTTCGGCGACAGCGGTTTCCGGGGCGTGGCTCTCGCCGACATCGCGGCGCGCGTGGGTATCTCGCAGCCCGGCCTGCTCCACCACTTCAAGAGCAAGGAGGAGCTGTTGATCGCCGCGCTGGAGCGGCGTGACGCCGACAGCAGCCAGTACGTCGCGGAGATGTTCCGCACCTCCTCGGTGCTGGACGCGGTGCTGTCGCTGTGCCACCACAACATGGAGAACCCTCAGTCCATGCGGCTGTTCGCGGTGGAGTCCGCCGAGAGCATGGAGCCCGGCCACCCGGCCCACGAGTTCTTCCGGCGCCGGTACGACCGGCTCCGTCAGGCCACGGCCGACCGCGTCCGCCGCGACCAGGCTCTGGGCCGGCTGCCGGCGGAACTCGATCCGGCGACGTTCGCGGCCGAACTGTACGCGGTCATGGACGGGTTGCAGATCCAGTGGCTGCTGGACCCTTCCTTCGACATGGCCGGGGTGCTGGCCGCCTACCTCGATCGGTTCCGACGTCCGGAGGGGGAGTCGCGTTGAGCCTTCACCTCGAAGAGCACCTCGACGTACTGGTCTGCAAACTCGACCTGTCGCGGAAGGTCCGGCTGCTGACCGGTGCCACGCACTCGCACACCTACGCGGAGCCGGCGGTGGGACTGCGGGCGATGACGTTCTCGGACGGCCCGGCAGGCGTCCGCGGACCCTCGTGGGACGACGAGGCGCCGTCGGCGTGCCTGCCCTGCCCGACAGCCCTCGCGGCGAGCTGGGACACCGGTCGCGCCGCGGAGGCGGGCCGGCTGCTCGCGGCCGAGGCCGTGCGGAAGGAGGTCGACGTGGTCCTCGCGCCCACGATCAACCTGCACCGCAGCCCGGTAGGGGGGAGGCACTTCGAATGCTTCTCCGAGGATCCGCTGCTGACCGGCCGGATCGGCGCCGCGCTCGTCGGCGCCCTTCAGGAGCACGGCGTGGCGGCGACCGTCAAGCACTACGTCGCCAACGACTCGGAGACCGACCGGTTCTCCGTCGACGTGCGGCTCGATGAGCGTGCGCTGCGGGAGCTGTACCTCGCGCCGTTCGAGGACATCGTCCTGACCGCGCGGCCGTGGCTGCTCATGGCGGCGTACAACGGCGTCAACGGCACCACGATGACCGAGCACGAGCTGCTCGACGACCCGCTGCGCACCAGGTGGGGCTTCGACGGTCCGGTCGTCTCGGACTGGCGCGCCACGCGTTCGCTCGCCGCCGCCTCGGCCGGGCTCGACCTGGCCATGCCGGGGCCGGACGGACCGTGGGGCGACGCGCTGCGAAAGGCCGTCGAGGACGGGGCGATCCCCGAGTCCACCCTGGACGTCAAGGTCAAGAACCTGCTGCGGCTGGCGGCGCGCGTCGGCGCCCTGGAGTCCGTGCCCGTCGAGCGCCCGGCGCCTGTGCGCACAGGGGGCGGCGACGTGCGCGCACAACTGCGCGCCGCCGCGGCCGACGGGACCGTACTCCTGCACAACGCGCGTGCCGCCCTGCCCCTGCCACTGGACCGCGTCCGGCGCATCGCGGTGATCGGCGAGCTGGCCGAGCACCCCCGCATCCAGGGCGGCGGCAGCGCCGAGGTGTGCCCCGCCCAGGTGGTGTCCCCGCTCCAGGGGCTGAGGGCCGCGCTGCCCCCGGACGTCGAGGTCACCTACACCGCGGGCAGCTACCTCGACGGCGACCCCGGTCCGCTGCCCGCGGCATGCCTGTGCAGGGACAGCGGGGAGAACGGTGACCGGGCCGTGCTGGTCCGGTGGCTCACCGACACCGGTGAGGAGGTGCGGACCGAGAGCCGGGACACCGGCGAGCTGGTCCGGTTCGGCAGCGACGTGCCGCAGGGCGCGGCCGCCGTCGAGCTGACCACCACGGTGTGTCCGGACCTCACCGGCTCCTGGCAGCTCGGCTTCCGCGGCGCGGGCCGGATCACGTTCGAGGCCGGCGGGCGGACTCTCCATGACGAGGACGTCCCGTCCGCGCACGACGGGCCGGGCGCGGACATCCTCACTCCGCCCGTGCGGACGTTCGAGGTCGAACTCATCGCGGGCCGTCCCGTGGAGCTGCGCCTGCGGCAACGCATCCCGGCCGGGGGCTTCGCCCTGTCCTTCCGGGCCAGGCGTCCCCGCCGGTCACCAGCCGACGACCTCGCCCGCGCGCGGCAGGACGCCAGGGCCGCCGATGTCGCGATCGTGGTCGTGGGCACGAGCTCACAGATCGAGAGTGAGGGCTTCGACCGCGCACACCTCTGTCTGCCCGCGGGCCAGGACGACCTGGTACGGGCCGTGGCCGAGGAGAACCCGAACACCGTGGCCGTGGTCAACGCCGGTGCACCCGTGCTGCTGCCGTGGCGCGACGACGTCGCCGCCGTGCTCGTCACGTGGTTCGCCGGCCAGGAGGCCGGCGCCGCGCTCGCCGACATCCTCACCGGCACGGCCGAGCCGGGCGGGCGGCTGCCGATGACGTGGCCTGCGCGCACCGAGGACGTGCCCGTGCTCGACACCCGGCCCGTCGACGGTCGCCTTCTGTACCGTGAGGGCATCCACGTCGGCTACCGCGCGTGGCTTCGCGAGGGCGTCGAGCCCGCGTACCCGTTCGGGCACGGCCTCGGCTACACGACCTGGGAGCTGGTGGACCTGTGCCCGCCCGCGGCCGTCCGGCACACGGACGACCCGGGCAAGCCCGCGACGGTGATCACCGCCCGCGTGCGCAACACCGGCGACCGGCCGGGAAAGCAGGTCATCCAGATCTACCTGGCACGCCCCGGATCGGGCATCGAGCGACCCGTCCGCTGGCTCGCCGGGTTCGCGACCGCAGACGCCGCTCCCGGCGAGACGGTCGAGCTGGACATCCCGGTGCCGTGGCGCGCGCTGTGGCACTGGGACTCGCAGGCGGGCGAGTGGGCGGTCGAGCCGGGGGCCTTCGACGCCCTCGTCGGCTTCTCCTCGGCCGACCTCCACAAGACGACCACGGTCGACGTGCCCGCCGGCACGTAGGCCACCCCTGGGGGAACAACCACATCCCAGCACGCGGGGTCAACCCGCGATCGGTAAGTAATGAGGTGGTCCAACGATGTACCCCACAAGAAAATCCCTCCTCGACTCGGCACTGTCGCGTCGGACGCTCCTGGGCGGACTCTCGGCCCTCGGGCTGGTCACCGTGGTCGGCTGCCGCTCGGCGGCCGAGGAGGCCGACAAGGGGAGCGGAGCGGCGAAGCCGGTCCGCGGCGGCACCCTCGTGACGACGGTCAACGCGGCGCCTGTGCCCGGGGCCTACTTCACCGGTCGGCCCGGCAACATCTTCTGGTGCCGCAACGTCCTCGAAACCCTTCTGCTGATCGACACCGACGGCAAGGCCCAGCCGCTGCTGGCCACTGAGTGGTCGCTGTCCAACGGCAACAAGACGTTCACCGCCAAGCTGCGCGAGGGCGTGACGTTCCACTCGGGACGGGCGTTCACGGCCGACGACGTCGTGTTCTCCCTCGAACGGAACATCGCGGGTGATGGCCTCGCCACCCTGAACGGCGCGATGAAGGGCTGGCAGATCAAGGCGACGGGCCGCCACGAGGTGACGATCACCTCGCCACGGCCCCTTCAGGAAACAGTGCACTCCATCCTCGACGCGACACCGATCATCGACCAGGAGACCCAGAAGGGACTCGCGGACGGGTCGAAGGTCGTCGGCACGGGCCCGTTCGTGTGGTCCGGCTACCAGGCCGGCACCAAGCTCACGATGAAGCGCAACGACTCCTACTGGGCGGACGGCCTGCCCTACCTGGACGGCATCGAGATCACGGTGATCGCCGACTCGACCGCGCAGCTGGCGGCGCTGCGCTCGGACCGGGTCCAGATAGCGAACGGTCTCAGTGTCCAGGACTCGCAGACCATCGTCGACGACAAAACGTTCCACCTGGACCTCAACAAGGGGCTCGTCTACGGGCTGGGCCTCACCGTCGACGAGGCACCGTTCGACAACGTCGACGTGCGCCGCGCGGTGGGCTACGCGATCGACCGCGAGCGGATCAACAAGCAGGTCATGGGTGGCCTGGCGACGACGGCAAGCCTGCCGTGGGGCAAGGACGCGACCGGCTACCCGGCGGATCTGGCAGGCACCTACACCTACGACCCCGACCGGGCCCGGAAGCTCATCAAGGCCGCCGGGGCCACGGGTGCGCAGTTCAAGCTGGCGCTCCACAACCTGCCGGTTCCGCGCCAGATCTACGAGATCATCGCGCGCAACCTGTCCGACGTGGGCCTGAAGCCGTCACCACTGGAGCTGTCGATCGCGGACTTCGAGCCGCGCCGGGCCGCGGGCAAGCTCGGTCCCGCGTTCCTTACCTGGACCGCGGTGGGCGACATGCCTCCCGCGCTCATGCTCGACGCCCTTCCCGAACTGCGCCCGGCCAAGAACGCGGAGCACTACACGGACAAGGAGTACCAGCGCCTCGCGCAGGCGCTGATCGACAGCCCGGACGAGAGCGCCACGAAGTCGCGGTTGCGATCCCTGTCGCAGAAGCTGCTCGACGACGCGTTCTTCCTCCCCTACACCGTCTCGCCCTCGACCTCGGTCAGCGTCGACTCCGTGCGCGGCGTCGTCACCGGCCGCTACGGCCGCACGATGCGTGCGGCCTACCTCGCAAAGTGAGCCGTCGATGACCCGCTTCCTCCTGCGACGTCTGCCGTCCGTCACGCTCGTGCTGCTGGCGACCACGGCCATCGCGTTCCTGCTGCCGCGACTGGCGCCCGGAGACCCGGCGGCCGTCGTAGCGGGGCCCGGGGCCACGACCCGGCAGATCGACGCGATCCGGGTCGAGATGGGGCTGGACCGGCCACTGGTCGAGCAGTACCTCCACTGGCTGGGCGGCTTCGTCACCGGCGATCTCGGCGAGTCGTACCAGTTCCACCGCCCGGTCTCCGAGCTGATCGGAGACCGGCTGGAGAGCACGGTCGAGCTGACGATCGCGGCCACGATCGTCATGATCGTCGTCGGGATCGGTCTCGGCATC
Organism: Streptomyces sp. NPDC002838; assembly: GCF_040295365.1. Classification (NCBI taxonomy): domain Bacteria; kingdom Bacillati; phylum Actinomycetota; class Actinomycetes; order Kitasatosporales; family Streptomycetaceae; genus Streptomyces; species Streptomyces sp. NPDC002838. Next base: position 8,619 of record NZ_JBEOVF010000063.1, on the reverse strand, counting down.
TTTGCCGGCTCGGCGCGCTCGCGGCTGTCGAGGTTCACCGCGGACGCGACGAACACGGTCCTGCTGGCGATGCCGCCGTTCCTGGCCGGGCTGCTGCTGGTGATCCTCCTGGGCGTCACCTTCCGGGTGCTGCCGATCAGCGGCGAGACGTCGGTGCTGGACGACCCCGTGATCGGGCTGCAGTACCTGATCCTGCCCGCTGTGGCACTCGCGGTGCCGATGTCCGGCGGTATCGCCATGCTGGTGCAGTCCTCGATGGACCACGCGTGGCGACAGGACTATGTCGACCTCGCGGTCGCCAAGGGCGTGGGGAGGCGGCGCATCACCCTGCGGCACGTGGTCCGCAACAGCCTCGGCCCCGCGATGGTGGCGATCGGCATCCGCTTCGGCGACATGCTGGCCGGCGCCGTCGTCATCGAGATGATCTTCGCGAGGAACGGGCTGGGGCAGCTGGCCGTGTCCGGCGTGCAGGACTCCGACTACAACGTCGTGCAGGTGCTCATCGTCGGCGCGGTGGTGATCGCGGTGGTCGTGCAGCTGCTCACCGAGATCGCGATGGCAACCCTGGACCCGCGCGTCCGGCTGGGAGTGTGACTCATGACAACCGACATCGACACCGCGAGCGCCCCGGCTCCCGGCACGGCGCGCCCGGGCGGCGGGGTCGCGCTGCGGCGCTACCTCACAGCGCTGCGCACACCGCGGGGCGCGATCGGGGCCGGCCTGCTGGGTCTGCTGGCGCTGCTGTCCGTACTGGCGCCCGTGCTGTTCCCCGGCGGGTACGACGCGCAGAGCGGCAACGCGCTGGCCGGCGCGTCGGGCAGCCACTGGATGGGCACCGACGAGCTGGGCCGCGACGTTCTCGTCCGCACGGTCTACGGCCTGCGAACCGACCTCAGCCTGCTGTTGACCGCCGTCCCGGCGAGCGCGGTCATCGGGACCCTGATGGGGCTCGCCGGGGTGATCTCGCGGTGGCTGGGCTCCGGCGTGCAGCGGTTGCTCGACGTCATCCTCGGGTTCCCCGGGATGGTGCTCGGCATGTGCGTCGTGCTGGTCATCGGAACCGGCTGGCAGGCGCTGTTCACGGCCATCCTGATCATCGGGCTGCCCCTGTTCGGGCGCCAGGCCAGGGCCGGCCTGCAGGTCGAGCAGGAACGCGAGTACGTGCTCGCCGCCCAGGTGCTCGGGGTCAAGCGCCGGACCGTGCTGATCCGGCACGTGCTGCCGAACATCGTCGACCCGGTCCTGGTCAACGCCGCCGTCTACATGGTGGTGGCGATCTTCATCGAGGCCGGCCTGAGCATCGTCGGGCTCGGCATCCAGCCACCGATTCCGTCCCTGGGCGCGATGCTCAACACCGGCGCCCGCTACATCGAGGTCCATCCCGCGTACGTCATGGGACCCGGCCTCGTCCTGCTGCTCCTCACACTGTCCTTCACCCTCCTGTCCAACGCACTGAACAAGGCGGTGCTTCACCGGTGAACACCGTTCCACAGAACATCACGACCCAGACGCGGCACGACCGAACGGCCGCCCTGCTCGAAGTGCGCGGGCTGCGCACCGAGTTCGCCACCTCCACCGGCACCGTGCGCGCGGTGAACGACGTCAGCCTGACCGTGCGGCGCGGCCAGATCCTCGGCGTGGTCGGGGAGTCCGGCTCCGGCAAGTCCGTGACCGCCCGCTCGATCCTGCGCATGGTCCCCGAGCCCGGCCGCATCGTCGGCGGCGAGATCCTGTTCGACGGGCGGGACGTGCTCGGGCTGTCCGAACCGGACATGCGCGCGATCCGGGGCAGCGAGATCGCGATGGTCTTCCAGGACCCGCAGTCCGCGCTGAACCCGGTACTGAGCGTCGGCTACCAAATCGCCGAGGCTCTCATCGTGCACGGCATGGACCGCAAAACGGCCCGTCGCCGGGCGGCGGAGCTGCTCGATCAGGTGGGTATCCCGGACGCCGAGCGACGCCTCGACGACTACCCCCACCAGTTCTCCGGCGGCATGCGGCAGCGCGTCGTGATCGCCATCGCGCTCGCCGGCTCGCCGTCGCTGCTGATCGCCGACGAGCCGACCACCGCGCTCGACGTCACCATCCAGGCGCAGATCCTGCGGCTGCTCGGCCGCCTGCGCGATGAGCTGGACATCGCCGTGCTCATGATCACCCATGACATGGGGGTGGTCGCCGAGATGTGCGACGACGTCGTGGTGATGTACGGCGGCCGGGTCGTCGAGCAGGGCCCCGTCGAGGTGATCTTCACCAGGCAGGAGCACCCCTACACGGCGGACCTGCTCGAGGCGATGCCGCGGTTGGACGGGAACGGCGGGAATCGGCTGCCCGCCATCCCCGGGGCGCCACCCGACCCGGCGGCGCTGCCGTCCGGGTGCGCGTTCCATCCGCGCTGCCGCCTGGCCGAGGACGAGTGCGCCACCACCGTGCCCGAGCTGCTGTCCCGGGCGGTCCAGGGGCAGTCCGCGGCGTGCTGGGTCACCGCGCGCGGGACGGCGATTCCGCAACTGGACCGGGTGGCCGCCGGTGTCCGCGACCGGGCGGAGGCCGGCCGTACGCCGCCGCTGTCGGTGGAGAACCTGCGCGTGAACGTCGCCTCGGGCGGCCGGAGCCTGTTCGGCCGGCCCGACCCGGTGTACGCGGTGGACGGGGTGAGCCTGTCCGTCGCGGGAGGCGAGACGCTCGGCCTCGTCGGCGAGTCGGGCTGCGGCAAGTCGACGCTCGCGCGCACGATCGTCGGGATCAACCGGCCCACGGAGGGCACCGTCCGGGTCGGCCCGGAGGGCGTGGACGCGTTCACCGGCGCGGGCACCCGAGAGCTCCGGTCGACCGTGCAGTACGTGTTCCAGGACCCGTACGCGTCGCTCAACCCGCGCCGCACCGTCCGCCAGTCGCTCGACGAGGCTCTGGAGATGCGCGGGATGCCGCGCGGCGAGCGGGCCGCCGCGGCCTGCGAGCTGATGCGCCGGGTCGGCCTGAACGAAGGGCACCTCGACCGGTACCCGCACGCGTTCTCGGGCGGCCAGCGGCAGCGCGTCGGGATCGCCAGGGCGCTCGCCGTCCAGCCGAAGGTACTGATCTGCGACGAGCCCGTGTCCGCGCTCGACGTGTCCATCCAGGCGCAGATCATCAACCTGCTGGAGTCACTGCGCGACGACCTCGGCCTCGGCTACCTGTTCATCGCCCACGACCTCTCGGTGGTCCGGCATCTCTCCGACCGGGTCGCGGTGATGTACCTCGGCAAGATCGTCGAGACGGGGCCCGTCGAGGCGGTGTACTCCTCGCCGCAGCACCCGTACACCGTGGCGCTGATGTCGTCGTCGCCCGTGCCCGAGACCGCGGCCCGCGACCGCGAGCGGATCGTACTCACCGGAGACCTGCCCAGCCCGAAGAACCCGCCGTCGGGCTGCCGGTTCCGCACACGGTGCCCCGTCGGGCCGCTGGCCCATCCCGAGCGGAGCATCTGCGTGGAGAAGGAACCGGTGCTGACCGAGACCCCGACCGGCCAGCTGGCGGCATGCCACTTCGCCGGCGAGATGGCGACGGTGTCGCCGGCGGCGACCTACGAGCAGCACCGATAGGGAGTTGCGCATGCGACTGCATACCCGTACCTGGGGGGACGGTGAGCGGACCGCTGTCCTGATCCACGGGATGATGTCGGACTCGCGCACCTGGCACCGGGTCGCTCCGGCGATCGCCGGGCGCGGCTACCGGGTGATCGGTGTCGACCTGCGCGGGCACGGAGCGAGTGGCCGCGGCGACTACTCACCTCAGGGCTGGGCCGACGACCTGGTGCAGACACTGCCGACCGATGCCGACATCGCGATCGGGCACTCGTTCGGCGCGGTGGCGCTCGCGCTGGCCGTCGACCGGCTGCGCCCCGGCCGCGCGGTCTATGCCGATCCCGCCTGGTTGCCCGACGGCCGCAGGGCCGGGATGGATCCCGGCCGGTTCAAGCGGTGCAAGCAGGCGACGCGGGAGCAGATCGCCGAACTCAACCCCCGGTGGACCCCCGAGGACGTCGACGTGGAGCTGGCGACTCTGCGCGACTGGGATCCGGACACGGCGGACGGCGCGGCACTGCTCTGCGGAGCCGAGATCGCTCCGCGCCGTCCGAGCGTGCCCTCGCTGGTGCTGTTCGCGGACGAGGGCCCCTTCTCCTCCGCGGAAACGGTCACGGCGATGCGGCAGCGCGGCCTCGATGTGCGGGTCGTGCCCGGCGTCGGGCACACCATCCACCGCGACGACTTCGCCGCGTTCCTCGGTTCCCTGGAGGGCTGGATCTGATGCGGATCATCTACGTCGACGTCGACACGCTGCGTGCCGACCACACCGAGCCCTACGGCTACCAGCGGCCGACCACGCCGAACTTGCGAGCCCTGGCCGAGAAGTCCGTGGTCTTCAACCGCTACTACGCCTCCGACTCGCCGTGCCTGCCGTCGCGGACGGCGCTGACCAGCGGCCAGTTCGGCATCACCAACGGCGTCATCGGCCACTTCGGCGAGGCCGCCCGGTTCCGGCTCGACGCCGGGCACGGGCCCGACCCGCACCGGCCGCTGCTCGGCCAGCAGCTCCAAGGCCACGGCTACTACACGGCGGCGGTGTCGATGTTCGCCGAGCGGCACCGCGCGTACCACTTCTGCGGCAACTTCCGCGAGATGATCCGCGCGACCGGCGAGGTCAACGACGAGCAGGCCCACGACATCAACCGTGTGGCGATCGACTGGCTGCGCACCCACGCCGACCAGGACGACTGGTACCTGCACCTGACTTACTGGGAGCCCCACACCGACTACCTCACCGGTCCGGAGTGGACCCAGCGGGCCGCGGAGTCCGGTCCCGCGCCGGCCTGGCCGGACCAGGACGCCATCGACGCGCACGCGGAGATCTACGGGCCGCGCAGCGCGCTCGACCTGCACTACTTCGCGGGGCCGAGGAAGTCGCCCGTGCCGGACACCATGCCCGACGCCATCCGGACCCGCGCGGACTTCGAGCACCTGATCAACGGCTTCGACGGCGCCATCATGTACTGGGACCACTACTTCGGACAGCTGCTCGCGACGCTGGAGGAGCTGGGCATCGCCGACGAGACGGCGATCATCGTCAGCGCCGACCACGGCGAGTCGTTCGGGGAGAACGGCTCCTACGCCGAGCACGGGCTGGCCAACGAGCCCACGCACCGGCTGCCGCTCGTCGTCTACTGGCCGGGCGTCACCGACGCGCTGCCCGCCGACGCCCGCCGGTGCGACTCCCTGCTGTACAACATCGACCTGGCGCCGACCCTGTGCGAGCTGCTCGGTATGCCGGTGCCCGCCGGCTGGCAGGGTGAGTCGTTCGCCCCGGCGGTCCGCGGGGAGCACATCGACTCGCGCGAGTACCTGGTGTTCGGGCACGGCGCCCACACCTACCAGAGGGCCGTGCGGACCCGCGATCACCTCTACATCCGCACCTACCATCCCGGCGCGTTCCGGGCGGAGTGGGAGCAGCTGTTCGACGTCACGGCCGACCCGCACCTGACCCGCGACCTGCTGCCCGACGAGCCGGACCTGGCCGCGCGGATGCGCAGCCACCTGGCCGAGTGGTGGGACTACTACGCGGGACGGCCGGGCGCCCTGCCCGACCCGATGCTCACCACCCTCCAGACCGGACCGACGTACTACAACGACCCGGTGCGCTATGCGGGTCACCTGCGCGAGACCGGGCGCGGGCACCTGGCCGACGATCTCGAACAGGGTCTCGCCGCCACCACGCCGGTCACCCCCGTGTCCTGGCACGCGCCCGACGTCGCGTGGCCACCGGGCCGTCACGAGCGTCTCGCCGCAAGGTTCGCCTCGAAGGAGAGCCGATGAAGGCCGTCGTCGTCATGTTCGACAGCCTCAACCGACGGCACCTGCCCCCCTACGGGGCGGACTGGGTGGAGGCCCCGAACTTCCGGCGGCTGGCCGACCGCACGGCGACGTTCGACACCTGCTACGCCGGCAGCATGCCCTGCATCCCGGCCCGGCGGGAGATGCACACCGGCCGGTACAACTTCCTGCACCGCGGCTGGGGGCCACTGGAGCCGTTCGACGACTCCGCCCCGGAGCTGCTGAAGGACCACGGCGTCTACACGCACCTCGCCACCGATCACCCGCACTACTGGGAGGACGGCGGGGCGACCTACCACGGCCGGTTCAACAGCTTCGAGTTCTTCCGCGGCCAGGAAGGCGACCCCTGGAAGGGGCAGGTGGCCGACCCCGACGTCCCCGAGACCATCGACGGACCGCGGGTCGCCCAGCGGCCCTCGTACCGGCAGGACCGGGTGAACCGGGCCCATATGCAGGACGAGCTGGACCACCCCCAGACGCTGACTTTCGACGCGGGCTTGGAGTTCCTGCACACCAACCACGCCGACGACCGGTGGCTTCTTCAGATCGAGACCTTCGACCCGCACGAGCCGTTCTTCACCTACGAGCGCTACCACAAGCTGTACCCCCACGACTACGACGGCCCGCACTTCGACTGGCCCGACTACCGGCAGGTCCTCGAAACGCCCGGGCAGATGGAGCACCTCCGGCTGCAGTACACCGCGCTGCTGTCGATGTGCGACCGGTCGCTGGGCCGGGTGCTCGACGCGATGGACGAGCTGGACCTGTGGGACGACACGCTGCTGATGGTCGTCACCGACCATGGCTACCTGCTCGGCGAGCACGGGTGGTGGGGCAAGGCGGTCCCGCCCTGGTACGACGAGACGATCCACACGCCGCTGTTCGTCTGGGACCCGCGCAGCGGTGTGCGGGGCGAGCGGCGCACCAGCCTGGTTCAGACCATCGACTTCGCCCCGACCCTGCTGGACTGGTTCGGGGTGGACATCCCGCCGGACATGCAGGGCGAACCGCTGCGCGACGTCGTCGCCGACGACACCCCGGTCCGCGAGGCCGGGCTGTTCGGGGCGTTCGGCGGGCACGTCAGCGTGACCGACGGCCGCTACGTCTACATGCGCGCCCCCGCCACACCGGGGAACCGGCCGCTGCTCGAGCACACGCTGATGCCGACCCACATGCGCGGCCGGTTCACCCCGGAGGAACTGCGCGGCGCCGAGCTCGCCGAGCCGTTCTCGTTCACGAAAGGCGTCCCCACGCTCCGCGTCGACGGGTGGACCTTCATGGATCCCCACGCATTCGGCACGCTGCTCTTCGACCTCCAGGCCGACCCGGACCAGCAGCATCCGCTGGCCGACGACAACCTCGAACGGCGCATGGCCACGCTGCTCGTCCAGCTCATGCGGGCAAACGACGCCCCGCCCTCACAGTACGACCGGCTCGGCCTGCCGGACACCGGCGATGTCGGCGACGAGCACCTGCAGGTCCGGCGCCAGTGGGCCCAGGTGGAGGCATCGCTCGATCCGCTGCACCCCGACGACTACCCGCGGGCCGAACCGAGCGTGCATGACACGCTGCGGACCCTGGTCGACGATCCCGAGACCCGGGAGATCCTGCGGCACCATGCTCCCGCCGTCGTCGACGGGGGGATGCCGGCAACGGTGGGCGACCTCGCCCTGGTCGACATCGCCGCGTACGCCGTCGGCAAGCTTCCGGTGCACGCCCTCAGGTCCATCTCGCACGACCTCGCGGCGCTGGCGGCCGAGCGGAGCGGCAAGGAGTAGCCGTGGCCGGCACCGAGGAAAGATCGGTAACCTCGGTCCACCTCGACGCACGACCCAGGAGATACCCCTTGCCCGTCCGCCCCCGCGTTCTGTATGTCACCGATCTCGCCTATCAGGCCCGAGGGCGGCGCTACTGCGACGAGGACATCTTCCTGTCGTCCCAGCTGCGGAAGGACTTCGACATAGCCCTGTGCCACCCGCTCGATGCCGCCGCACTGGCAGACGACTTCGAGGCGGTAGTGGTACGCAACACCGGCCCCGTACTGCATTACCAGGAGGAGTACGACGCCTTCCGGGACCAGGCAGCAGCGCGCGGGACACGGATCTACAACCCGCACACCGGCCGGGCCGACATGGCAGGCAAGCAGTACCTGCTGGATCTGACCGCAGCCGGGTATCCCGTCATCCCCACCGTCGACCGGCCGCAGGATCTCGGACTGCTCCCGGAAAGCGACCAGTACGCGGTCAAGCCGAAGGCCGGAGCGGACTCCATCGGCCTCGACTTCGTGTCCCGGGACAGGCTGGACGGCCTTGCCTACGGCGGCGTCCTGGTTCAGCCCCGCATCGACTTCCGTTACGAAGTGTCGTTCTACTACGTCGACGACGCCGTCCAGTACGCCCTTTATGCCCCCGACCCCGACCGCCGCTGGGCTCTCGAGCCTTACCGGCCCACCGAAGGCGACCTCGCCTTCACCCGGCGCTTCATCGACTGGAACACCCTCGAGCACGGCATCCAGCGCGTGGACGCCTGCCGCACGCAAGACGGAGACCTCCTCCTGGTCGAGCTGGAAGACCTCAACCCCTACCTGTCGCTGGACCACGTCGACGCATCCACGCGCGACGCCTTCGTCACCAGCATGACGAGCTCCCTCCACCGGTTCCTGGAATCCTCCCCGTAGTGCCACGGCGGGGGTGGAAGCGGGCGCGGCGGGGTGGGCGGCGGCGCCCACCCGGGGGGAACGGGAGTGGGTGGG
>NZ_JBEOVF010000062.1:0-49907 GCF_040295365.1 Streptomyces sp. NPDC002838 | reverse complement strand
TGCCCGAGGACCGTGGTACGGGCCTCCTTGCCGGTGCGCCGCTCGATCTCCCTGGCGAGCCACTCGCCGACGCCGGAGAGGTGCATCGGTCCGGGCGAGGCCGGTGAGTCGGTCCTGAGCAGCACGTCGTCCTCCTTGGGTCGAGCCCCCTCGGCGACGACCACGATCGGGGCGTACGAGGCCCGGAAGCGGGACGTCACCCAGGCGCACACCTGGTCGAGATTGAAGGGCTGCTCGGGGATGAGGATGACGTTCGCGCCGCCGGCCAGGCCCGAGTGGATCGCGATCCAGCCGGCGTTGCGCCCCATGACCTCGACGACGAGCACGCGCATGTGGGACTCGGCGGTGGTGTGCAGCCGGTCGATCGCCGACGTGGCGGTGTTGACCGCGGTGTCGAAGCCGAGGGTGCGGTCCGTGGCGGACATGTCGTTGTCGATCGTCTTCGGTACGCCGACGCACGGCACGCCGTGCTCCTCCCACAGGCGCGCGGCCACGCCCAGGGTGTCCGCGCCGCCGATCACGATGAGCCCGTCGACCTCCCGCTTGGCGAGGGTGTCCTTGATGCGGCCGGCGCCGTGCTCCTGCCTGAACGGATCGGTGCGCGAGGAGCCGAGGATGGTGCCGCCGCGGGGCAGGATGCCGCGCACGGTCGGGATGTCGAGAGGGACGGTGTCGCCCTGCAGTGCACCGAGCCAGCCGTCCCGGAGGCCGACGAACTCGTAGCCGTACTCCTGCACGCCCTTGCGGACGATGCCGCGGATGACGGCGTTGAGACCGGGGCAGTCACGGCCTCCGGTCAGTACTCCGACCCGCATGGGATTGTCCCTTCGCCGCGGTGTCCTGCTGAGGCCCACGCTAATGGAGAGGTCATGTCCCACGCTGCACCCGCGCCCCGGCTGCGCGGATGACGTCCGTTTCGCCAGAGCCAACAGAATTCGATCTCCCGATACATCGGAGGAGTCACGGGCTTGGCTGAGGTTCGTTGATATAGGTGTGAAAGTCACGGCTGGTTGAAGCCCGTCTTTCCTCTACGTCTGATGCTGTTGAGGTCATTGACAGGTGCACGAAGCCTGCTAGGTTCGCCGATACACCCGATGTATCGATGATCCGTCAGGTCTGGAGGACGAAGATGACCTCACAGCCGGAGCAACGTTCGAAGGTGGCCCGCAGAGCCGTACTCGGGACCGCGCTGGGCGGCGCGGCAGCGGCGGCCCTGCCCGGGGCGGCCCACGCCGATGAGCCCTTACGGACGGTGCCGTCCGTCGCCGACAGCCCGGTGACGGGCAGACGGCCCTGGAGACTCCGCGACACCTTGACCACCGACGGCGCCTGGGCGAGGTTCCTGCGCGGGCAGGACCTGCTGTGGACCAGGCTGCCCACCCGCTGGTACGAGGGCCCGTTCCTCGGCGACGGGCTGCTCGGCAGCATGGTCTATCAGGAACCGGGAGCCAATCGGATCCGGTTCACCGTGCAGCACGGCCGGGTTCAGGACCACCGCCCCGAGTTCGGCAGCGGCTGGGGCACCTGCCGCCTGCCGGTAGGACACCTCACGCTCGATCCGGTCGGCACCATCACCGCCGTCGACTGGCGTCTGAGCCTGTGGAACGCCGAACTCACCGGCACCGTCACCACCACGGCAGGCACCCTCCACCTCTCCGCCCTCATCCACGACGAGGTCCTGGCCGTCCGCACGACGGCCGACGGCGACGAACGGGTCGTCTGGACGTTCCACCCCGAGGACGCCATCAGCCCTCGCAAGATCAGCGAGGCCCCGCCCGCCGGCTACAGCGCCAACCCGCCCTGGACCACGCGGACCACCACCGACGGCACCGAGCAGGTGCTCCAACCCCTCACCGGCGGCGGCCGGACCGCCACCGCGCACCGCCGCGTCGGCGACGACCTGCTGCTCAGCGTCGGACACAGCTTCCCCTCCGACACCGCCGCCGAGACCGACTCGCTGCGCAATCTGAGGGGCGTGACCTCGTACGGCGGCCTCAGGCGTCGGCACATCCGCTGGTGGCACGCGTTCTACCGGAAGAGTTTCGTGTCGTTCCCCGACCAGCGGCTGCAGAGCTTCCACTGGATCCAGCTCTACAAGGTCGCCTCCGCCAGCCGCGCGGACGGCCCTGTCATGGCCACCTCAGGGCCGTGGCTGGAACCCACTCCTTGGCCCGCGGTCTGGTGGAACCTCAACGTCCAGCTGGAGTACTGGCTCATCCACGGCTCCAACCACCTGGAACTCGACGCGCTCGCCACCACACTGCGCCAGAACCAGGAACAGCTCATCGCCAACGTGCCCGCCGCCTACCGCGTCGACAGCTCCGGCGTCGGCCGCAGCTCCGACAGGTTCGCCAACCGGGAGGTGGGCCGACCTGGCACCGGCACCGAGGTCGGCAACCTCACCTGGGCGCTGCACAACGTCTGGCTGTCCTACCGGCACTCCATGGACAAATCCCTGCTGCGCGACACGGTCTTCCCCGTCCTGCGCCGGGCCGTCAACTACTACCTGCACTTCCTCACCCCGGGCAGCGACGGCAAGCTCCACCTGCCGAGCACGCTCTCGCCCGAATACCCCGTCGTACCGCCGCAGGACACCACCTATGACTTGTCCCTGATCCGCTGGGGCTGCCGGACACTCATCGAGTCCGCCGAACTTCTGGGAATCGACGACGAGTTGATCCCACGCTGGCAGGAGGTGCTGGCCAAGCTCACGCCGTACCCCGTCGACGACAACGGCTACATGATCGGCGCCGAGACCCCGTACGCCCAGTCCCACCGCCACTACTCGCACCTGCTGATGGTGTACCCGCTCTACCTCGTCAACTGGGACCAGCCCGAAAGCCGCGACCTGATCGCGAAGTCGATCGCCCACTGGCACGCGCTGACCGGCGCCCACCGCGGCTACAGCTACACCGGCGCCGCCTCGATGTACGCGATGACCGGCGACGGCGACACCGCGATCACCTACCTGCGGAAGTTCTTCGACCCCACCACCCGTTTCCCCTGCCAGGCCAACACCCACTACACCGAGGCCGGTCCGGTCATCGAGACTCCGCTGTCCGCCTCGCAGTCCCTGCACGACATGTTCTGCCAGAGCTGGGGCGGCGTGATCCGCGTCTTCCCGGCCGTCCCCACCGAATGGGCGGACGTCACCCTGCACGACTTCCGCACCCAGGGCGCCTTCCTGGTCAGCGCCGTCCGTAAAGCGGGGACCACTCGGTTCATCCGCGTCAGAAGCCTGGAGGGCGAGCCGCTCAAACTCCGCCACGGCCTCACCGGCACGCTCACCGTGCTGCTCGACGACGGTCACCCGGCCCGCACCCAGGACCTGGGCGACGGCACCCTCGCGATCGACCTGCCCAAGGGCCGCGAGGTACTCGTCCACTCCGGCTCGCGCCCCGACCTGGTCATCGCGCCCGTCGCCGTCAGCGAACCGGGCCCGGCCTGGGGACTGCCGTAGCGACTTTCCGCAGGGATCCACGCACCGCCTCACCTCATCAACAGGGAGGGTTCTCATGGTGGTTCCGATCAGGACCGCGGTCGCCGCGCTCTGCGCCGGGCTGGTGGCCACACTTCTCACATCCGGGCCCGCTAGGGCCGAACAACGCGAGCACGTCTGGACCGTGTCCGGACCCGGGCGCGCCACGGTACATGAACCGCGAGCGCGCGTATCCCTGGACGACACGACCGGCACCGTCAGTCTGTCCGTGACCCGGGGAGGCCATGCGGTCGTCGAGCCGTCGCCCGTCGGCATCGTCACCGAACAGGCCGACCTCTCCCGGGACTTGCGCTTCCTGCACCGCAAGGACCGGCTGGTGGACGAGCGGTACCGGGCGAAGTCCGGCAAACGACTGGACCGCCGGGTCCGCATGAACGAGACCCGCCTGTCGTTCGCCACCCCCGCCGGCGCCCGGCTCGACCTCGTCGTCCGCGCCTCCGCCGACGGCGTCGCCTACCGGTACGTCCTGCCCGCCGGATACGGCGACGTGCTCGGCGAGACCTCCGCGTTCAACCTGCCGCCGGACGCGCGTGCGTGGCTGGGCGGCTACCGGGCCGACAACGAGGGACAGTTCGTCCAGTACACCGCAGCCACGGCCCCCACCGGCGAGTACTCGGACCAGGCACTGTTCGCGACCGACGGCGGTTACACCCTGCTCGCCGAATCCGACCTCACCGGCACGTACTCCGGCGCCCGACTCGCCCACGATCAGGGCACCGGCACCTACCGCATCCGGCTCGCCGACGACCGGATCAGCACCGAGGGCCCCCTCGCCACCCCCTGGCGGGCCATGGTCACCGGCGACCTCGCCACCGTCACGCGGTCGACCTTCACCGACGACCTCGCCCCCGCCTCCAAGGTCGCCGACACGTCCTGGATCAAGCCGGGCACCGCGCTGTGGACCTGGCTGGCTGGCGGCCGCCCGGCCGGCCAGAGCCTCGCCGCGCAGAAGACCTACGTCGACTACGCCGCCGAGCGGAACTGGCCGTACGAGGCCGTCGACGCGGGCTGGTACTTCAAGACCGACGAGTGGGACACCACCGACCCGAACTGGCAGACCAACAGCTGGATGCCCGAACTCGTCGACTACGCGCGAGCCAAGGGCGTCGGCATCATCGTCTGGATCCACCAGCGTGACCTCGACACACCCGAGGAACGCGCCCAGTGGCTGCCCACCCTGGAGCGGTGGGGCGTCAAGGGCGTCAAGATCGACTTCATGGACTCCGAGGCGCAGTCCATGCTCCAGTGGTACGACGCCATCCTCCCGGAGACCGCCGCCCACCACCTCATGGTCAACTTCCACGGCTCCACCATCCCGAAGGGCATCCAGCGCACCTGGCCGCACGTCATGACCCTGGAGGGCGTCGCGGGCGAGGAGAAGCGGACCAACACCGCCGCCCACCTCACCACCCTGCCCTTCACCCGTAACGTCATCGGCTCCATGGACTTCACCCCCGGCGCCTTCCAGCGCGTCGGCCTGCGCCCCAACTCCGACGCGGCCGAGGTTGGGCTCACGGTCGCCTACGAGTCGGGCCTGCAGATGTTCGCGGGCACCCCCGAGTCGTACGACGCCCGGCCGCTCGCCCGGGGCTACTTCGACCAGGTTCCCGCAGCCTGGGACGACACTCGGCTGCTCGCCGGCCGACCCGGCCAGGAAGCCGTGCTGGCCCGCCGCAGTGGCGACCGCTGGTTCCTGGGCGGGGTATACGCCGGTAACGCCCGCACCGCCGAGGTCCCGCTGACCATCGGCCCAGGACGGTGGCTGGTCGAGACGATCCAGGACGGCACCGACGGGCTCGTCCAGAACCGGCGGACACTGCGCGGCGGCGACACGCTCAGCGTGGACGTCGTCGCCAACGGGGGCTTCGCCGCAGTCGCCTGCCCCTGGCGCGCGGGCGTCACCACCTGTTACCGCTGAGCGCCGTCGTCCCGACGAGCCGGACACACGGTGGTTCGCCGGGGCGGCTGTCCAGCGGACAGGGCCAATGGACGGGGGCCAACCAGCGCCTGATGCATCGCCTGATCCAGCACAGGCGCTGGTTGGGGCTGGTCGACCCGCGATGGAGTCCAGCTGTTCCGCTGCCGGGCGCAGGCCCCACGGGTCGCCGCCGGGCGGCTCCTCCAGCAATGGAACGGCTCTCCGCGCCCGCCTGTGGCCGGCGTCGGCGGCCGCGTGGGCGACGTCGGTCGCCGAGCCCGGGGGAGAGCCGGGTCTTCTCGGGCTCCTGCTTGTACGGCGCGTGCCAGGTCCGAGAGCAGGAAGGCGATCACCTCGGCGACATCCCGCGGATCGACCAGGCGGCCGCCGGGGAACTCCTTCTCGACCTTCCGGTAGGCCCCGCGGGTCCTCGGCGCGCGGCCGGGCCCAGCCCTTGCCCTCGATCAGCATGGAGCCGGGCGAGACACAGTTGACCCGGATGCCGCGAGGCCCGAGCTCACGGGGCGAGGCGCCCGCCGGCACAGTTCCGCGCCAGTTCCGTCAGCTGTCGGCCATGACCGTCGGGGCAGACGTCAGGGCACGCAGGTCGGCGAGCACCTGCGCGTCCGTTCCTTCCAGGGCGGACAGCGCGCTTCCCCATCTGCCAAGGGCCGCGCGTTCGTCCCCGAGCGCTCTCAGGACGTGTCCGAACTCGTACTCGGCGAGGCCCCGACCGTAGGAGTCGCCGCGCGCGGCGGCCTCCTGGAGCAGCGCCGTGCACGTGTCCCCGGCCTGTCCGAGGCGGCCCAGCGCCCGCAGGGCCTGGGCCTGGCCCAGTCGCGTCTCCCGCTCCGCGTTCCAGTGCGCCGCACCGGCCGCCATGACGCGCAGCGCCTCTTCGAAGCTCCGCAGGGCCCGGGCGGGCTCGCCGAGGCGCAGGTGGGCATGGCCCATGTTGCACAAGGCGACCTGCTCGATCACGGCGCTGCCGGCCTCCCGGGCGAGTTTCCTGCTGCGCAGGTGGTACGAGAGAGCCGAGCGCAGGTCGGTGAGTTCGGACACGTACCCCTGGTGCCCGAGAAACATCGCTTCCTCTCCGGGGGTGAAGTGGTCCGGGCGTAGTGCGAGACACTGTGCCAACGTCGCTCGGGCATCAGCGTCCCGGCCGAGTTCACGCAGCAGCGCGGCCCGGTTGCCGAGGTGACGCATCCGGGCCACGTCGTCGGCGAGGTGCTCGCTGCGCTCCACGGCTTCGTCCAGGAGCAGCAGCGCCTGCCGGAGGCGTCCGGCCGAGTAGTGCGCGGAGGCGAGTTGGCCCAGCGCCCGTCCCTCGGCCGCGGTGTTGCCGCAGGACCTGGCGAGGGTGATGGCGTGCCGCGTGAGCCGTTCGAGATCCCGCGCCCGGCCGCGGTCGTGCAGGTAGGGGAACAAGGCATTGATCAGGTCCAGGGTGCGGGCCGGGCCCAGGCGCCCGTGCGCACCGGAGCCGGCCAGGAAGAGCAGGTTCGCCGCTTCCGCGTCACCCCAGGCGAGTGCCGCCGCCGCGTCGGCGAAGACGGTGCCGGTCCGGCCCCCGGGGCGCTCGGGAGCTCGCCCGGGGGACGGCCGCAGGGCCGCGGCGCACTGTGTGAGCCGCTCCTGGTACCAGCGCAGGGACCGTTCGGCGGCTTCGGTGTTCCCGGCCTGCTCGCCCGGCCGACCGGCGAGTTCCCGGGCGAAGTCGCGGACCAGGTCGTGCGGGGCGTAGCGGCCCCAGCCCACCTCCTGGAGCAACGTCACCTCCGCCAGGCGGTCCAGGGCCTTCTCGGCGCTCCGCTCCGTGCGGTCCATCGCGGTGGCCATCAGCGGTGCCCCGTACTCGGGCAGGTCCAGCGCACCGATGAGGACCAGGGCCGCGGCGGCGTCACCGTCGAGCGGGTCGCCCGAGCCCAGGAGCGCCTCCTGGGCCGCCATCAGGGACCGGCGCACACTGAGGTCCTCCAGTTCGAGGTGGTCCAGGCGGTCCTCCTGCCGGGCGAGGCGTTCCACCAGTTTCTCCACCGGAAGGGTCCGCCGGCTCCTGAGACGGGCTGCGGAGACCCGCAGCGCCAGGGGCAGGTGGCCGCACAGGGCCACGAGCCGGGCGACCGGTTCGGCGTCGGACGCGGCCCAGGACCGGCCCGAGGCCCGTTCCAGCAGGAGGGCGCTGTCCCGCGGTGAGAGCGGGGCGAGCCGGATGTGCGTGGAGGCTCCCAGGGTGGCCAGCGGCCGTCTGCTGGTCAGCAGTACGGCGCAGCCGGCGCCGGCCGGCAGCAGCGGACGTACCTGGCTCACCGAGGCCGCGTCGTCGAGGACGAGCAGCGTTCGGGTGGGGGCGAGCGCGGAGCGCAGCAGGGCGGAGGCGGCCCCCACATCGCACGGGATCCGCCGGGCGTCCACCCCGAGGCCGTGCAGGAGAACGGCGAGGGCGTCGGCGGGTTCGAGGGGCGCCACGCCGGGTGTGGCTCCGTGGAGGTTGAGATAGAGCTGACCGTCGGGGAACGCATGCCGGAGCTGTTCCGCGATGTGCAGGGCGAGGCCCGTCTTGCCCACGCCGGGCATTCCGCTGATCACGGCGAGTGCGGTGCGGCTGCGACCGGACTCCAGCTCCGTACGGATCTCGGCGATCTGCTCGGCACGGCCGACGAACACACCGGGCGGCGCGGGAAGCTGCGCCGGCCGCGGGGGCATCCCCGCCGACGGGGTCCGCGGGCCGGCCGCCGGAGCGGCGGTCGAGGAGGCGGGTGATGCGCGGTGCGGGACGGCCGCGCTGCGGAGCACCTCACGGTGGGCGTCCTGGACGGCGGGGCCGGGCTCCACCCCGAGTTCTTCGACCAGGGTCCGGCGCAGCGACCGGAAGAGTGCCAGCGCTTCGGCCCGGCGGTCCGTGCGGCAGAGGGCCAGCATCAGCTGGCGGTGCAGCGCCTCCCGGAACGGATGCTCCTTGACCAGGACGCCCAGCTCGGCGGCGAGCCCGTCGAGGCGGTCGAGGTGCAGGAGAGCCTCGAAGCGGCATTCGAGCGCCTGCAACCGCTGCTCCTGGAGAAGCGTCACGACGGGGTGGCCGGCGAGGGCGGGCACATCGGCGAACGGTGTGCCGCGCCACAGCGCCAGGGCCGCACTGGCGTCCCGCTCCACCGCCTCCCAGTCCTCCCGGTTGCCGGCCTCCTGCGCTCGGCGTACCCGCCCTTCGAACACCTCACGGTCCAACTCACCCTCGTCGACCCGTATTTCGAGCCCGTGGGTCATGGTGCGAAGCCGTGTGCCGCCGACGTCGTGGAGGCTTCGCCGCAGCCGGGCGACGTGGTTGTGCAGCGAGGCGGTGGCCGTCCGCGGTGGCTCCTCGCCCCACAACACCGCCATCACCGTGTCCAGCGGCACCGTGCGGTTCGGTTCCAGCAGCAGTGCGGCGAGCAACGAGCGGGGCTTCGATCCTCCGAGGGCAACGGCGACGCCGTCGTCGTCGACTGTCGTCAGTGATCCCAGTACTGCGAACCTCACCGGCACTCTCCCCGCGTCGGACGCCGAACATCATCTTCGTTCAGCACCGCGCCGGGTTCAAAGAGCGTCACATCATCGCCGTTGGCGGGGCGTTGGCGGCCGGTTAGGGGCGGTCGGCACGATGCGTGTCCCGCAAGCCGAGAGAGGGTTGGTGCACATGTCGACACGCCTGATACGGAAGACGCTGGTGGGCGTGACAGCGATCGCAGCGGCAGGTACGGCCCTGATGACGACTCCTGCGGCCGCGGCCGGCGGCACGGTGACCGCCGCGGAGACGCGGGAGTTCCGGCACGCTGCCACCCAGGCCGCCATGGACGCGGCCGTCGCCGCGGGCGTGCCGGGCGTCGTGGCCGAAGTACGTGACACCCGCGGGGGGTGGAAGGGCACCTCGGGTGTCGCCGACCTCTCCACGCAGCAGCCCCGCGGCAACGGCGACCGGTTCCGCGTCGGAAGCGTCACCAAGACGTTGGTGGCGACCGTCATGCTCCAGCTCCAGGCGGAAGGGAAGGCCGATCTCGATGCCACGGTCGACCACTACCTGCCCGGCCTGGTGCGGGGGAACGGCCACGACGGCACGAAGATCACGGTCCGTCAGCTGATGAACCACACCAGCGGCATCTTCAACTTCACCGAGGACGCCGCGTTCTCGAAGAGGGTGCTGGGCATCGAGTTCCTCGAGTCCCGCTACGACGACTGGACTCCTCAGCAGGTCATCGCCCTCGCCCTGCAGAACCCGCCCCAGTTCGAGCCCGGCACCTCCTGGAAGTACTCGAACACCAACTACCTCCTGCTGGGGCTGATCATCGAGAAGCTGACCGGCAGGCCCTACGCCGAGGAGATCGAGCGGCGCATCACCAGGCCGCTGGCGATGCGCGCCACGTACTTCCCCGGCACCGACCCGCACGTCCCCGCCCCCACCCGGCACTACTCCACCTTCACGGAGGACCCGGGGAAGACCTACGACGTGACCGAGCTCAACCCGTCCTGGGCCTGGGCGGCGGGCGAGATGGTCACCAACTCCTCCGACCTCAACCGCTTCTACGCCGCCCTCTTCAGCGGCAGGCTGCTGCGCCCCGCCCAGCTCGAGCAGATGACGACCACGATCTCGACTGAGGGCAACCTGCCGCGCCAGCGCTATGGCCTGGGCCTCATCGAGTACGAGACGAGCTGCGGGGTCAAGGTCTGGGGCCACTCCGGCGGTATCCACGGCTCCTCGACACAGGCCTTCGGCACCAAGGACGGTCGACACATGATCGCTTTGAACTTCAACGGCGACTGGGTCGGCGGCGGCAAGAACGTCGTGTCGGCCGAGTTCTGCACGCCCCACGGTTGAGCCCCGGTGCTGGTTCGAGGCTGACTTCAAGGTGCGTGCGGTCCCCATGCGGCGTGGTGGATGGGTCCTGTCCTGTGGGACAGGGGCAGGCCGGTGCCCCTGTTGCCGTGGGCGATGATCTCGGCGGTGATGGAGATCGCTGTCTCTTCGGGCGTGTGGGCGCCGAGGTCGAGTCCGATCGGGGAGTGCAGGTGGGCCAGTTGGTCCTCGGGTGTACCGGCTTCGCGTAGGAGTTCCAGGCGCTGTTCGTGGGTGCGGCGGGAGCCCATCGCGCCCACGTAGGCGACGGGGAGGCCGAGGGCCTGGCTCAACAAGGGGACCCGCAGCCGCTCACCCGGCAGGTTGAGCGACCCGGGGTTGGGCCCGTAGGGCAGCTTGGGGGCGTTGCGATGGTGGATCCTCTTCAGTACGCCCCGCTGGCCTTCGGCGGCGCGGGTGTCGATGCCGGTGATCCGGCCACGGGCGACGCCGCTGTCGACCACGACGGCGTGCACGACTCCCTCGGGCATGGGGGAGATCGGCAGCATACTTCGCCTGACCGGTCACCTTCAGGCGCCCCTCCACGCGGGAGAGCGGTGCGCCGACGGCTGCCGGCGGCTGGGGGCTCATGCGTTGTCTCCTACGATGCGCAGCTGGCGTTCGACGGTCCGCCTGAGCAGCTCGACCTTGAAACCGCTGTGTTGGAGCGGACGGGCCCCGTCCGCGGCCGCTGCGGCCGACCGAGCCCAGAGTCGTTCCGAGGGGCGTTCACCGATGAGGGCTCGCTCGACGGCGGGGAGCTTCCACGGCACCGTCCCCACCCCGCCGCGGACGTGCAGGGCGACGGCGGCGGAGGTGAGGGCGAACTCGTACGACTGCCGGTCACGCACCTTCAAGTAGCCGGACTTGAGCGGGCGCGGATGAGCCGGAACCTCCACGGCGGTGATCAACTCACCCTTTCTCACGGCCTGTTCGCGGTGGGGCGTGCGGCCGGGCTGGAGCAGGAAGTCGGCAAGGCGACGGCCACGTCGGAGGGGTGGGTGGCCACGCAGGACTCGGAGGTGCCCAGGATGGCGTGGGTGCGGTTGAAGCCCTCCCGCGCGGCACAGCAGGAGCCCGGCTCGGCTTGTTGCAGTCGGCGGTCACATCACGGAAGTACGTGCAGCGGGTGCGCTGCATGATGTTGCCGCCGATGGTGGCCATGTTGCGCAGCTGGGCGGACGCGCTCAGTTCCAGGGCTTGGGAGATGACCGGGTAGGTGGTGCGCACCTTGGGGTGACCGTGACCTCGCGCAGCGGCAGACGGCTGATGTCGACCAGCGTCTCGGGGCGTTCGACGGTCTCGCGCATCAGGTCGACGAGGGTGGTGCCGCCGGCGATGTAACGCCCGCCGCGGCGGCCTGCGTTGAGGGCTTCCCGGGTGTCGGATGCCGTGGTGAGGGAGAAGGGATACATCGGCACTCACTTCCGGCCCGCGGCCTGCTCGACAGCGCGCACGATCTTCACGTAGCAGCCGCAGCGGCAGATGTTGCCGCTCATCGACTCCCGGATCTCCTCCGCGGAGCCGGTGTGGCCCTCCTGGACGCACCCGACGCCGGACATGATCTGGCCCGGGGTGCAGTAGCCGCACTGGAAGGCGTCCTGGTCGATGAACGCCTGCTGCAACGGGTGGAGCCGGTCGCCCTTCTCCAGACCCTCGATCGTGGTGATCTCGGCGCCCTCCAGCCGGACCGCCAGCGTCAGACAGGAGTTGACCCGTTGCCCGTCGACCAGGACGGTACAGGCGCCGCAGGCCCCGGCGTCGCAGCCCTTCTTCGACCCCGTCAGGCCGAGTTGTTCGCGCAGCAGGTCCAGCAGCGAGGTGCGGTTGTCGACCGTGACGGTGTGCCGCTTGCCGTTGACGGTCAACGAGACGCGGCTGCTGGGCGGCGCCTCAGCGGCTGCCGCCTCCTCCGCGCCGAAGGGGGACGTCCCCATGATCAGGCCACCTGCCGCGACGGCACCGCCGACGGCGGTGGTCGTCGCGATGAACGTGCGCCGGGACGGTGCTGTCGGAGGCCCCTCGGCGGGAGCGACGGTTGACTCGGGGAGTTCGGTAGACATGGCCGCAGACTGGCGGGTTCGTTCGCCTTCTGGCAGGCCGGGCTGTGCCGGGGAACGGCGTTCGGGGTAACGGCAGAACCCCTCACACATCTGGCACTCGTGTCACAGCCTTGCCAGACTGGCGAGCCGAGGCGTCGGGTCAGGACTGCCGGCGCGGCTGTACCTCGCCGCCCGCGGCCGGGCGCTCGGCAGGCTCGGGTGAGGCCGTGTCGAGCAGGAGGACGGCGTCGTGGCCGGGAGTGCCGGGTTCGGCGACGAGGACGCCGAGCCGCTGTCCCGGGGCTCCTTCCAGGGCCATGGCCTGGCCGCTGAGCGTGAAGGTGCCGGCCTTCGGGTGCCGGTAGGTCTTGGCGACCTTCTTGCGGCCGATGACGTCGTAGCGCTCCCACAGCCTGGCGAAGTCGGGGCTCTTGAGCAGGAGTTCATCGACGAGTCCGGTCAGGTCGGGGGCGCCGGGGTGGTGCCCGCCTCGGCGCGCGGGTAGGCAGGACACGCACGGACCTGGTAGTCCCAGTCGGGGTAGAGCTCGCGCGCGGTGGGGTGCCGGCCCTCCGGGGTTCCAGGCGAGCAGGTCCAGGCTGCGGCTGACGATGTAGGCCGGGTTGGGGCGCAGCGTCTCCAGCCGCAGTTTGAGGTGCGGGCGGACGGTGCGGCCGGGCGGGGGTGGGGGCTCGGGGGAGTATCGGGCGGCACGTGCGGCGATCTCGCGCAGATGCTGGTGCTCCTCGTCGTCGAACCTCAAGGCCCTGGCGAGCGCGTCCAGCACGGAGGGGCTGGGCCGGGTCTCCCTGCCGCGCTCCAGGCGGACGTAGTAGTCGACGCTCATTCCGGAGAGGGCGGCCACCTCCTCACGGCGCAGGCCGGGAGCGCGGCGCAGGCCGGGACCGACGGTGAGGCCGACCTCGGCGGGTCTGGGTCTGCGCGCGGCGGGCGCGCAGGAACCGGCCCAGTTCCGCCCTGGCGCTGCTGCTCTGCTCGGGTGCCATGTCAGTCAGTGTCACAGCGCGCTGACCTGCACGGCAGGCGCGTGGGGGCCCTGTCATTACCCCGAACGCCACTCCCCGGCACAGCTCGGCCTGCCACCGAGGACGAAAAGGCGCGAGGGTGGATTCAGGGACAGGCCGGAGGAAACCAGCGAAAGCCGAGGAACGGAGCATTCTCGATGCGGCACGTCAAGCTGGGTGACCTGGAGGTTTCCCGCATCGGACTGGGTGCCATGGGCATGTCCCACGGCTACACCGGGGCCGGGAGGGACGATACGGAGTCGATCCGTACCCTCCACCGGGCCCTGGAGCTGGGCGTGACCTTCATCGACACCGCTGAGATCTACGGCCCGTACACCAACGAGGAACTCGTCGGCCGTGCCCTCCGGGGCCGGCGCGACCAGGTCGTGGTGGCGACGAAGTTCGGCTTCGTCTCGCACGCGGGCGGCGGGCCGGGACACCTGGACAGCAGCCCGGCCAACATCCGTACCGCCGTCGAGGGATCGCTCAAGCGCCTCGGCACCGACTACATCGACCTGTACTGCCAGCACCGGGTCGACCCGGAGGTGCCCATCGAGGACACCGTGGGGACGCTGGCCGAGCTGGTCGCCGAGGGCAAGGTCCGGCACATCGGCCTGTCCGAGGCCGGGCCGGACACCATTCGCCGCGCCCACGCCGTCCACCCGGTCACCGCCGTGCAGTCGGAGTACTCGCTGTGGACCCGGGACCCGGAGGCGCGTGTACTGCCGCTGCTGCGCGAGCTGAACATCGGCTTCGTGCCCTTCTCGCCGCTGGGGCACGGGTTCCTCACCGGGCAGATCCGCTCCACGGACGACTTCGACGACACCGACTGGCGCAAGAACAACCCGCGCTTCACCGGCGAGAACTTCCGGCGGAACCTGTGTCTCGCCGACGAGGTCCAGGCCATCGCCGCCGAGGCCGGCGCCACACCGGCGCAGATCGCCCTGGCCTGGCTGCTCGCCCAGGGCGAGTTCATCGCCCCGATCCCCGGCACCAAGCGCGTGAGCCGGGTCGAGGAGAACACCGCCGCCGACGGCATCGAGCTGACCGCGGAGCAGATCGACAAGCTCGACAACCTCCCCCCGGCCGCCGGCGACACACACGACGAGGCCGGCATGCGCCTGCTCGAACGCTGACCGGCCAGGTACCCGCACCCGTCCCCACCCAAGGAAGTCCCATGCAGACCGTCACCCTGAACAACGGCGTCGAGATGCCGATCCTCGGCTTCGGCGTCTACCAGATCCCGCCGGAGCAGACCGAGCAGGCCGTCACCGAGGCCCTCGCCGCCGGCTACCGGCTGCTCGACACTGCGGCCGCCTACGGGAACGAGGGCGCCGTCGGCCGCGCGATCAAGAACAGCGGCATCCCGCGCGAGGAGCTGTTCGTCACCACCAAGCTGTGGGTCCAGGACGCGCCCGCGCAGGACAACACCAAGCGCGCCTTCGACAAGTCGATGGACAAGCTCGGCCTCGACCACCTCGACCTGTACCTGATGCACCAGCCGTACGGCGATGTGTACAGCCAGTGGCATGCGATGCAGGACCTCCACCGTGAAGGCCGTATCAGGGCGATCGGGGTCGCCAACTTCTACCCCGACCGGCTGGTCGACCTCCTCCTCAACAACGAGGTCACGCCCGCGGTCAACCAGATCGAGACCCACCCGTTCTTCCAGCGCACGGCAGACCGGGAGGTCATGCGCGAGCACGGGGTGCAGATCCAGTCGTGGGGCGGGTTCGCAGAGGGCAGGAACAACCTCTTCACCAACCCGGTGCTGAGCGACATCGGCGAGAAGCACGGCAAGTCCGTGGCACAGGTCGTGCTCCGCTGGCTCGTCCAGCGCGGAGTCGTCGCGATCCCGAAGTCGGTCCGGGCGGAGCGCATGGCGGAGAACATCGACATCTTCGACTTCGAGCTCACCGACGACCAGATGGCCCGCATCGCCACGCTGGACACCGGAAGCTCGCTGTTCTTCGACCACCGCGACCCGGCCATGGTCAGCCGGCTCGGCCAGGTCCGCCTGAACGACTGACCCGCGGCGTCGGCGCACGGACCAGAGCTGAAGGCGCGGTTGTCCCCGGAAGCGCGGGAACAGCCGCGCCGACAGCACACACACTCCTCATCGGCAGGCTTCACCATGCCCCACCAGCAGGCCCTCACCGACGCAAGAGCCTTACCGAGGCGACGCACGCTTCTTCGGAGCGCGCTCCTGGGAGGAGCCATTGTCATGGCCGACGTCCAGACGAGCGGCTGTTCCACCCCCTCATCCTCGCCACGCCAGACCAGGCGCGAGGCCACTGATCGACCTGCCACGGCCGCCTCGGCCGAGAAGCCGGTCCTCCTGGCCTACTTCTCCCGGCCGGGGGAGAACTACTTCTACGGCGGACGCACCACCGCGTCCAAGCCGCCGACCCCTACCCGGGCGACTACGAGGAGACCGTCCGGCGGAACGTCCGCGAACAGGACGCCGACGCCAGGCCGGCCCTCGCCAACCCCCTGCGCTCGGTCGACGCTTACGACACGGTGCTCCTTGGCAGCCCCGTCTGGAACGTCAGAGCACCCATGATCATGACGACCTTCACCGAAGCCCTCGACTTCGACGGCAAGACCGTCATCCCGTTCACGACCCACGCCATGAGCGGACTGGGAACCACCGAACGCGACTACGCCGCGTCCTGCCGGGGCGCGACCTTCGGGGAAGGACTGGCAGTGCGGGCGAGGAGGTCAGGGACGCCGACGACGAGGTCGGGTCCTGGCTGCGCCGCATCGGTCTGCTCCGAGGCTGACGCGCCGATACACGCCAATGTCATCCGCCCGCACCACGGGGCCGTCCGGCATCAGCGGTCCCGTTGAACCGCCGTGTCACATCCTCGCTACCGTGCGCTGATACGGACGGCCCCGCACGCGCACGGATTCATCACGCGGTCTTCACGTGACGCACACATTCGGCCGAGTGGCGTCGAGTGCGCCCCTGGCGGGGCAGACGGCGCGTTCACCCCATGTCCAGCCTCCCAGGCCATGCGATCACCACTGATGAGACGTCTCGGTCTCACCGCCGTCCTGGCCCTCGCCCTCGCCGTGTTCGGTCCGGCCCCCAGCGCGAGCGCCGCCGACCCGGCGCCGGCCGAGCTGACGTTCGCCACCGACAGCGCCACCACCACGCCCGGCGGCACGGTGAACCTGTCGATGACGATCAGCAACAACAAGACCTACGACATCTGGTTCGTGTACCAGACGATCGAACCGACGTGGCTGACCACCCAGCGCCCCGACCTGAAGTACGGCTTCACCGGTTGCAGCCTGACCACGGCCGCCGGCTCCACCCCCTGTTCCGGGACCGGCCCCGCCAACCTGGGCGCCAACTACGGCGCCACCATCCCGCCCGGCCAGAGCCGTACCGTCACGCTGACGCTCCAGGTCGCCGCCGACTCCGGCTGCAATGGCGACATCGGCTTCTACTCGTACTTCTACGCCGAGTTCGGTGACAGGACGAACGTCAGCGGTGGTCCGGTCTACACGCCCGAGACACGAGTGCTGTGCGCCTGACGGCCCGTCCAGAATGTGGGCAACTGTGCTGCGGGTGACCTGAAACCGGTCTGTGACCAGGTATGCATCGCGGTATAGACCACCGGCACTTTCGCTCGGCGGGCCCCAGTGGTCCGCCGGTGCGCCGTACGGGCCCGGACCAGCACTCGGGGCTCTTCCGTCCGTCGGGCCTCCGCGGCGGAGAGACGCTCGATTCGATTGCGGATCCGGCTAGTTGGTCACCTGCGCTTTTCCGTCAGGTTTCGCAACACAACCACGAAAGCTGCACACAGACATCACTATGTGACGCGACGGATGCGTCGACGACTGGCTTCTGAGGGGGATGCCGGCGTCACGCAAGGGGGTGCGTCCGCTCCACGGGAGCCGTGCTCACCCCTGCCCGGGGAGGGGACTTCACCGCATGAAGCGGACCTTACGCACCACCGCGCTCACGGTGGGCGCGCTCGTCGCCGCACTGGGCCTGCCGGCCGGCGCGGCCCACGCCGACACCACCACACCGCGCGTCGACCTGCGGGTGCTGGTGGTGAGCGACGGCGGCCCGTCCACCGACGCGATCGCCGCCGAACTGGCCGCGGCCGGCACGCCGTACACCGAGATCGACCTCACGCAGTCCGGCCGGCCCGTGATCGACGCCGGCTTCCTCGCGGACACCGTCGACGGCCGGCCGCGCGCCAGGTTCCAGGCCGTCGTACTGCCCAACGACAACCCCTTCCCCACCGGCTCCGCAGAGATGGCGGCCCTCGCGGACTACGAGCGGACGTACGCCGTTCCCCAGGTGGACGCCTACACCTACGCGCGTCCCGAAGCCGGTCTGCAGTACCCCGTCCACGGCGGCTACTCCGGCAGCGTCGACGGTGCGCAGGCGGAGGTGACCGCCGCCGGGAAGGCGGGCCCCTTCGGCTACCTCGACGGGGCCGTGCCCTTCGAGGACAACGACCCCGCCGTCGGTGAGAGTTACGCCTACCTGTCGAAGCCCCTGGCGGGCGCCGACTTCACCCCCTACGTCGAGGCGGCGATCCCCGGGCAGTCGACGCGGGGCACGCTGGTGGGCGAGTACCGGCACGACGGACGGCGCGAGCTCGTCGTCACCTTCGTCTACAACCAGTACCAGCAGCAGTTCCGGCTGCTGGCCCGCGGCATCGTGGAGTGGATGACCGGCGGCGTGCACCTGGGCGCCTCACGGAACTACTTCGCCGTGCACGTCGACGACGTGTTCGCCGCCGACGACCGCTGGAACACCGAGCTCAACTGCACACCCGGTGACGTCGACTGCACGGACCCGAACGCCACCCCCGACCCGATCCGCATGACCCCCGCCGACGTCGAGCACGCCACCTCCTGGCAGGACAGCAAGGACTTCACCCTCGACTTCGCCTACAACGGCGCCGGCAGCGTCGACCACCGCCAGGACAACAACGGCGTCGACGCGCTCGCCGACAAGCTGATCGCGGACCGGAACAAGTTCCGCTGGATCAACCACACCTACTCGCACCCCTTCCTCGGCTGTGTGCAGGACACCTCGGTCGTGCCGTGGAAGTGCGCCACCGACGCCGACGGCAGCACCCAGTGGGTGAGCCGGAACGAGATCTCCGACGAGATCGCCACCAACCGTGTCTGGGGACAGGCGGCCGGGCTCCCGCTGGAGAACGGCGAGTTGGTCACCGGCGAGCACTCCGGCATGAAGGTGCTGCCGCAGCAGCCCGAGGACAACCCCAACCTGGCGCTCGCCCTCGACGACAACGACATCACCTGGCTCGGCTCGGACAACTCCCGTGAGCCCGACCAGCGCCGGGTCGGGCCGGCCACGACCGTCCCCCGCTACCCGATGAACGTCTTCTACAACGCGGGGCGGGCGGCCGAGCAGGTCGACGAGTACAACTGGATCTATACCAGCCGCGCCCAGGGCGGCAGCGGCATCTGCGAGGACAACCCGGCCACCACCACGTGTCTGGCGGAACCACTGGACACCACCACCGGCTACGCCGAACGCATCGTGCCGCTGGAGACCCGGATCGCCCTCGGGCACGTGCTGTCCAACGACCCGAAGCCGCACTTCATCCACCAGTCGAACCTGGCCGAGGAACGCATCGCCTACCCGGTCCTCAGCGGCGTCCTCGACGGCTACGAGGCGCTGTTCGCGGAGGACACCCCCGTGGTGAACCCGCGGATGAAGGACATCGGCGCCGAACTGCAGCGCAGAGCCGCCTGGCAGGCCGCCCTCCAGGCCGGCGAGATCACCGCCTACCGCATCGGCGACACCGTGACCGTCGAGGCACCGGACGGGCTGGCCGTCACCGCGACCCTGCCCACCGGCACCACGCTGGCCGGCGCCGCGTTCGGCGAGGCGTACGCGGGCGCGGTGTCCGGATGGACGCCCTCCACGGGCGCACCGATCAGCCTCACCCTGCCGGAGCCCGCCCCGGCACCGGACGCCGACTCCACCGCGCAGGCCCCGGCCACGGAGCCCGCGCCGGACACCCGCGTCCCAGCGGGCGTGACCGAGCGGGTCCCGTACTCCGCGGACAACTGAACGGCGCCAGGACGGACCCGAGGGACGGCCCCCAGGCCGCCCGAAGGACCGGTACGAACCACCCCACACCTCGGCCGTGGAGCACACCGATGCACGTACCCCACGGCGCGCGACGCCCCGGCGTGACGCGCGTCACCCTGCTCACCGAAGGCACCTATCCCCACAGTCACGGCGGCGTGAGCGTCTGGTGCGACCAGCTCGTCCAGGGCATGCCCGACCTGGACTTCGACGTCATCGCCGTCACCGGCACCGGACGCGAACCCGTCGTATGGGACCTGCCCGCGCACGTCTCACGCGTGCTGTCCGTCCCGATGTGGGGCGACCCGCCGGAGGGCCGCCCGCCCCGGGGCCGCGCCCGCAACCGACTCGCCGCCGCCTACGAGCAGTTCCTGGCCGCCCTGCTCGATCCGCGTGCGGAGGACGGATTCGCCCCCGCCCTGTACGCGATGGCGCGGGCCGCGGCGGACGGGACGCTGAGCCCCTTCCTGCGCTCGGACCGGGCGATCGCCCTCCTGACCGCGGTGTGGAACCGCCCGGGCCTGACCGTGCGAGAGGCCCGGCCCACCCTGCACGACGCCCTCACCGCGACCGCACTGCTGGAACACGCCCTGCGCCCACTGGCCGCACCGCCGCCCGAGAGCGGGGTCGCGCACGCGGTCAGCGGCGGCGTCGCCGTCCTGCCGGGCCTCGCCGCCCTCGAACGGCACGGTGTCCCGCTGCTGTTGACCGAGCACGGGGTCTACCTGCGCGAGCGTTACCTCGGCTACCGCACCGCGCCCTACCGCTGGCCGGTGAAGGCCGTCGTCCTCGGGTTCTTCCGGCTGCTGGCGGAGGAGAGCTACCGCCGGGCCGCCCTGATCACGCCGGGCAACCGCTACAACCGGCTGTGGGAGGAACAGGGCGGTGCCGATCCGGAGTCGATCCGTACGGTCTACAACGGCGTGGACCCCGCCGCGTTCCCGCCGGCCGGGCCCGAGCCGGACACACTCACCCTCAGCTGGGCGGGCCGCGTCGACCCGATCAAGGACCTGGAGACCCTCATCCGGGCCTTCGCCCTCGTCAGGGATCGGCTCCCCGACGTACGGCTGCGGTTGTTCGGCGGGACACCGAGGGGCGGGGAGGCCTACCGGGAGCGCTGCGAGGCACTGGCCGCCGAGCTCGGACACGCGGACGCCGTCACATTCGAGGGACGCGTCGACGACATCAAGGACGCCTACGCGGCCGGCAACGTCGTGATGCTCTCCAGCATCAGCGAGGGCTTCCCCTTCACCCTGATCGAGGCCATGTCGTGCGGGCGGCCGACCGTCTCCACCGACGTGGGAGGGGTACGGGAGGCCGTCGGCGACACCGGGCTCGTCGTACCGCCGCGCGATCCGGCGGCGATGGCCGCGGCCGCGCTGGAACTGCTGGGCGATCCCGGGCGGCGCGGGGCGATGGGCGAGGCGGCGCGGCTCAGGGTGATCGAGCAGTTCACCCTGCGCCAGACCATCGACACGTTCCGGTCCATCTATCTGGAACTGCCCACGCTCGGACGGCGGTCGGCGCTGGTACCGGCCCCCGCGGCGCAGCCGCTCACGCCCGTGGGCACGGGGAGTCTGACCGGATGAGCGGACCGATATCCCTCGAACCCGGCGGCGCCGAGCAGGACACGCTGGCACTCCGGCTGGCCGAGCCGCGCCCGCCGCGCCGCCGCCCGCGCTGGGCCGTCGACGACACCACACTCGCCATCCGGCTGCCCCGGCACGGCCCGGACGAGGAGGCGGTCAGCGCGCTCGCCGCCGAACTCGCCGACCGCGTCGGTCCGGCCGTCCACCCCTACGAGGTGGCCGCGCTGCTGGAGGCGGAGGGCCTGTCCGCTTCCCTGATCAAGGAACGGTACGGGCACCCGAACCTGTTCTCGCTCGCCTCCGCGCTGTACGAGCGGGTGCCGCGCACCTTCCCCGAGCCCGCGCCGGCGGCCGACCCGTGGCGCCCGGACACCGTGCGCTGTTTGCTGCGGGGCGTGCTGTTCGCCCTGCCGGGGCTCGCCTACCTGCTGACGGCACCGCTGTGGAACGCCGGGGGGCACGCCTCGGCCCTGATCGTGGCGGGACTCGCCTCCTGGGCCTGGGGGCAGGCGCTCGGCCATCGCGCACACCTGCGGATGGCGACCGGGCGGCGGGAGGCCGGCCGTACGCTCCTGGCCGGCGCGCCCGTGGGCGCGGCGGTGGCCACGGCGATCGCGGCGCTGCCCGCCGAGGGCGGTCCTGTGACCCTGGTGGCGGCCGCGCAATCGGCGTACCTAGCGGCGGCCGGCGTCCTGCTGGTGCTGGGCCGGGAACGGCTGCTGCTGGCCGCGCTCAGCCCGCTGGTCGCCGGTGCCGCCGTCCTGCCGTGGTGGGAGCCCGGCCACCTGCCGCGGATGGGCCTGCCTTTGCTGGCGCTGCTCGCCACGCTCGCCGTCACCGGCCGGACCCTGTGGGCCGCCCTCGCCGTCCCGGCCGTCTCCGGCGCCACCCGGCCGCGCCTGCTGTGGTCCCTGCCGT
Source organism: Streptomyces sp. NPDC002838 (assembly GCF_040295365.1). Classification (NCBI taxonomy): domain Bacteria; kingdom Bacillati; phylum Actinomycetota; class Actinomycetes; order Kitasatosporales; family Streptomycetaceae; genus Streptomyces; species Streptomyces sp. NPDC002838. Next base: position 27,955 of record NZ_JBEOVF010000062.1, on the reverse strand, counting down.
ACGGGCTGTTCGGGCTGGCCGCGGGCGTGCTGGTGCTGCTGGAGGGGCGGGAGGAGCCGTACGCGGTGATCGTGCTGACGGTGAGCATGGGACCGGCGGAGTGGCTGCTGTACCGCTACCGCGGGCTGTCGGTCGCCGCGCTGCGCGCCACCGCGACGCCCACCGGCTTCCTGCTGCGCTCGGCCGGCATCCTCGGCCTCTGTCTGTTCGCCTATCTCCTGCCGCTGCTGCCCGCGGCCCTGCTCACCGGCGCCGACCCGGCCGCCCTGCTGCTGCTCGCCGCCGCCCTGTGGACCGCGCTGCTGCTCCAGGCGTTCGGGGCGGCCTGGCCGTCGGCCGCGATCTGCCTCGCGGCCGCGGCCGGCGCCGGGACGGTGACGCTGCTGCGCCTCCCACCGGGTCCCGCGGCACTGCCGCTGTGCTGTGGCGTGGCGGCGCTGTCCCTGTCGGCGTGCGCGCTGTGGCTCCTCGGACGGCCCGCCCCGCACGCCTGACGCCCCGCACGCCTGACGCCCCGCACGCCTGACCCTCTGGCCCACTCCGCACTCGACCATCCACGTGTAACCAACGGGAAGGACACCCGCGTTGACCTCCGCACCGCTCGCCGCCGTCACCGGAGCCGAGGGTTTCATCGGCTCGCACCTCACCGAGGCGCTGGTCGCCTCCGGACACCGGGTCCGGGCCATGGCCCAGTACAACTCCTTCTCCTCCTACGGCTGGCTGGAGACCCTGCACCCGGACGTCCTCGACCAGGTGGAGATCGTCCTCGGCGACGTCCGTGACCCCGGCTCGGTCCGCGGCCTGCTCGAAGGCGCCGACACCGCCTACCACTTGGCCGCCCTGATCGCGATCCCGTACTCCTACCAGGCCCCGCACAGCTACGTGGACACCAACGTCACCGGCACGCTCAACGTGCTGGAGGCCGTCCGCGCCCTCGGCACGCCCCGGCTGGTGCACACCTCCACCAGCGAGACGTACGGCACCGCGCAGACCGTGCCGATCACCGAGGACCACCCCATCAACACCCAGTCGCCGTACGCCGCTTCGAAGGCGGGCGGAGACCGGCTGGCCGACAGCTACCACGCGAGCTTCGACACCCCGGTGGTGACCCTGCGACCGTTCAACACCTTCGGGCCCCGCCAGTCGATGCGCGCGGTGATGCCCACCGTCATCGGCCAGGTGGCGGCCGGGGAACGCACCATCACCCTCGGCGACCTGCGACCCACGCGGGACTTCACCTTCGTCAAGGACACCGCGCAGGCGTTCCTCGCGGTCGGCACCGCGCCCGCCGAGCACGTCGTGGGCCGCACCTTCAACGCCGGTACCGGCGGGGAGATCTCGGTCGGCGACCTCGTCGCGCTGATCGGCAAGGTGATGGACACCGCCCTCGACGTACGCGAGGACACCGCGCGCATCCGGCCCGCGAACTCCGAGGTGATGCGGCTGGTCGCGGACGCGAGCCGGCTCGCCGCCGCCACCGGCTGGCAGCCCGCCCACACCCTGGAGGAGGGCCTCGCGCACACCGTGGAGTTCTTCCGCGACCCGGCCAATCTCGCCCGCTACAAGACCGGCATCTACAACATCTGACCCCGTCCGGCACGACTTGGCACAGCCCCGCACATCCACGAAGGAGGAGCCTCACCATGCACGCAGTGATCCTGGCGGGAGGCAAGGGCGTCCGGCTCAGGCCCTACACCACCGCGCTGCCCAAGCCGCTCGTGCCCATCGGCGACCAGCACGCCATCCTGGAGATCGTGCTGCGCCAGCTGTCCACGGCCGGCTTCACCCACTGCACCATCGCCATCGGCCACCTGGGCGAGATCATCCGCGCCTACGTCGGCGACGGCTCCCAGTGGGGCATGACCGTCGACTACGCCACCGAGGAAAGCCCCCTGGGCACCATGGGCCCGCTGCTCACCCTGCGCGACCGTCTGCCCGAGACGTTCCTGGTGATGAACGGCGACGTCCTGACCGACCTCGACTACGCCGACGTCCTGCGCCGGCACCATGCCTCGGGCGCGCCGCTGACCATCGCCACGTACGCCCGCAAGGTGCACATCGACTTCGGGGTGCTGACCACCGACGCGAGCAAGGTCGTCGCGTTCACCGAGAAGCCGAGCATGGACTACCGCGTCTCGATGGGCGTCTACGGTGTGTCCCGCTCGACGCTCGACGGCTACACGCCCGGACTTCCGCTGGGCTTCGACGAGTTGGTCCTCGACCTGCTGGCCGCCCAGAACCCGCCGCACGCCTACGAGTTCGACGGGTACTGGCTGGACATCGGCCGCCCGGACGACTATGACCGGGCCAACGCCGAGTTCACCACCCGCAAGTCCCTTCTCCTCAAGGGAGCCTGAGCACCGCATGCGCATTCTCGTCCTGGGGTTCACCGGCTACCTGGGCGCCCACGTCGTCGAGCGGCTGCGTGCCCTGCCGGGCGCGCTGGTCCTCGGCGGCGGCCGCTCACCCGCCGCCGAGTACGGCATCGACCTCGCCTCCGCCCGCCGGGAGCAGCTGGCGAAGACCCTCGCGTCGGCCGCGCCCGACGCCGTGGTCAACTGCGCGGGCGCGACCGGCGGCGACGCCGTGACCCTCGCCGAGGTCAACGCCCGCGGCCCGGCTGTCCTGTGTGCCGCACTGCGCGAGGCGGCCCCCGCGGCCCGCCTGGTGCACCTGGGCTCGGCCGCCGAGTACGGCCCCGGCACCCCGGACACCCGGGTGACGGAGTCGGCGGCCACCTGCCCGGTCGGCCCGTACGGCGCGACCAAGCTGGCGGGCACGGTCGCGGTGACCGCGTCCGGCCTGGACGCCGTGGTGCTGCGGGTGGGCAACCCGGTGGGGCCGGGGGCGCCGCCCACCGGGCTGCCCGGCCGGATCGCCGGACTGCTGCGCGCGGCCGGCCCGGACCCGGACGCGGTGCTGCGGCTCGGCGACCTGTCCGCGTACCGCGACTTCGTCGACGTACGCGACGTGGCGCGGGCGGCAGAGCTCGCGGTCACAGCCCCGGGGCCGCTGTCGCCCGTCCTCAACATCGGCGGGGGAGGGGCCGTCCCGGTGCGCGACCTGGTGCGGGGGCTGGCCGACAAGGCGGGCTTCCGGGGCCGTATCGAGGAAAACGCCACCGACTCGGCCAGTTCGATCCGCTCGGCGCAGGTGTCGTGGCAGTGTTCCGACATCACCGCCGCCGAGGCGGCCCTGGGCTGGCGCCCGGCCCACACCCTCGACGAGGCGCTGGCCGCGCTGTGGGCGGACACGCTGGGGGAAGGCGGCCGTACACCGTGAGCCTGCTGATTCCGCTGTACGTCCACCCGGCCGAGGACCCCGGTGCCTGGCACCGTCTGATCACGGCCGCGACCCGCACGTACGGCGTCGTCCTCAACCCCGCGAACGGCCCGGGCGACGGGCCCGACCCCGCGTTCACCGCGGCGGCCGGTGCGCTGCGCGCGGCCGGGGCACGGCTGCTGGGCTACGTCGACACCGACTACGGGGTGCGCGACCGGACCGAGATCGCCGACGACGTACGCCGGCACCAGGAGTGGTACGCGGCCGACGGCTGCTTCCTCGACCGGGTGACGGCGACGCCGGACGGGCTGCCGGCCTGTCGCCGGCTGGTCCGGACCGTACGCCGGCTCGGTGCCGGGACGGTCGTACTCAACCCCGGGGTCCATCCGGCACCCGGATACGCTCGCCTCGCCGACCTGACCGTCACCTTCGAAGGCCACTGGGCGACGTACGTGTCGGCGTTCAGCAGACCGGCGTGGACCGCGCAGCAGCCGCCCGAGCGGCTGTGCCACCTCGTCTACGGCGTGCCCGAGGCGCTCGTACCGCTCGCCGTGCGCACCGCGCACGAGCGCGGCGCGGCGGTCTGCGGTCCGGTGACGGGTGAACCCCCCAACCCCTGGGCGCGGTTGACGCCCGCGCTGACGGGGACGGAGCGATGAGGAACAGGGGGCTGGCCTGCGCGATGTTGCTGGTCGCTCTGGTGGCCTCGGCGTTGACGGGCTGCTCCAGCAGTGCGGAACGACCCGCCGACGCGCGCGGGACGACATCGGACACCGCCCTGTGGAAACCCCGACCCGGCCTGGCCTGGCAGTGGCAACTGGACGGAAAGGCCGACCCCTCGGCCGACGTGCCCGTCTACGACATCGACGGCTTCGAGAACTCCGCGGCGGACGTGGCCCGTCTGCACCGCGACGGCCGCAAGGTCATCTGCTACGTGAACGTCGGTGCCTGGGAGGACTTCCGGCCCGACAAGGACACCTTCCCGCGCTCGGTGCTCGGCGAGCCCAACGGCTGGGCGGGCGAACGGTGGCTGGACATCCGGCGGATCGCCGTCCTGCGGCCGATCATGGAACGGCGCTTCGACATGTGCCGCGACAAGGGCTTCGACGCCGTGGAGCCCGACCTGGTGGAGGGCTACGGCAACGACACCGGCTTCCCGCTCACCGCGCGCGACCAGCTCAGGTACAACCGCATGATCGCGGCCATCGCCCACGAGCGCGGACTGTCCGTGGGGTTGAAGAACGACCTGCCGCAGATCCCGCAGCTTCTGGCCGACTTCGACTTCGCGGTCAACGAGGAGTGCGCACAGTACGACGAATGCGCTCAGCTCACTCCGTTCATCGCGGCCGGCAAGGCGGTGTTCCACGTGGAGTACACGGAACCGAGGAGCGGCTTCTGCCCCGAGTCCCGCCGACTGAGACTGTCGTCGATGGTGAAACAACCGGAACTCGGGGTGTGGCGGAAGCCCTGTTGAACGGTTCGGCTCAGCCGCCGACGTGGCTGCCGATCGACCGGGCGACCTCGGCGTGGGCGAGGTACTCCACGATGCTGTGTGCCCGGTCGCGGGCGTTGACGACGGCGACGTCGGTCAGTCCGTCCGCCCATTCGTCACCCAACGGGCATCCGATGGCCACCGCGTCGGTCGGGCACCATGCGTTGAGCCAGTCCACCACCTTGTCCGGGCGCTTCGGCCCGCCGACCAGCAGCCTGCTGTGCACGTGGTCCAGGCCGAGGGGACTTCCCGCCGTGGTCAGGTGGATCAGGTCCACGCCGGGGGACAGCCGGGTGGTGAGATCCATGCCGACGACCGTGCCGAGGCTGTGGCTGACGAGCACCACTTCTCCGGCGTCCGGCATCGTTTCGAGCACACAGCCCAGGACCTCGTCCCGGATGCGCCGGTCGCCGAGGTACGCGGCCACGTCACGGAAGATCAAGGCGATGGCCCACGCGTCGAGATCGCTCCTGGCGGCCAGCCAGCTCAGCTGCCGCTGCAGGGCCCCGACCACGTCGCCCAGGCCGATCCGCTCGGTGGCCAACTGCCTCTCGTGCGGCACGTGCCACTTCGTGGCCGCCTCGCCGACGATCTCCTCGTACACCGCGCGGGCGGTGGGAGAGGCGGGTGCGACCACCTCCGCCGCCGTGGCGGTCGGCGCCTCGACGATGCGGGGGACGGCCTCGTGCGCGGTGAGCGCCTGCGCCAGTCTGTCGCCGTAGTAGGGGAACCAGACGTCCGCCGGGTCGACCGGGGGGAGCCCGGCGCGGACGAGCCCCTGATTGAGTCCGGCCGCCCATTCGCGGCGCAGCTTCTCGGGGTCCTTGCCTTCCTGGGAGCGGCCGTGCAGGAAGACCAGATGCCGGTTGCCGCCGAACGCGCCGGCCCGGGCGCGCAGGCCCGCACGCGCGGTGGCTCTCTCGGCGGCCGGGGGCGCCGAGGCGACGGCGGGAGGGGCGGCCGCCGCAGGACCGACGGCTGCTTCCGTGCGGCCCAGCCCGGACTCCGGGCCCATCTCGGCCAGCAGCGCCTGCTGCCGGGAAGCGAAGGGCAGGGCGGCGAGGTGCCTCAGGATGGAGCTGATGCGTACGCCCTCGTTGGACACCCAGTCGATGGCGTCGTCTCCGTCACCGGGCCGCCAGACCTGTCCGTCGCGGCGCAGGACGCGGCCCTGGTCGTCGGTTCTGGGCACACCGCTGTGGTGGAGCGCGACGACCTCCCACTGGTCGTTGAAGACCGGGGAACCCGAATTGCCGGGCTCGGTGTCCGTCTTGTAGTGCAGGAAGTCGTCGAGGCGGACCTGGAGCATGTTGTCCCGTACGGCGATCTCCTTCAGGCGCCCCATCGGGTGGCCGACAACGTTGACCGGCTCGCCGATCACCAGCTTCCCCAGCTGGGCGCTGAGCCGGTTCCACCCGAACGTCTCCCCCGGAGGCCGCCCCTGCGGGCCGGGGGCGACCAGCACCAGGGCGAAGTCGAGGCGTGCGTCCGCCACGAAGAACCCGTCGGGGTCGAGTTCCAGCCGCGTCGCCGGATGCGGTGTGTTGTCGACGGTGACCTGGGCCTCGAACTCCACGAAGCACTGCCGGGCGGCCTCCGCGTCGGTGAGCACGTGATGGTTGGTCATCAGCAGGCTCGGCGACACGAGGAAGCCGGTGCCGATCGGCAGCTCGCGGCCGTTCTCCCGCACCGAGATCCGGGCGATGGTCCGTGCCGCCCGGGTGCCGCGCGGCAGGAAGCTCCATGCCTGCAGTTCCTTGGACACCCCGAGGATGCGTTCGTACGCGGCAGGCGCGGCCATCGGTTCCGCGCGGACGGCCTCCACCACCATGGCGGCGGGCACCGCGTGCCGGTCGAGCAGGCGGGCCGCGCGCGCCGCGAGCGCCTCCTGCGAATCCGGGAAGGTGACCCCTGCGTCCTGCTGCCGCTCGACCGCCCGCCGCTCGTCGCCGGTCTCGCCGTACCGCGCGGCGGCCGCCGCGACCTGGCGTTCCCGCTCCTCGCGGGACTTGTCCGTCGCTTCCATGTCAGGTCACCGTCCTTCCGGCGGTGTGCCACGGCACGAAGGCGTTCGTCAGCCCCGCGAGAGCCGTGCGCAGCTCCGGGTGGTGGCGCAGCAGCACCGTGATCATGCTGTTGTCGTCGATCCAGGCCATACCGGCCTTGGAGTACACCTCGGGGGTGTAGTACTCGGTGAAGAAGCGGTCGCTGTTCAGGCGGCGTGAGGCCATCAGGATGAAGATGCGGAACGCCGTGTCACTGAAGGCGAATCCGGCGGGCAGCTTCTCCGCGTACAGCCCGACCATCAGGTCGACCTTCTCGATGTCGCCGTCGTAGAGCCACTGGATCTCCTCGGCCCACGCCCGGTTCTCCGTCAGCTCCAGGAAGTTCTCCGCGGGCTTCAGCCGCAGCAGCCGCCGGAACTCGTTGTAGCGGGGGACGCCCAGCTCGCGGGAGCGCAGGATGTCGGTGGCGGCGAGGTCCTGCAGATGCCCGTCCGGGCGCTCGAACTCCTGCAGGAACCTGGGGAAGTTGTGCAGGGTGACCAGTCCGGGGTGGAGCGTGCCGAAGCTGTAGAGCAGATCGGCCATCTCGGTGGTCTCCAGGACCTTCAGCGCCCCGGGGCCGGAGATGTCGCGGAGGGTGCAGTGGCGCAGGGTCTCGTCATCGGCGGCGGAGCGCAGATGCCACTCGTCGCGGATGAGCGGATGCATGCGGTAGACCGCCACGAACTCCTCGGTGAGGGAGTACGGGACGCCGTAGTGGTCCGTCGCGCCGCCGGGGATGCCGCTGATGACCTCGCTGTCGCTGATCCGGCCGAACAGGTTGTGGACGCGCTCGCCCGCGATGCCCCACCAGTTGGCGCGCAGTGCCTTGACGGTGGTGGGATGGCTGATCACGGCCGGTGTCCACTCCACGGTGTGGATCTTCGCCAGGAGCGCGGCGTTGACGAGCCGGGCGCGCTGGAACAGTTCCTCGTCGTTCCAGGACGGGTACGCGGCGTGCAGGTGGTCGCAGATCGCGTTGTGCTCCTTGGCGAACAGGTTCTGCATCACGGCGAGACCCAGCCAGAACCCGGGAACACGCGACGGGTCGCGGGAGGGGTCCGAGGGGAACGGCGACTGCTCGTCGTCCCACAGATGCAGCTTGCCCGACTCGCCGGTGCGCATCAGGCGCTGCTCGGTCTCGTTCGACCCGTAGATCTGCGAGGCGTCCCACCAGTGGGAGGACTCGTTGACGCGGGTGTCGGGCGTCCCGGCGGGTGCCTGCGGGTCGCGGGTCGGGTCGTCCGGCGTCCGCATGATCCGCATGGGGTGTTCCGGCCACGGGTCGTCGTCCATGAGGGGTACTTCCCAGGGCCGGTCCATGGGGCTCGTACCGTGGCTGAACCAGTCGCGGATCATGAACTGAAGCCAGGCGGCGACCAGCGAGTTGACCGATTCGGCCGGGGCGAGCTCGTCGCGGGAGAGCAGGGCGCGGCTGACCTCGCGCGGGTTCGGCCTGGACAGTACGTCCTCCGGCGTGGCCGGGGGAATCCGGTCCAGCGGGATGTTGCGGCCGAAGCGGGTGCCCGCCATGCCCATCCGCGGCTCGACGAGGTCGTTGCGGCTGCCGTCGGCGGTCCGGTTGACCCTGTGGCTCTCGGAGGGGGGTGCGGGATCGGGCAGATCGACCGAGGGCAGCCGGCCGGTGTCGTGGAGATTCTCCTGGCGGAGTCTGACGCGCAGTCCGAGGAGCGTCAGCAGGCCTGGAACGACGGGCAGCCTGTCCCAGCCGATGCGCCGGTCCAGGAATTCGGCGCCGCGGGTGACGATCCGCCAGGGAAATGACGTACGGTATCCGGCCGCGGAACGCCGTGCGGCGCGTGGTTGCTTGCTCATCGCGATGCTCCTTCGGCGGTTGCGAGGATCACGTCGCTCGCCTTCTCACTGATCATGTAGATGGGGGCGGCGACGAAGAATCCGGGAATGCGGGGAAAGACCGAGGCGTCGACGATCCGCAGGCGGTCCACTCCGCGCACCCGGAAGTCGCTGTCGACGACGGCCGAGGGATCGTCCGCCCGCCCCATCCGGCAGGTGCAGGACGCGTGGTGGCCCCAGGCCTCGTCCCGCACGAAACGGCGGACACCCTCGCGGTCGCCCGCCTCGTCACCGGGCCACAGCTCCTTGAGGACCACGGAGCCGGCCCTGCGGTTCATCCCGCGCACGAACTCCACGGCATCGGCCATCGCTTCGAGATCCACGTCGTCCTTGTCCGTGCCCTCGGCGAAGTAGTGGAAGTTCACCAGCGGGGTGTCACGAGGGTCGGCGGACCGCAGCCGCACCCGGCCCCCGGTGTTGTGGGTGCGGCTCTTGAGGATCGCCCACGTGAAGCGGTCCCGATGGCGCGTCAGGTCGAGCGAGTAGCCGGGGTAGTAGCCCCGGAAGTCGAAGGGGCCGCCGAAGATGAACAGGTCCGGGGCGTCCAGCTCCGGGCGGGACTTGCGGGTGACACCGACGACGGCGCCGTTGGTCGTGTACAGGCCTTCGCCGCGCCGCCAGGCTCGGTAACAGCGGTCCGGTTCGGTGCCGGGCCGCGGCGCGTGGAAGTCGCAGTCCTTGACGACCGGGAACTCGCGGTCCATCTGGCTGACCACGCCGACTTCGTACCGGTCCTGCAGATGGGCGCCCACGCCCTGGAGGTCGACCCGCACCGGGATGCCGTGCCGCTGCAGCTCCGCACGCGGCCCGATGCCCGAAAGCATCAGCAGCTGGGGCGTGTTGAAGGCCCCCGCGGCCAGGATCACCTCCCGGGAAGCCAGGACCCTGCGCAGCACCGGTGGCCCGGTGGCCTGACGGCTCGCGGGGTCGGCCCGGTAGGCGTGCGCCCCGTCCAGATAGTCGACGCCGGTCGCCGCTCCGCTCGCGTCCAGCACGACCCGGGCCGCCAGGGCGTTCGTACGGACCACCAGATGGCCCGGATGGCTCCGCCGCACCGCCTGGACCCGCTCGCGTACGGCGCTGCGCCGTCCGTCCGCCGTGGAGATCGGGATCTGCCACAACCCCTGCAGAGCACGCGTCTGCACCCGCCAGTCGTTGGGATCGACGAAGGAGCCGAACCCCTCCAGCGGGGACAGCGGCCGGTCGAGGAGGCCTGCGAGCGTGTCCTCCGCGGCGGAGAGGACGACCTTCAGCAACTGCTTGTCCTGGACGGCCAGTTCGGGATCGGCGAGGGCGGTGGGCAGCCAGCCGTCGAATCCGTGCCGTGCGTCGTTGCGGTACCGGGCGGCCGTGAAGGGCAGGACCTTCAGCAGCGCGGCCAGCAGCGGGTTGGCGGGCGGCTCCTTGGGCCTGGGCCGGTACGTACAGCGCTCCAGCCGCTCGAAGTACCGGCGCATGGCCGTGCTGTGCCACGTCGCGTCGCCGGTCTCCTCCGCGATCGCGTCCCAGTCGCGGTTGTACGGATAGACGGTGATCAACGCGTGGTGCGCGGTACAGCCGCCGACCGTCCCGGCGCGCGGGTAGAGGATGCCCTTGTCCGGGACGAGCTTGCTGTCGCGGAGGTGCTGCCGTTCGTCGGCGTAGTGCCGTACGAAGTAGTTCCAGCACTGGACGGGGTCCTCGGAGGCGTCCGCGTGGAAGGCGGGAACCAGGTAGTTGTCGTCCTCCTCGGCGCCGCCCGCGTCGAGCAGCAGGGTGCGCATGCCCGCGGCGGCGAGGTTGGCGGCCAGCGGGCCGCCTCCCGCACCGGCACCGACGACGACGTAGTCGAAACCCGTCTCGGCCGTCTCGGCCGGGGGAGCGGCACCGGGTCCCGCCGTCACTTCCGCTTCCCCTTGGCGGAGTTGGCGGAACGGCGGGAGTCGGTGAAGGAGGCGCCGGCGGTCGCGGCCAGGACGGTGTTGGTGGCCGAGATGAGCGTGGTCAGCACGGCGGTGCGCGGCGGAAGCCGGCCGTTCAAGCCGAGCATGGCCGCCGTCGCGGTGTCACTGCCGTGGATCAGGACGCCCTCGCGCAGGTCTTGCCGAAGCCGTTCGCCGTGGTTGGTCAGCAGATCCAGTCCGAGCAGGACCGTACGGATCCCGAAGAGCCGGAAAGCGTAGACGGCCGCCGGACTCAGCGGCTCACGATCGGGGTCGAGGCGCCGGATGAGCAGGGCCGGTGCCAGCAGTCCGGTGGCCCCGTTGAAGATCCGGATTCCGGCGAGTGCGTAGACCGAGGCTGGGCGCGGGACGGCACGCTGCGTGGCCATCATGTCTCCTGAGAATGGGGTGATGCTTGCGGCGGCGGGAACTACGGCCGAACCTCCCGACAAGGGAGGGAAACCCCCTGGAAGCACTCCAAATACCACGTTATGGGAACTACTGCTCTCCTGCACCTTGAGGGACGCACTACAACTTTTGCGCATGTTTGTCACGCCTGCGAGCATCGAAAGGAGGACAGCCAACACGCCGAGACACCATGGCCGCCGGTGCAACAGCGCGCAAACCACTGCCGCTTCCGAGGAGGCAGACCATGGCAACGCCGGAACTCGTTTCCGAGACGGAATCGGACTACCTGTCACAACTGACGATGGCCGCCGAACGCTATGCGAACCGGACCGCGCAGCGGGAGAGAAACCAGGCGGTACTCGAGACACGCGGCGTGTTGTACGCCGATGAGCCCGAGCGGGTCGAGAAGCGGCTGGCGCGTCTCGGCGCCGACTGGTCGTTGGCCAGGGCCATCGAGAGGACGCCCTCGGATCCCGTCACGACGGCGGGAAGCACCCTGCGGCTGCCGCCGGACAGCTTCGGCAGCGATGTGCTGGGGCTGGAGCGCCTCATCGGGCGCAACAATCTCACCCCGGTCGCGTTCCTGGAGGAAGGCGCCGCGGTCTCCCGCGCGGTCGGCAGGGTCACCATCGGCGGGCCGGGCGGCGGTCACGGCACCGGCTTCATGATCTCCCCCTCCCTTCTGCTCACCAACAACCATGTGCTGCGCGGCAAGGAGACAGCGGGCCGCAGTACGGTCGCGTTCGCGTTCCAGGCCGGAGTCGACGGGCGTCCGCTCGAACCGGCGGTCTTCCAGCTGGAGCCGCAGAGGTTCTTCGTCACCGACCGGCAGCTGGACTTCAGCGTGGTCGCGGTCGCCGGACACGGCGCGCGCGGCGAGGCGCTCTCGTCGTTCGGCCGCCTGGCTCTCGGTGAAGCGCAGGGCAAGGTCGTCATCGGCGAGTTCGTCAACATCGTTCAGCACCCCAGGGGCGAGCCCAAGCAGCTCGCGCTGCGCGAGAACCAGGTCGTCGACGTGCTGGATCGGTTCCTGCACTACGAGTCCGACACCGATGAGGGATCGTCGGGCTCGCCGGTCTTCAACGACCAGTGGGAGGTCGTCGCACTGCACCACTCGGCCGTCCCGAAGACCGACGCCGAGGGGCGGCCCCTGAGCATCGACGGAACGCCCTGGGCGCCGGAGATGGGCGAGCACCGAGTGGCGTGGCGGGCCAACGAGGGGGTGCGGATCAGCCGAGTGCTGCGCGCCCTGCGTGAGATCACACTGACCGGCCCGGCAGCCCGGCTGCGGGACGAGGTGTTCACCGCCGGGACCACCCCGCCCCCCGTCGAGGGCGTTCCGTCCACGCCCTCGGCCGACGGGACCGTACAACTCACCGTCCCCCTGCGGATCAGCTTCGGGCTCGGCACGTCGGCGTACCCGGTGGGGCCCGCCGCCGCCCAACAGCCCGCACCCGCACTGGCACCGACGATTCCGGCGACAGGGCGGCTGGACGGCGGCTCCGCGGTAGAGAGGGACGTGAACGCGGCCCTGGTCAACTTCCGGCTCGCGCGGGAACGGCCCTACTACGACCGGACCGCGGACAGCGCCGCACGCGACGCCTATTACGCCGGCATCGACACCGCCGACGGCGAGGCGCTGCGGCGCGCGCTCACCGAGCTGCTGGAGGAGACCCACGAGCCCCGGCCCAGGTACAAGCCGATGCGGCTGCTCTACCCATGGGTCGACCAGCACGAGGACGGCCGGCTGCGCAGCGTCTACTCCGGAAAGATCTTCTCCGTGGAGGAGCTCATACGGGCGGACGCCGCGGTGGAAGAGGCCCGCCTCGCACGCGTACAAGAACTGCTCCGGCACGAAAGCACGGCCGGCCCGGCCGAGTTCGAGGCCGAATTCGCCGCTCTGGAAGCGTCGATGCCCTTCAACTGCGAGCATGTGGTGCCGCAGTCGTGGTTCGCCGAGCGGGAGCCCATGCGGGGCGACCTCCACCACCTGTTCGCGTGCGAGCCCAAGTGCAACAGCTACCGCAACAAGTACCCCTACTTCGATTTCCCCGGCTTCGAGGAAGCGGTCCGTCAGGAGTGCGGGATGCGCGAGGACGTGGGATTCGAGCCGGAGAAGGGGAAGGGAACGGTCGCCCGAGCCACCCTGTACTTCCTGCTGCGCTACCCGGGGCTGGTCGGCGACGAACTGGACGAGTTCCCCGAGAACCGGCTGCCCACCCTTCTGACCTGGCACGACAACGAGTCGGTGAGCGAGTACGAGCGGCACCGCAATGCCGCCATAGCGGAGATCCAGGGCAACCGCAATCCGCTGATAGACCACCCGGAATGGGCCCAGAAGATCGACTTCTCCGGCGTCTGGCCCTGAAACGCACGTCTGGGCCCTTCAAGCCCGCCCGTGTGCCTCCTGCGAGCGCCGGGACAGCGAGTCGATGACCACCGCTGCGAAGAGCACCCCGCCCGTGATGATGAACTGGACGGCAGCGGGGGTGTCCGTGATCGCCATGCCCGAGGCGATCGACTGGATCACCAGGATGCCGAGCACCGCGGACCAGGTCGTACCGCGTCCTCCGAACAGGCTGGTGCCGCCGATGACCGCTGCCGCGATGGCGTTGAGCAGGAGGACGCCCGAGCCCGAACCCTGGCTCACCGAGGTGATCCGCGAGGCCAGGAACAGGCCGCCGACCGCGGCCATGGTGCCCGAGACGGCGAGCACCGCGGTCTGTACGCGGATCACGCTGAGGCTGGCACGCCGGGCCGCTTCGACACCGCCGCCGAGTGCGTAGACCTGCCGTCCGTAGTGCGTGCGGCGGAGAGTGATGTCGAGGCCGGCCACCACCACCAGGAAGATCAGAAGCGCGAGCGGCAAACCCTGGAAGCGGTTGAGCAGATACGCGGCGGCGAACGCGATCACCGCGAGTACCCCCGTGCGCATCCCGATCCCGCGGAGCGAGCGGTGCGGCATGCCGACGGCCATGCGGCGCCGCCTGTCCTGGTAGGAGACGAGGAAGACCATGCCCGCGCCGATTGCCGCCACGCCGTAGGCGGCGGCGTCATGGGTGAAGTAGTAGCTGGTCAGCTTGGCGACGAGCCCGTTCTCGTCGAGGTTGACGGTGCCGCTGGTCCCGAGGATGTACAGCATGAGGCCGTTCCAGGTGAGCAGCCCGGCGAGCGTGACGACGAACGCCGGCACCCGCGTCCGGGCGAAGGAGAAGCCCTGGACGGCTCCCGTGACGGTCCCCACGATCACCGCGATGATGAGGGCGAGCCATTCCGGCACGCCGTTGTTCACGTTCAGAACGGCGAAGACAGCCGCCGCGAGACCGCTGATCGAGCCCACCGACAGGTCGAGCTCACCGATCAGCAGCACGAAGACGATGCCGACCGCGATCAGACCCGTGCCCACGATGTCCACGCTGAGATTGGACAGGTTCCGGGGTGAGAGGAAGTTCTCGTTGAGGGTCTGGAAGGTGATCCAGACCGCGGCGAGGACGATGACGACGGGGAGCCAGCCCAGTTCCCCGGCGCTCAGCTTGCGCCGGAAGACGGCGACCCAGCTCTCCACGGCACGGGCGACGGCCCGCTCGCGGTGCGGGGGAGGAGCCTCGGCGCGCGGCGCGGTGGGTTCGGCCCGCATGTGGTCCGCCATCTTGCGCATCCCTTTCACCATCCCGCGTCCTGCGGGGCCGGCCGGCGGGGCACGTTCTGCGTGGCGCCGGTGATGGAGGAGATGATCTGTTCCTGGGACGCGGTGTTCACGTCGAAGAAGCCGTTGTTGCGACCGAGCCGGAGCACGGCGGCCCGGTCCGCGAGAGCTTTGACGTCGCCCATGTTGTGGCTGATGAGCAGCACGCCCACGCCGCGGTCGCGCAGGTGGTCCACGAGGTCCAGTACCTCTGCTGTCTGCTCGATTCCCAGAGCTGCGGTCGGTTCGTCCAGCAGGAGGACCCGCGGCTCCCCGAGGAGCGAGCGAGCGATGGCGACCGTCTGCCGCTGGCCGCTGGACAGCGAGACGACGGGGGCGCGCAGATCGGGGACGGCCCTGGTCAGCCGTTCCAGCAGATGTCTGGTGCGGCGCTCCATCTCCACCTCGTCGAGGAAGGCGAACCTGCGGATCTCGCGTCCGAGGAACAGGTTGCCGACGACGTCGAGGTTCCCGCACAGCGCGAGGTCCTGGTAGACGGTGGCGATGCCGAGGTCACGGGCGTCGTGGGGGCGTTTGATGTTGACCGCCCGGCCCTCCCACTCGATGACGCCCTTGTCCGCGGGGGCGACGCCGGAGATCGCTTTGACCAGGGTGGACTTGCCGGCCCCGTTGTCGCCCAGCAGAGCGACGACCTGGCCGGCGTGAATCTCCAGCTCGATGTCCGAGAGGACCTCCACGACGCCGAAGCGCTTGCACACGCCGTGCAGCGCCAGCAAGGGGGGAGCCGGCACGGAAACCATCTCCTTCCCGGGGTCCGGACCTGGTCGGAACCAGCTGTCAGGTCAGCCCGGCCCTGTCGCAGGCGGCGGCGAGCTCGGGGGCGCAGATCTGCTGGACCGTGTACACGCCGTCCTTCACCAAGGTGTCCTCGATGGTGTCGACGGTCACGGACACGGGGGTGAGCAGCACGGCCGGAACGGTGTTGCCGTCCCGGGTCGTCACCTCGCCCGTGGCGACCCGGTCGAGGCTCTCACCGCGGGCCACGTCCACGGCCATGGCGGCGCCGGCGGACGCCTCGGGCCCGAAGGGCTTGTAGACGGTCATGTACTGATCGCCGGCGACGATGCGCCGCACGGCTCCGAGTTCGGCGTCCTGCCCGGTGACGGGGGGCAGCGGGTCCACCTTGTTCGCTTTGAGGGCGGAGATGCAGCCCGCGGCGAGGCCGTCGTTGGCGGCGTAGACCCCGTCGATGTTGCGGACGCCGAGGGCGGAGATGGCGCCGGACATGTTCATGTTCGCGGTTTCGGTCCGCCACTGGTGTGTGTCGTACGACTTGCCGATCTTCACTCTTCCCTCGAGCACGGACAGTGCGCCCTTCTTGAACGACACGGCGTTGGGGTCGCTGGGATCGCCGTTCATCATGACGATCTGGTCGTCTCGTGTGCCATCGCCCATGGCCCTCAGCAGCGCCCTGGCCTGGAGCTTGCCGACCTCCTCGCCGTCGAACGAGACATAGCCCGAGATCGGGCCTTCAGAGAGGCGGTCGTAGGCGATGACCGGGACACCCGCCTGGTTCGCCTTCCTGACCGCGGGGCCAAGCGAACGGGCGTCCACGGCCACCAGCACGATGGCATCGACCCCCTTGGTGATCATGGTGTTCATCTGCTCCTGCTGGATGGCCACGTCGCCCCTGGCGTTGCCGTGCTCGACGGTGCACTCGCCGCACAGCTCCTTGATCTTCTGCTCGAGCAGCGGCCTGTCCTGGGTCTCCCAGCGAGCCGTGGTGGAGTCCGGCAGCAGCACAGCGATGTTCGGCGTGCTCTCCCTGCCGGAGTCGTTCCCGCCGTCCGCCCCGCAGGCCACGAGAGCGACGGCCGTCGAGACCGCGGTCACGGCGACGGCCGCGTCCCGGATGCGGGCCTTCATGCGAGAGACCTCCCTTGTCCTTCACCTTGTGCGGCGAGGGCGCGCTTCGGCGCGGTGCGCGTGGGGGGAAGCGGCTCGCGTGCATCGCGGCGTCAAGGGTTCGGGTGGCAAGACCACCACGTCGTCAGTTTGACACTGGCTGTGGTGATCTGCGAATGCTGTCTGCCATCCAGGGCAATCAAGTAGATCTGTCCTATTACCTCCTATATGCGATTCTGGTACATGGGTGCTCGGTCTCCACCTGTCGGTACCTGCCGCATGGACGGGAAGTAGGTCGCGGACATGCCTCATGACGGCCGTGCCCGGGCCGGAGTCTCGGAGCTGGGAGAATCCGGGGCCGGCCCCACAGACACCGGTTCACCGCCACCGGTGCCGGAGGCCGCCGCGAGTGATCGGGCCCTGATATTCGCCGGAGCGGCCCTGACAGCGGTCTACGTGCCCGGTGCCGGGCATGAAGAGCTCCAGCTGGTGGAGACGGCCGGGTGCGCCAGTTCCGAGTGCGGGCTGCCGGAGCGTCTGCCCCTGTCCGGTGGTTCACCCGCGGCGCACGCCTTCCGCGCCCACCGGCCCCTGTGGCTGACACCCGCGGCACTCGCCTCCTACCCCGAGGGCGGGCCGACGCCGCCACGAGCTGAGGCGTCGCTCGCCGCGCTGCCCCTCGGAACGGAGGGCAGGTGGCTGGGCTGCCTCGTCGTCGTGGGGGATTCCACGGACGGCTTCGAGGCCGAGCAGAGGCGCTTCCTGGAGCGGTACGCCGACGCCGTGGCCGGCATGCTCCAGACGGGGACCGGCCGGCCGGCGCCGTCGTCGCTGCTGAGTCTCGCCCTGCGGAGTCTGCGCGTCGGCTCGTTCGTCCTGGTGCCGGACACCGGCTTGATCGACGCGGACGAGACGCTGCTCGAGCTGGTCGGCATCGCCCCGGACGACTTCGACGGCAAGGTGGACACCCTGCTCGCGCACGCCCTGCCCGAGGACATGCACGCGCTCATGTCGGTCGTGGAGCCGTCCACCCAGGCGTTCGGTCGGCGGGAGCTGGAGTTCCGTGTACGCCGCCCCACCGGTGAAATGCGCTGGCTGAGCCTGAGCTGCCGGGTCGTGGCGAGCACCGGCGGAGAGCCGGAGCAGGTGCTGGGCGTGGTGACCGCGACCTCGGTCCTGCGCAAGGGCCCCGACGACGTCTCCAGGATCCAGTGGCTGACGGCCGCACTCGACGATGCCGCGACGGTCCGTGACGTCAGCCGAGTGGTGGTCACCGCGCTGCGTGAGCCGCTGGGCGCCGACCGGGTGGCGCTCGCCGAGGTGCAGGACGACCGGCTCATGGTCACCGTGCTCGACCCGCCCAAGCCCGACGCCTGGCCGGAGGCATGGCGTTCCGAGTGGCGTTCGGAGTGGCCCGACGCACCGGTGAGCGCCCTGCCCACGCTTCGGATGGCTCTGCGGGACGGACGTACGGATCTGTGGCCGGCCGGCACAGCCTTCGAACCCGGACTCGCGGGCGTCGGCGCCGGTGGTCTGGCCGTCCTGCCGCTGCCCGCCAAGGGCCGGGTCGCCGGCGTGTGCCTGGTCGGGTGGGACGAGCCGCACGAGTTCGTTCCCGAGGAGCGGTCGCTGCTGACCGCCACCGCGGCGCTGGTCGGGCACGCCCTCAAGCGCGCGCACGCGTACGACGCCGAGCAGGAGCTCGCGACGATGCTGCAGCGCAGTCTGCTGCCCCGGCGCCTCCCCGAGCTGGCCGGGGGGACGGCCGTCGCCCGCTATCTGCCCGCCAGACGGGGGTTGCAGGTGGGCGGCGACTGGTACGACGTCATCGCCCTCTCCGAGGACCGGGTGGCGCTGGTCATCGGTGACGTGCAGGGACACAGTGCCGGAGCCGCGACGATCATGGGCCAGATGCGTACGGCGGTCAGGGCCTACGCGGTGGAGGGCCACCCGCCCGACGTGGTCGTCTCGCACGCGAACCGACTCCTCGTCGGCATGGAGACCGACCTGTTCGCCACCTGCTGCTACGTCGAACTGGACATGGAGCAGGGCAACACCCTGTTCGTCCGGGCCGGGCATCTCTCACCGATGCTGCGCCATCCCGACGGCAGCACCGAGGAGGTGCAGGTCGAGGGTGGGCTCCCGCTGGGCATTCTCGCGGAGGCGGAGTTCCCCATGACCGCGGTCGCGCTGGCCCCCGGCACGGTGCTCGCCCTGGTCACCGACGGCCTGGTCGAGGCCGCCGACCTGCCCCTGGACGAGGGCATGCAGCGGACGCGCACCGCGCTCGCCGCGGCCGATCCGGCGGATCCGGGGCGGATGGCCGACGAACTGCTCGGCGACCTCGACCGTCGTGAGGACGACGTGGCGCTGTTGCTGCTGCGCTACGACGGCATGAAGACCCGGCCGATACGGGCCGGCTGGGTGGTGTGGCGGCTGCCCGACGCCGTGATGCACGCCCGCCGGTTCACCGCGCGCACCCTGCGTCGGTGGAAGGTCGAGGAGGTGGCCGACGAGGTGCTGCTGGTCGTGTCCGAACTGGTCACCAACGCCCTGGTGCACACCCAGGGGGCGGTCCGCGTCGACCTGACGCTGCGCGGGGACCGGGTGCGCGTCTGCGTGATCGACTCCTCGCCGCGTGCGCCCGCCAAGCCGGTGATCGTGGACTGGGAGTCGACCGGCGGCCGAGGCCTGCTGCTGGTCGAGGCGATGTCGCAGTCCTTCGGCTCGATGCCGGTGGCCGGCGGCAAGCAGGTGTGGAGCGAGATCGTTGTGCCGCGGCGCGAGCCGGCGCCCGCGGACTCGGAGCCTGGAACAGAACGAGGAAGTCTGTCATGAGGACCCGTACGAGGAGGCCTGTCGGAAGGACCCGTACGCGGCACGTCGTCGCGGCGCTCGTCGCGGGAGTCATGACGCTGTCCCTGGCCGCCTGCGGGGGAGACGACGAGGCGGGCGCGGACAGCTTCACCGTCGGCCTGCTGCTGCCGAGCCGAGCGGTTCCGCGCTGGGAGCATTCCGACAAGCCGCTGATCGAGAAGCGGCTGAAGGAGCTGTGTCCCCGCTGCACCATGTCGTACGCCAACGCCGAGAACGACGCGAGCAGGCAGCGGCAGCAGGTCACCTCCATGATCACCAAGGGTGTCGAGGTCCTGATCCTCGACGCCGCCGACACCAGGGCGCTCCGCTCCTCGATCCAGGAGGCGCGCCGGGCGGGCGTCCCGGTCGTCGCCTACGACCGGCTGGCCGAAGGCCCGATCTCGGGCTTTGTCAGTTTCGACGGTGCGCAGGTCGGCCGGCTTCAGGGCGAGGCGCTGCTGAAGGCCATGGGCGACAAGGCGGACGGCGGGAACGTCGTCATGATGAACGGCGATCCGACCAGCCCCAACGCGGCGTGGTACAGGGAGGGCACCGTGTCCGTCCTCACGGGCAAGGTGAAGATCGCCAGGTCGTACGAGACCCTGGGCTGGAGCACGGATCGCGCCCATGCCAACATGTCCGCCGCCATCGCGGCCCTGGGCCCGGACCGGATCGACGGCGTCCTGGCGGCCAACGACGCCATAGCCGCGGGCGTCATCTCCGCTCTCAAGAGCGCCGGTGTCAGGGAGCTTCCTCCCGTCACCGGTCAGGACGCCGACCTCGACGCCGTGCGACGCATCATCGAGGGGGAGCAGTACATGACGGTGTACAAACCCTTCAGGGCGGAAGCCGCCGCGGCCGCCGACATGGCCGTCGCCCTGGGGCGCGGTGAGGACATCCGCGACGTCGCCACGACGACGACCGACAGTCCGACCAGCAAGAGCATCCCGTCCATCCTGCTCACCCCGAGAGCGGTGACGGTCGACAACATCGAACAGACACTCGTCAAGGACCGCGTGTACACCATCGACCAGATCTGCACCCAGCAGCTTCGGCCCGCCTGCGAGAAGGCCGGACTCACGCGGTGAGGGCGCCTTCCAGGCTTCCCGGCTTCCTGGTGCACCGCACCCGCCTTGCCTGCGCTGTTCGCCTGACGCACGCTGGTCGTATGGGTGCGCACGACGGCCCCACGCTCATCACGTCTGTCCAGCGGGCCTTCCGCCTGCTGGAGGCGGTGAGCGCGCACGAGAACGGCGCGCCGGCGAAGCAACTGGCACGTGAGACCGGCCTGCCCCTGGCCACGGCCTATCACCTCCTGCGGACGCTGGTCCACGACGGTTACATACGGAAGCTGGACGACGGCGGGTTCGTCCTGGGGGACAAGCTGCAGACGCTGCACACCACGGGCCGTGGGCAGGCGCTGCTCAGCCGTGTCCGTCCCACGCTCGCCGCGCTGCGGGACGAGTTCGCGACCGCCGCCTACCTCACCTTCTACGAGGAGGGCGAGATCCGGGTCGCCGAGATCGTCGACGGTCCCCGGGCGCCCCGCGTCGACCTCTGGGTGGGATTCGAGGACGCGGGGCACGCCACCGCGCTGGGCAAGTCGGTGCTGCGGGAACTGGACGACGAGGCCCGCAAGGACTACCTCTCCCGGCACGACCTCGCCGACCTCACGCCAAGGACGATCACCAGCCTGCCGGAACTGCTGCGCCGGCTCGACTCCTCACCCGTGGCCCCGGCCGTCACGGACCTGGAGGAGTACGCCCTCGGCACGGTCTGCGTCGCCGTGCCCGTCTACAGCGGGGACACACTCGGCTCGCTCGGCGTCTCGCTGCCGGCGGACCGGCTCTCCCGGTTGCAGGAGATCCGGGCGCGGCTCATCCCGACCGCGGGTCGCGTGACCAGAGGCCTCTCGCTCACTATCTGAAAATCCTCTTCTTGTGACTCCCGGGCTGAACCCGTTTCCTGGATGAAACGGGCATTTCAGGAGTGCGCCCCGTACACAGGTGAGGACTGCGGACGAAAGATGAGTCAGGCCCGAGACCATGGTGGCGACCACTGGCCGATGCGGCCGTTCAAAAACCGACTGGCCCGTCCCGGGGCGTCGGCCCGGAGGCGCGCTGCCGCACAGTTGGCCGCCGGGACACCCGTACTGCCCGTGCTGACCGTCTCCGTCATCGTGCTCGTCGACCTCGTCGGCGGAGCGGGGATGATCTGGCTGCCGCTGCTCGCGGCCGGGCCCGCGCTGGCCGCCACCACCAACGGTCCGCGCGGTGTCCTGTGCGTCGGCCTCCTCGCCGCGGTGCTGGGCGCGACGCTCGGAACCCGGGACGGCGTTCCGGGCCACGAACTGGCGGCCGTACTGTCTGCCCTGGTGGCCGTCACTCTGGCGAGCGGCCTGGCCAGCGCGCTGCGCGGGCGACGCGAACGGGTGCTCGCGGCCGTCCGGTCGGTAGCGGAGACCGCTCAGCACGCACTGCTCAGGCCCGTACCGGCGACGGTCGGCCCGTTCCAGGTGGCCGTCCGCTACAGCGCCGCGGCGGCCGAGGCCCGTATCGGCGGGGATCTGTACGCACTGATACCCACCCCGTACGGCGTCCGGCTGATCGTGGGCGATGTGCGGGGCAAGGGGCTGCCGGCCGTGGGGACCGCCGCGCTGGTGCTCGGTGTCTTCAGGGAAGCCGCCTACGACGAGCCCGACCTCCTCGCCGTCGTCGGCAGGATCGAACGGAGCCTGGCGCGCAACCTCGGCCCCGACGACTTCGTCACCGCCGTGGTCGCCGGATACCCGCGGCCGGGCCATCTGGAGGTGGTGAACTGCGGACACGCGCCTCCGTTGCTGGTCCGCGCGTCCGGAAGCGTCGTGGCGGTGGAGCCCACGCATCCGGCCCCGCCCCTCGGGCTGCGCGCCCTCACGGGCCAGACCCCCGGCCTCCAGGTACTGCCCTTCGCCGACGGGGATCAACTGCTGCTCTACACCGACGGGGTCACCGAGGCCCGGGACCGCGACCGTGAGTTCTATCCCCTCCGCGAAGGGCTGGCGCGCCACTTGTCCGACGAGCCGGCGCGCACCCTCACCGCGCTCCACGACGAACTGCTGGCACATGTGGGCGGTCGGCTGCACGACGACGCGGCGCTGCTCCTGATCCGCAAACCGGCCATCTCCGAACAGGCGGTTGCCGGGACCACCGTTCCCGAACTGGCGGCCGACGCCGGATGACAGCAGTTCACCTGTACCGAGATCGTCCGGCTACTCCCCGGAGGGTGCGGGCAGCGTGACGCCGAGGGCCACCGGGGTGCCGAAGTTCGGTGTGCCGTCGGCGTTCCAGGTGAACTTCTGCGCCCTGGTGCTCCGGTTCATGTCACAGCCACCGCCGGCGGAGTCGTTGGCGTGGTAGACCATCCAGTCCTCGGTCCCGTCGGGCGACTTGAAGAAGCCGTTGTGGCCGGGGCCGTACACGCCGCCCGCGTTGGACCGCTGGAAGACCGGGTTCGGTGACTTGACCCAGGAGGAGGAGTTGAGCGGGTCGCCGCCGTTGTAGGTGAGCATGCCCAGCTTGTAGTCGGGCGTGGAGCAGTGGCTGGCGGAGTAGACGATGAAGGTCTTGCCGCCCCGCTGGAGGACCGCGGCGCCCTCGTTCACCGCGCCGCCCACCGTCTCCCAGCTGTAGGTCGGCGTGGACAGCACACGGCGGGTACCTCCGGCGGTCCACGGGTTCGACAGCGGCCGGATGAACATCGGCTGCGAGCCGTTGTAGAAGGTGCCGAGCAGGTAGAGCCTGCCGTTCAGCTGGAGGATGCCCGGGTCCAGCTCCCAGGTGTTGTCCTGGGTCGGGTCGAGCAGGTCGGCCTTGAAGGTGTAGGGCCCCAT
This sequence comes from Streptomyces sp. NPDC002838, assembly GCF_040295365.1. NCBI lineage: Bacteria > Bacillati > Actinomycetota > Actinomycetes > Kitasatosporales > Streptomycetaceae > Streptomyces > Streptomyces sp. NPDC002838. The sequence goes on along the minus strand of NZ_JBEOVF010000062.1, from coordinate 4,653 downwards.
CGGGTCCAGGCCGGCGCTCTCGAGGACATGGATCCGCTGGGTGCCCAGGTCGTACGGTTCCCGTCCGGCCGTGTAGTAGAAGTACCACCGCTTCCCGTTGGGACCGTCGAGCAGGTGGAACTCCGGGGCCCACATCGTGCCGGCTCCGTTGGGCCGGGTGAGGTTGAAGATCACCGTGTCGGGAGCCGTCTTGAGCCCTGCCAAAGTGTCGGCCTTGCGCATGGTGATCGTCGAGTTCCAGGTGGTGGTGGCGAGGTAGTAGTAACCGTCGTAGTACGTCAGCCACGGGTCGGGCCCGCGCTGGGACAGTGGGTTGGTGAACGTGGGCGCGCCCGAACCGCCGCCGGTGAAGCCGGGCAGCCGCCACACCCTGCCGTTCGCGGTGCCGCAGGGCAGTTGCACCAGGCCGGTGCCGGAGGCCGCCGAGCCGCCGCTCGGCGTGACGCACTTGCCGGAGCCGACGGAGACCAGGTGGAAGGTCTTGTCGGTTCCGGTGACCGTCACGGGGACGATCCGCCACCGCTGGTTCGTTCCGTTGTGGCAGGTCCACTGGATGATCGTGGCGTTGTCCGCGGTGGACGCGCCGTGGACGTCGACACACTGGCCGGCGTGGGTGCTGATCGTGTAGGTGTCGGTCGTTCCCGCGACCAGGGTGAAGCCGAAGCTCTGGCTCACACCGGTGTCGCAGATGCTGGCGCGGAGTTGTGTCCCGCTGGTCGACGAACTGCCGGGGACGTCCAGGCAGTTACCGCCGTTCTGGTTCACCCCCGTGGACGTGAACGCTACGGCGGCGGCCGCGGGGGGCGCCACCAGGAAGGCCACCACCATGGTGAGCACTGCGGTGAGCACGGACAGACATCTGGATCGAGTCACTGGTGCACATCCTTCATCGGTGGGATGAGTTGTGGCACTCGTGCTGTTTGCTTCCAGTACTGCACTTCCGTGAGGCAGACATGTCAATGCTTTGCTCGTCGAAGCGAACACGAACGGCACCGCCCGGGGACGGTGCCGTTCGCTGTTGGTGTTCGCCGCCGGCTACGGCGTCCACTTGATGTTCGGGTTCACCTGGCCGGTCCAGTTGAAGATGGCCATGTTGTCCCAGCCGTTTCCACTGTTGTTGATGTCGGCCGGATCCCATCCGTTGCCCTTGACCGCGTACCAGGTCGGCTCCCAGTAGAAGACGCCGATCGCGCCGGCGTTGCGGGCCGTGTTCTGTACGGCGGTGAAGTTGTCGGCCTGTCCCTTCCAGGTGAGCGGGTAGCCCGAGCAGCCGGAGGTGATCGAGTTGCCGGTGCTGTCCGCGTTCGCCGAGGTGAACGGGTAGGCCGTCTCGGCGATGACCACGTCCTTGCCGTACCGGGACTTCATGTCGGACACCACGCTGCCCATGTTGGACAGCGTGCCGTGCCACGGGCAGTAATAGGACAGCCCGGTGATGTCCCAGTTGACGCCCTTCGCCCTGATGCCGTCGTAGAACCACCGCGCATGCGCGTCGCTGTCCGAGTTGGCCGTGTGAATGATCACCTTGGTGCCGCTGTTGCACGCCTTGGTCGCGTTGTAACCCGACTTGAGGAGCAGGCTGAGGTTGGTGAAGTCGTTGTTGACCACCTTGCCGTCGTCCCACAGCATGCCGACGTTGATCTCGTTGCCGATCTGCACGCTGTCCGGCGTGGTGCCCTGGGACTTGAGGCTGTTGCAGACGTCGTAGGTGTAGTTGTAGACGTCCGTCTGCAGCTGGTTGACGCCGTGGCTCGCCCAGGCGGCCGGCTTGTACTGCTTGCCCGGGTCCGCCCAGGTGTCCGAGTAGTGGAAGTCGACCAGCAGCTTGAGACCCTTGGCCTTGACCTGCTTCGCGTACGCCAGCACCTTGGCCTTGTTGTTGTAGCCACTGGCCGGGTTGTTCCAGACCCGGAGGCGGACGTAGTTCACGCCGAGGCCCTTGAGGACGTCGAGCGGGTCTCTGGCGGTGCCGCTCGCGTCGTAGTACTTGGCGCCGAGGTCGAGGGCGCGTTGCGCGGTGGAGACATCGGCGCCGAGCATGCTGAGCGAGCCCGCGGCGGAGGCGCTCGTGGGGTTGGTGAGCAGGGACGCGGGCAGGGCGACAGCCGCCATGAGCAAGGCGGCCTTCACTGTGCGGCCTGGACCGTTCACGGTCATCCCGAACTCCTTTGATCGAGACGGTGGCGAAGTCGAGGCCCAGGGGCCTGACATGCGCATGTAGGGGGTTCCGTGAACGTTCACAGTAAAGGACGTAACAGGTGCTGTAAATGTGCGTGTCAGCTGGGTTTCATACTGGTGGTGCGCCTGTTCCTTCTGTCATGGCTTTGGGTACGTGCACAGCATCAGCTCGATCGGTCGGGGCTCTTGACGCGGAATGCGAGCCACGGTGATCCTCGTCGCGTATCTTGCTCCGGTCATGACAACTCAGGGGACGTGGGTAGTGACCATGGCTCAACGCCCGTACCACAGGCGCAAAGACGTCACCGTCTTGTCGCTGCTCCTCCTCGTGCTGGCCGTGGCCCTGGGCCCCACGCCGAGTTCAGCGGCCGGAACGGACTGGTGGATTCCTACCGCACGCCCCGCGCCGGACTCCCAGATCAACGTCACCGGCGAGCCGTTCAAGGGCACGAACTCCGCGGGTGAGGTGCGCGGGTTCGTGGACGCCCACAACCACCTGCTCTCCAACGAGGCCTTCGGCGGGCGGCTCATCTGCGGCAAGCCGTTCTCCGGCGGGGGCATCGCCGACGCGCTCAAGGACTGTCCCGAGCACTACCCAGACGGTTCCCTCGCGATCTTCGACTACATCACCCACGGCGGCGACGGCAAGCACGACCCGGTCGGCTGGCCGACGTTCAAGGACTGGCCGGCGTACGACTCGATGACCCACCAGGCGAACTACTACGCCTGGATCGAGCGCGCCTGGCGCGGCGGTCAGCGGGTCCTCGTCAACGACCTCGTCACCAATGGCGTGATCTGCTCGGTCTACCCCTTCAAGGACCGCGGCTGCGACGAGATGACCTCGATCCGGCTGCAGGCGAAGCTGACCTACGACATGCAGGACCACATCGACGAGATGTACGGCGGCACCGGCAAGGGCTGGTTCCGCATCGTCACCGACAGCGCCCAGGCCCGCGAGGTCGTCCGACAGGGCAAGCTCGCCGTCGTCCTGGGCGTCGAGACCTCCGAGCCGTTCGGCTGCAAGCAGATCCTGGACGTCGCGCAGTGCGACAAGGAGGACATCGACAAGGGCATCGACGAGTTGTACGACCTGGGTGTGCGCAGCATGTTCCTGTGTCACAAGTTCGACAACGCGTTGTGCGGGGTCCGCTTCGACGAACACGGGCTCGGTACGGCGATCAACGTCGGCCAGTTCCTGTCGACGGGCACCTTCTGGCAGACGGAGAAGTGCCCCGGACCGCAGAAGGACAACCCGATCGGTGAGGCGGCGTCGGATGCCGAGGAGGACCTCCCGGACGGCGTGGAGGTCCCGGAGTACGACGAGGACGCGCAGTGCAACGTCCGTGGGCTCACCGATCTCGGCGAGTACGCCCTGCGCGGCATGATGAAGCGCCAGATGATGGTCGAGATCGACCACATGAGCGTCAAGGCCACCGGCCGGGTCCTGGACATCTTCGAGGCCGAGTCGTACCCCGGCGTGCTGTCCTCGCACAGCTGGATGGACCTGAACTGGACCGAGCGGGTCTACTCCCTCGGCGGTTTCGTCGCCCAGTACATGCACGGTTCCCAGGAGTTCGGCGAGGAGGCCGGGCGCACGGAAGCGCTGCGCGCGAAATACGACGTGGGCTATGGCTACGGCACCGACTTCAACGGCATCGGCGACCACCCCGCCCCGCGCGGCGCGGACACCGCGAACCCCGTCACGTACCCCTTCCGCAGCGTGGACGGCGGCTCCCTCATCGACAGGCAGACCACCGGCGAGCGCACCTGGGACTACAACACCGACGGCGCCGCCCACGTCGGCATGATCCCGGACTGGATCGAGGACATCCGGCGCGTCGGCGGCCAGGACGTGGTGGACGACCTCTTCCGGGGCGCCGAGTCCTACCTCGACACCTGGGGCGGGACGGAACGGCACCGGGCCGGCGCGAATCTCGCCAAGGGTGCCTCGGCCACGGCCAGTTCGGCGGAGTCGAACCCGTTCACGAGTTATGCGCCGGGCCGGGCCGTGGACGGTGACGCGGACACCCGCTGGGCGAGCGACTGGAGCGACGACCAGTGGCTGCGGATCGACCTGGGCTCCACGCACCTGGTCCGGCGCGTCACGCTCGACTGGGAGCGCGCGTACGGCAAGTCGTACCGCGTCGAGCTCTCCACCGACGGCGTGAACTGGCGGACCGCCTGGTCCACGACGGCCGGCGACGGCGGCCTGGACACGGCACGGTTCACCGGCACGCCTGCCCGCTACGTCCGCGTCCAGGGCCTGGACCGCGGCACCGACTGGGGATATTCGCTCCGCGAGGTGGGTGTCCACAGCAGCTGAACGCCGACTCCGCGCGCCCGTTTCCGTAGGAAATGGTCGGCCCCGCCGACCTGATCCTGCCGTCATCCCCACACCTGACGGCCCACCCCCCACGGCCCACCCCCCACGGCCCACCCCCCACGGCCCACCCCCCACGGCCCACCCCCCACGGG
>NZ_JBEOVF010000061.1:0-50424 GCF_040295365.1 Streptomyces sp. NPDC002838 | reverse complement strand
GCCTTCGAGGTGATCGGCAACGACGTCACCATCACCATGGCCGCCGAGGCCGGACAGCTCCAGCTCAACGCCTTCGAGCCGATCATCCTGCACTCACTGTCGGAGTCCATCACCCACCTGCGCGCCGCCTGCCTCACCCTCGCCGAGCGCTGCGTTTCCGGCATCACCGCCAACACCGAGGTGCTGCGCGCGACGGTCGAGAACTCCATCGGCCTGGTGACCGCCCTCAACCCGCACATCGGGTACACGGCCGCCACCGACATCGCCAAGGAAGCCCTCGTCACGGGCCGAGGCGTGGCCGAACTCGTCCTGGAGAAAGGCTTGTTGCCCGCCGAGACGCTGGCCGACCTGCTGCGGCCCGAGGTCGTCGCCGGTAGCGGCCACGCCCTCGCCTGACCGGCGGATCCGCACCCGGAGCAGCCCGGAGGGAGAATAGTGATCATGACATCGTCCATGCCTTTCCAGCCGGTCCTGGAACGCATCGCCGAAGAGATCGAGCGGACGCCGAGCCGGGGCCGCCCCGCCGACTACATCCCCACGCTGGCGGCCCGCGACCCGCGCCGCTTCGGCATGGCCGTCGCGGAGTTGGACGGCACGGTGTACGGCGTGGGGGACTGGCGGGAGCCGTTCTCCACGCAGTCCCTCACCAAGGTCTTCACCCTCGCGCTCGACCTGGCCCGCGAGGGCGACGAACTCTGGGAGTACGTGGGCCGCGAGCCCTCCGGCAACCCCTTCAACTCCCTGGTGCAGCTGGAGTACGAGAACGGCATCCCGCGCAACCCGTTCATCAACGCGGGCGCACTCGTCGTCACCGACCGCCTCCAGACCCGTACCGGAGACGCGGCCGGTGAACTGCTGGCCTTCCTCCGCTCGGAGAGCGGCAACCCGACCCTGGACTTCGACAAGGAGGTCGCCGCCTCCGAGGCCGCGCATGGCGACCGCAACGCCGCCCTCGCCCACTTCATGGCGTCGTACGGCAACATCGGCAACCCGATCCCGGTCCTGCTCGACCAGTACTTCCGCCAGTGCTCCGTCACCGCCTCCTGCGCCGACCTGGCCCTCGCCACCACCTTCCTGGCCCGGCACGGCGTCCGCGCCGACGGCACCCGACTGCTCACCCGCAGCCAGGCCAAGCAGGTCAACGCGGTGATGCTGACCTGCGGAACGTACGACGCGGCAGGCGACTTCGCCTACCGCGTGGGCCTGCCCGGCAAGAGCGGAGTCGGCGGCGGCATCATCGCGGTGGTACCGGGGCGGTGCACGCTGTGTGTGTGGAGTCCCGGATTGGACGAGCGCGGCAACTCGGTGGCGGGCGTGGCGGCGCTGGACCGCTTCGCGACCCTGACGGGCGTGTCAGTGTTCTGAGGGCACTTGTCAACGCTGGACGCGGCCATGTCCCTCAGGGGCGCGGGGAACTGCGCGAGCAACCACGACGCTCCCGCAGCCGACGAACGACCCTCATCAACCACGTGCCTGTCACATCGCCGCTCCCGCCCGGCAGGGCATCTGTCGCTTTCCGGCCACCCGGCGTTGACACGCTTCCCGAGTGTTGGCCATGGCTTTTTCCGTCGATCTCCGCCGCTGCCAGGTGCTCGGTCTGGCCGGAACCGCCTTTCTCGCGGCAGGAGGTGAGACCGCCGGAGCCCTGCCCGTCCGGGAGCTCCTCGCCCCGTCCTCCGTCCACGCCGCCCTCGGCCTGGTCGGTGTGTACTTCGGGCTCGTTCTGCTGATCGCGGCCTGGCTGCTCCTGGGACGGCTGGTCCGCGGCGCCGAACCGCCGAGTCCGCGCGCCCTGATGGCCGTCCTCGCGATCTGGGCCGCCCCGTTGCTGCTCGCGCCCCCGCTGTTCAGCCGGGACGTCTACAGCTACCTCGCGCAGGGCGCCATGGTGGATGCGCACATGGACGTCTACGCCCACGGCCCCGCGCGGCTCGGCGGCCCGCTCGCCGACGAGGTCTCCCCGCTGTGGCAGCACACGGGCGCCCCGTACGGGCCGGTCTTCCTCGGCGTGGCCTCCGTGCTGTCCGGGCTGACCCGGGGTGAACTCCCCGCCGGCCTCTTCGGGATGCGGCTGGTCGCGCTGCTCGGCGTCGGGCTGATGGCGGCCGCGCTGCCCCGCCTCGCCCGGCACAGCGGCGCCGATCCGTCCGCCGCGCTCTGGCTCGGCGCCCTCAACCCGCTGGTTCTGCTCCATCTGGTCGCGGGCGCCCACAACGATGCCGTCATGCTCGGCCTGCTCGGCATCGGCCTGGTCGCGGCGCTCGGCCGGTGGCCGGCCCTGGGCGCCGTACTCGTCACGCTGGCCGCCCTGGTCAAGGTGCCCGCCGTGCTCGGTCTCGCCGCCGTCGTCGTCCTCCAGGTCCGCGCGGGCCGCGGTCCCGCGAAGGCCGTGCTGACGACCGGCGTCGCGGCCGGGGCCACCACGGTCGCCGCGACGACCCTCGCCGGGACGGGATACGGCTGGATAGGCGCCCTCAACACGCCCGTCTCCCCGCAGAACTGGGCGCTCACCAGCCTCCTCGGCCGCGCCACCCAGGACCTGCTGGAACGGCTCGGCAGCGACCTCGCGCCCCTGGCCGTCCCGGCCTGGCATGTCCTCGGGTCCGCGATCGCCGTGGCCGCCGTCCTGTTCATATGGCTGCGGCTGCGCGTGCGGCCGGTGTACGCGCTCGGCCTGAGCCTGGCGGCGGTGGCCGCCCTCGGCCCGGCCATCCGCCCCTGGTACGCCCTGTGGGGACTGTTCCTCATAGCCGCGGCGGCGCCCAGCACCTCCGTACGCCATCGGGTGGCGGCGGTGACGGGCGTCCTCGCGCTCGCCGTCCTGCCCAGCGGCGGTCCGGCGGACGCCGGGCAACTGGTCCTGGCCGTCTCCGGCGGCGTGCTCGCGGTAATCGTCCTGTGGCAGGCCCGCCAGGCGGAGCTGGCCCCGGCACCGGGGCATACGGCATGAGGCTGCCCCGCACCGACCGCGGCCGCCTGCTGCTGGTGCTCGCCCTCGCCACGGCCGTGACCGCCTTCACCGCGACCGTGCCCCTGCTGCGCGGCTGGTTCGACCTGCGCGTCTACTACGGCGCCGTGGACAGCTGGGTCCACCACGGCGGACGGCTCTACGACTACCGGGTGCCCGGGACGACGTACGGCTTCACGTATCCGCCGTTCGCGGCTGTCGCCATGCTGCCGATGGCACTCCTCGGCCTGCACACGGCGATCGCCGCCGCCCTGCTGCTCAATCTGGCGGCCCTGGCCGTGGTGCTGCGCATCCTCGCCGGGCCGGCCTGGCGACGCTACGGCTGGTACGGCTGCGTCCTCGGCGCCTGCGCCCTCGCCCTGTTCGAACCACTGCGCGACACGTTCAGTTTCGGCCAGGTGAACGTGCTGCTGCTGGCCCTGGTGCTCGCCGACGCCTGGCTGCTGGCCACCGGCCGGGGGCGCTGGGCGGGCATCGGGATCGGTCTGGCCGCAGCGGTGAAACTCACGCCCGCCCTCTTCATCGGCTTGCTGCTGCTCGCCCGGCGCCGGCGCGCGGCCGCGGTCGCCACGGCTGTCGCCGTCGTGGCGACGGCGCTCGCGGCCGCCGTGGCCCCGGACGCCTCGCGCTTCTACTGGACGGAGGCGATGTGGGACACGACCCGGGTGGGCCGCCTGGACTACGTCTCCAACCAGTCGCTCCAGGGCATCCTGGCCCGGCTCGGCGAACCGGACCGCGCGGTCTGGGCGGTGGCGGTGCTGCTGGTCCTGGGCGTGTGGGCGACCCGGGCCCGCCGGGCCGTGGCCGCGGGGGAGTGGACGACGGCGTTCGCCCTCACCGGCCTCACCGCCTGCCTGGTCAGCCCGATCACCTGGGTGCACCACCTGGTCTGGCTGCTGCCGTCCTTCGCGGTGCTGGTCCGCGCCGGGCACCCGCGCCTCGCCGCCGCTCTGTACGCGGTGCTGTGCACCAGCGTGGTGTGGCTCTGGTTCGACGACGCGTCCGGCGTCGACGGATTCCTCGGCAGCAACACCTACACCTGGATCACGCTCGGTCTGCTGCTGTGGCTGCCGATCGGTCAACGCCGGCGCGCCCGGCCGACCCTGGCCCGCAGCGCCAGCACCACAGCACCCGCGCCCAGCCCGGCGGCGCCCGCGATCGCCCCTGTCCCCGACCAGCCGGAGCCCTCGTCCGGCGTACGGGCCACGGCCTTGGGCGCCGCGGCCGGCCGCGCCTTCGGCCTGACCCGCAATGCGTCGAGCGACCCGACCGGCTCGACCCGGCCGCCTGTGTCGAACCCCCAGTCGAGCAGCGCGCGAGCCTCCTCGTACACGGCGAAGCCGCCGCCCTCCTGAGGGTTCAGCACGGTCACGACGAGCGTGCGCCCGCCCCGGCGGGCGGCGGCTACAAGGGTGTGGCCCGCCTTGCTGGTGTAGCCGTTCTTGATGCCGATCAGCCCCGGATACGGCTTCACCCCGCCGGCACCGGTCAGCAGCCGATTGGTGTTGTGGATCAGGTACGACCATCCGCCGCCGCCCGGGAACCGGGCCCGTAGCAGGCCGCAGTACCGCGCGAAGTCCGGATCGCGCAGCCCCGCCCGGCCGAAGACGGCCAGGTCGTACGCCGAGGACACCTGGCCCGGCGTGTCGTACCCGTCCGGCGACAGCACGCGCGTGTCGAAGGCGCCCAGCGACCGGGCCTTGGCCTGCATCCGTGCGGCCGTGGCGCGCCGGCCCCCGTTCAGCTCGGCCAGGACGTGCACGGCGTCGTTGCCGGAGCTGAGGAAGACCCCGTGCCACAGGTCGGCGACCCGGTAGGTACGGCCCTTGGCGACCCCGACCAGGCTGCTCCCGGGTCCGATGCCGGCCAGCTCGTGCCCGCGGACCGTGTGCCGGACGCCGCCCGGGAGAGCCGGCAGTAGGGCGAGGGCGAACAGGGTCTTCAGGGTGCTGGCGGGCGGCAGCCTGCGGTGCGCGTCGTGCGCGGCGAGCACCTCGCCGGTGCGCGCGTCGGCCACCAGCCACGACAGCGCGGAGACGTCCGGCACCTTGGGCGCCCCGGGCCGCGGCCGGACCCGCGTGCCGGGGCGGAACAGCAAGGAGGGATGCGGCACGGCCACCCGCGGCCCATCGGGCTTGTCGGGGTCCGCCCCGGTACGGGCCACCGCGCCGGCGGGGGCGAGCGCCAGCAGGCCCGCGACACAGATCGCGCAGGTCGACACGGCAGCCCGGGAAGTAAATGTGATCGTCATACCGCAAACGTAGGAATGGACGGGCCCTGGACCCCGCTGCCCGGGCCGTGCGGTACGAGCGAGCACCCGGATGCCACACGTCGGACGCGCGATTCGGGCGCGGCCTCAGTCCCTCGCGGCGCGTCAGCCCGTCAGCCCGTCGCGGTGCGTCGTTCCGTCGCGGCCCGTCGGTCCTCGCGGCTCGTCGGTCCGGCCCTGGACCGGCAGCCCGGCGTGGGCCGTCAGCTCGTGGGCAGCGTCGGCTGGATGCGGCGCAGGAAGGTCGCGTTGTCCGGGGTCTCGCGCATGCGCTCCAGCAGGGTTTCCAGGTTGGTCTGGCCGTCCCGGGTCTGCAGGGCGCGGCGCAGGCCGCGTGTGGCGGTCAACTCGGCTGCGGGGAGCAGGAGTTCCTCGCGGCGGGTGCCGGACGGGGTGATGTCGACGGCCGGGAAGACGCGGCGGGAGGCCGGCTCGCGGTTCAGGCGAAGCTCCATGTTTCCGGTGCTCTTCAGCTCCTCGAAGAAGAAGTCGTCGGCGCGGGAGCCGGTCTCCACCAGAGCGGTGGCGAGGACCGTGAGCGAGCCGCCCTCCTCGGCCAGCCGGGCGGCGCCGAAGAACCGCTTGGGTCCGATCAGCGCGGTCGCGTCGACGCCGCCGCTGAGGGTGCGGCCACCGGCGGCGGCCGCGTTGTTGTGGGCCCGGCACAGCCGGGTGAGGGAGTCGAGGAGGATGACGACGTCCTCGCCCGCCTCGACGAACCGCTTGGCCCGCTCGATGACGAGGTCGGCGAGGGCGATGTGCTGCTTCGGGCTCCGGTCGAAGGTCGAGGCGTACACCTCGCCGCGCACGGAGCGCCGCATGTCGGTGACCTCCTCGGGGCGCTCGTCCAGCAGGACGACCATCAACCGGGCCTCGGGGTGGTTGCCGGCGACGGCGGCGGCGATCTGCTGGAGGAGGACGGTCTTGCCCGTCTTGGGCGGGGCCACGATGAGCCCGCGCTGGCCCTTGCCGACGGGCGCGATCAGGTCGATCACGCGCCCGGCCAACCCGGCCGCCGGGTGTTCGAGACGGAGCCGCTCGCGCGGATGCAGCGGTGTGAGGTCGTGGAAGTGACGACGGCTACGGTCGTCGTCGGGCGTGCGCCCGTTGACCCGGGCGACTTCGGTCAGGGCGCGCTGGGTGCCGCGTACTCCGTCGATGAGGTCTCCCTTGCGCAGGCCGTAGCGGCGGATCAGCGCGGGCGGGACCTGGAGGTCGGCGGGTGAGGGCAGGAGGTCCAGGGGCCGCAGGTGTCCCTTCCCGTTCGTGTCGATGTCGAGGACGCCGGTGGCGACCCGGGCCGGGAGCTGCTGCTGGACAGGAGGGCGTTCGAGGGTGGTGGTCATGGTGGTCGGTCCTTTCACGGACGGAAGAGCATGAGACATGCGAAGAGAAGGGAGGAAGCCGTGAGGGGAGGCGGACAGTGCGCCTCGCGACGGCGGGAACAGCACCTCGGGTACGGCAGAGAACCGGCCCTCTACGAGGTGGTGCGGGGAAGCCGACGTGTCGGCCGGGAAACGGCGGGCGTTTCGGCTGACTGAAGGGGAACTTGCACCGGCGCCCGAAACGGGGGCGTACACAAGTGCTAGCCGCAATTTACCACGCGGTACGCGGTCGCGTCTGTGAGTTGCGACTCAGCGTTCGGCGAGCAGGCCGTACAGGAGGGGGACGCGCGGCTCGGGCAGCCGCCACCAGCCGGACGGGGTGCGGACCATCCGCGGCCAGCGCTGCCAGGGCAGCTCGTCGCTCTCGCGCAGCCGTCGGACGGTCAGTCCCGCCCCGGTCAACGCCTCGATGACCTCTCCTATTCCGTGCATCCACTCGTAGCTGTCCGTGGCGCCCTCGACGGCCGGGCCGTCGGTGTAGGTGTGGGTCGCGTCCCGGTGCACGGGGCCGTCGCCGCCCAGATAGTCGTGGCGCAGCAACAGCTCGGGCCCCTCGCCCGGACCGGGCTTCGGGCCCAGCGAGTTGAGCAGAGGATGGAACTCGACGATGTACAACCGGCCGCCCGGACGCAGGAGTTGGGCCACCACACGTGCCCAGCGCGTCAGGTCGGGCAGGTAGCACAGGGCGCCCTTGCCGGTGTAGACGACGTCGAACCGCCGCCCCTCCAGAGCCTCCACGGCGTCGTACACGTTCGCCCGTACGTAGTCGACGTCGACGCCGGCCTTCGCGGCGATGCCGGTCGCCGCCGCCACGGACGCCTCGGAGAAGTCCAGGCCGACTACCCGGGCGCCGCGCCGCGCGAAGGCGATCGTCTCGGTGCCCAGGTGACATTGCAGGTGGAGCACGTCGCGGTCGGCGAGCTCGCCGAGGTCCTCCCACTCGAACGCGGCGAACCAGCGCTCGGGGTCGAGGTCCTGGTCGAGACCGTAGAACCGGCTGGCGAGGTGAACGGGTGTGCGGGCGTCCCAGTTCTCCTGGTTGGCCCGCATGAGCCGCGTGTGCTCGTCGGTGGTCATGCCACCATCCAACCGTGGACGGGCGGGGACTACCAGCAGGCCAACAGAAAGATCCGCGACGCCGGCATTCCGTACCGGCGCCGCCCGCCCCAGACGTCTGGCCGGCGGCACTGCGGCCGGGCTGATGATCAATGTTGTGATGAGAGTCACAAAAGGTCTAGGGTTAAGTCGCTTGGAGTATTCCGCCGGGCGGCGCGTCGAACAGCGGCGCGGGACCCGGCCGTCTCCGGGTGAGGGAAGTGATCCCTTTGTCCGTCGCCTGGGACGACATCGGCGGTCTCGTCGATGCCCACGAACGTTTTCTGGCGGGCGCGCTCGTTGACTCCGCGGTCCGCGACTCGGTGCTCGACTCCTGGAAGCGATGCAGGTCCGCGGGGCTTCAGCCGCACCAGCTGCTGGTCCCCTACGCCTCGGACCTGACGCTGGAGGACCGATTCCTGCGCGCCGCCGACCCCGTCCTGAAGGACCTGACCGCGTCGCTCACCCAGGTCGGCATGACCATCGCGCTGTGCGACGCGCAAGGCCGTATGGTCCAGCGACTCGGCGGTGACCGGCGGCTGCGTGACCGTCTCGACGAGGTGAACTTCGCCCCCGGCTTCGACGCCTCCGAACGGGTCGTCGGCACCAACGGAGTCGGCACCGCGCTGGCCGAGCGCAGCCCCGTCTACGTCGTCGGCCGCGAGCACTTCGCCGACTGCCTCCAGCCCTTCGCCTGCGCGGGCACGCCCGTCCGCGACCCCCTCAGCGGCCGTATCGAGGCCATCCTCGACCTGACCTGCCTGCGCGACGACGGCGACCCCGCCATGGTGCGGCTGGTCCGCGAGGCCGCCCGCGGCATCGAGGCGCGGTTGCTGGAACAGGCCACACAGCGGGAGAAGGCCCTGCTCGCCGCGTACCGACGGGCCGACCGCACCGCCGGCGGATGGCTCAAGCAGCCGCGGCTGACGGCAGCCGGCCACGGGGACGGTCGCGAGGGCTCGGACCTCGGCCGGATCGACCTGGCCGTGCTGCGGGAGAAGGCCGAGGAACTCCTCGCCTCGCCGCAGTGCACCCTCGACGAGGTCGTCCTGTCCGGCGGCCGGATCGCCACCCTGCTGCGCCGCCCGGTCATGGGCGCGGCGGGTGAGACGGGTGTGGTCGTCGAGGCCCGGATCCTCGGCGGCCCACGGATGCGCCAGGCCGGATCGAGCGCCGTGGGCGGGCTGACCGTGCCGGGGGCGCGCGCCGCGTCGACGGCGGTGGACGTCCCGACCGTGCCGGGGCTCGCGCCTGTGAGCGTGCCCACCGAGCTGGCGGCGGCTCCCGCGGCGGCGCCCGCACGTGCGCCCTCCGAGCCGCATCCGGTGGCCTCGTCAGCGGCGGAACTCCTGTCGGCCCTGCCGGCTCCGCCGACATCGGTGGCCGTGCCGCCCGCGACCGTCCCGCACGCGCCCTCGCCCACCGACGCGGAGGCCGACGGGGACGTCGACGGCGCCGACGGCCGACTGCTCCTCGTCGGCGAGCCGGGGGTCGGCCGGCTCGCCGTACTGGCCCGCAGGCGGCTGGAGCTGTTGCACGAGGCGAGCGTCCGCATAGGCACCACCCTGGACGTCACCCGCACGGCCGAGGAACTGGCGGAGGTGACCGTCCCCTGGTTCGCCGACTTCACCGCCGTGGACCTCCCCGACGCCGTGCTGCACGGCGAGGAGCCCGGTCCGCTCGGAGCGGACACCGTGCTGCGCCGGGTCGCGCTGGGCGCCGTGCACGAGGAGTCCCATCTGTACCGCGTCGGCGACGCGGTCGACTACGTCCCGTCCACCCCGCAGGCCCGCAGCCTGGAGAGCAGGCAGTCCGTCCTCGAACCCGTACTCGTCGAGGCAGGCGGCTGGCTCGCCCAGGATCCGCCCCGGCTGGAACGGGTGCTCGCGGCCGGCATCCACTCCCTGATCACGGTGCCGCTGCGGGCGCGCGGCGCGACCCTCGGCGTGGTCAGCTTCTACCGCTCCGAGAAGCCCGCCCCCTTCGAGGACGACGACCTCTCCCTCGCCCAGGAACTGGCCGGCCGCGCCGCCATCTGCATCGACAACGCCCGCCGCTGGAGCCGTGAGCACAACACCGCCCTCGCCCTCCAGCGCAGCCTGCTGCCCCGGGGCCGGCCCGAACAGAGCGCCGTCGACGTCGCCTTCCGCTATCTGCCCGCGCAGGCCGGTGTGGGCGGCGACTGGTTCGACGTCATCCCGCTGTCCGGCGCCCGGGTGGCGCTGGTCGTCGGTGACGTCGTCGGCCACGGGCTGCACGCCGCGGCGACCATGGGCCGGCTGCGCACCGCCGTGCACAACTTCTGCTCCCTGGATCTGCCCCCCGACGACCTGCTCGCCCACCTCGACGACCTGGTCGGCCGGCTCGACCGGGGCGAGGGCTGGGCGGTGGAGAACACCCAGGCGGACTCCGGCATCGTCGGCGCCACCTGCCTGTACGCCGTCTACGATCCGGTGTCCCGGCGCTGCACCCTCACCCGCGCCGGGCACCCCCTCCCCGCGATCGTCGGCCCCGACGGAACCGTGGAGTTCGTCGACCTGCCCTCGGCGCTGCCGCTCGGGCTCGGCGGGATGCCTTTCGAGACCGTCGAGCTGGAGCTGGCGGAGGGCAGCCAGATCGTGCTCTACACCGACGGACTGATCGAGGACCGGCACCGGGACCTCGACACCGGCCTCGACCAACTGCGTACCGTGCTGGCCCACCCCGACCGGGCACCGGAGGACACCTGCGAGGCCGTCCTGGACGAGCTGCTGCCGACCCGGCCGAGCGACGACGTGGCCCTGCTCGTCGCCCGTACGCACGCCCTTGGGCCCGAACGGGTCGCCCAGTGGGAGCTGCCCAGCGACCCGGCGGTGGTCTCCCGCTCCCGCGCGGCGGTCACCGAGCAGCTGGCCGCCTGGGGCCTGGACGAGCTGGCCTTCACCACCGAACTCGTCGCCAGCGAACTGGTCACCAACGCCATCCGACACGCCGCCGGCCCGCTCCAGCTGCGCCTCCTCCGCGACCGCGCCCTGATCTGCGAGGTCTCCGACGGCAGCAGCACCTCTCCCCGGCTGCGCCGCGCCCGCACCGAGGACGAGGGCGGACGCGGACTCTTCCTGGTCGCCCAGCTCACCGACCGCTGGGGGACCCGCTACACCCCGAACGGAAAGATCATCTGGACCGAGCAGCCCCTGCCCCGACAGTCCGTATGACGGGGGGAGCGGTCAACGCCCCCTCAGCCGAGCCGCGCCTCCGCCTCCTTGGTGATCCGCTCGAACTGCGCGCCCATCGCCGCCGCCAGAGCCTGCGCCCCCGACAGCGGACGGACCGTCACCATGAAGCGGTCGATCAGGCCGTCCTCGTCGAGGTGGAGGAAGTCGCAGCCGTCGACCTCGCAGTCGCCCACGCGGACGGTGAAGACCAGCGCGTGGTCGCGGCCGTCCGGGCCGCTCAGCTCACGGACGTAGCGGAGGTCCTCGAAGACCCGTGCCGCACCGCGCGGGATCGCGCCGGTGATGGCCCTTCCGGCGTACGGCTTGAACACGACCGGACTCGTGCAGACCACGTCCTCGGCCAGCAACGCCTCGGCCGCGTGGAGGATGTGCGCCTCGACCGACTCGCGGAATGCGCGCATCGAATCCTCCATAGTAGATTAGTTGAGTAGTTGCGAAGTGGATTAGTCACCTCCTGCTAGCGTGTCCACATGTCCCTGAAGTACGCCGATCTGGCCGCCCTGCTGGAGGGCGAGGCCTCGGGCTATGAGCTGTCCAAGGTCTTCGACGTGTCGCTCGCGAACTTCTGGCCGGCCACGCCGCAGCAGCTCTACCGGGAGTTGGAGCGTCTCGCCCAGGACGGGCTGGTCCATGCCCGGGTGGTGCGGCAGGAGCGCCGGCCCAACAAGCGGATGTTCACGCTCACCGAGGCCGGCCACCGCGAGCTGGGTGCCTTCGCCGTCGCACCGACCCGGCGGCCCACCGCCCTGCGCGACGAACTCATGATCAAGATCCAGGCCATGGACGGCGCCGACCCGGAAGCGACCCGCGCGCTGGTGGAGGAACGCATGGCCTGGGCGAGCGGGAAGCTCGCACGCTACGAGCGCGTGCGCGAACGCCTCCTCGACGGACGGACCGAGGAGGAGTACCTGCGGGACGCCGACCGCATCGGCCCGTACCTCACGCTCATGGGCGGCATCGCCTTGGAGACGGAGAACCTGTGCTGGTGCGAGCGCGTTCTCACGGTCCTCACACAGCGTGCTCCTCTAGGCTGATCCCGATGTTCAGCCCCGAGGGTCCCAGTCTCCGCGAACTCGCCGTCCAGGCACTGTCGTCCGTCGAACGCGGCTACGACCTGCTCGCCCCGAAGTTCGACCACACCCCGTTCCGCACACCCGACTCGGTGCTCGACGCCGTCGGCGCGGCGCTGGGCCGGCTCGGGACCTTCGACCGGGGGCTCGACCTGTGCTGCGGCACCGGTGCCGGGGTCGATGTGCTGACCCGGGTGTGCCGGCGCGGCGTCACCGGGGTCGACTTCAGCGCCGGCATGCTCGCCGTGGCGCGGGAGCGCGTGCCGTCCGCGGGGCCGCGTGTCTCCTGGGTGCGCGCGGACGCCCGCGCGCTCCCCTTCGCCCCCGCGTTCGACCTCGTCGTGAGCTTCGGGGCGTTCGGTCACTTCCTGCCGCGCGAACTGCCGGGCCTGTTCGCCCAGGTCCACTCCGTGCTGCGGCCGGGCGGACGCTTCGCCTTCCCCATCGTCGCCCCGCCGCCCCCCGCGTCCCGCGCCTACTGGATGCTGCTGGGCTTCGACGCGGTGATGCGGGTGCGCAACGCCGTGTGGCGTCCGCCGTTCGTCATGTACTACCGGGCCTTCCGGCTCCCGGACGTACGGCGGGAGCTGGAACGGGCCGGATTCGAGGTGGAGTTGCACGCCCTGCCCGAGTTCGGGCGGCGGCGGGACGGCAGCCCGCGGGTCCGGATGGTCGTGGCCCGCCGGCTGCCGTAGCCGAGCCCGGCGTCAGCTCTGGACGAAGTCGAGAAGGCCGGCGTTGAAGGCCTTCTCGAAGTCACCCACCAGACCGTGCGGCGCACCCGGGTACACCTTCAGCGTCGCGTCCTTGACGAGCTGGGCCGTCTTCTCGGCGGAAGCCGCGATCGGCACGATCCGGTCGTCACCGCCGTGCGCCACCAGCGTCGGCACGTCGATGCGCCGCAGGCCCTCGGTGAAGTCGGTCTCCGAGAACCGCTCGATCACTCGGGGCCCGTGGTCCGGCTGTGCTTCCGGCACCCGTGCGCGGTCGGCCCGCCGCGGTCAGCGTGAACTCGTCACAGCGTGCTGTACAAGGCGTCTATGAGTGCCATTTTCCGCGGGTCGTCGGCGATGTGGGGCCCCATGCGGTTCATCACGTAGCCCAGCGACACCCCCGCCTCCGGATCGGCCAGACCGCACGAGCCGCCGAAGCCGTCGTGTCCGAAAGCGCGCGGATTGGGCCCGTAGGAGTTGTTCGGGCCGCTGAGCCACAGACCGAGCCCGGCTTCCGTCTCGCTCTCGAGACCGGCACCCAGCACCAGGTCGCGGCAACTGCCCTGCCCCTCGCGCACCCGCTCGGCCGCCTCGGGGGAGAGGACGCGGTGGCCGTCGTAGGAGCCCTGCCCCGCGAAAATGCCGTAGAGCTCGGCCACGGCCCGTGCGGTGCCGTGGCCGTTCGCGGCCGGGATCTCCGCGGCCCGCCACTCGGGCGAGTTGGCCTCCGTCGCGCCCACCGGGGGATTGCCCACGGCGGCCAGCGCCGCGGGCGCCAACTGGCTGAAGATCGCCGCCTGTTCGCTGCTCGACGCGGCCGGCGGATGCACCAGTTCGGCCGCCCGACCGGCCTCCTTCTCCGGCAGACCGATGCGGAAGTCGATCCCGAGCGGCCCGGTCACCTCCCGCTCCAGGAACGCCCCCGGCAGCAGTCCCGAGACTCGCCGCACGACCTCCCCGACCAGGAAGCCGTACGTCAGCGCGTGATACCCGGACCGCGTCCCCGGCTCCCACCAGGGTTCTGTCTCCGCCAGCCGCTTCGTCGTCAACTCCCAGTCACAGAGCTGGGCGAGGGTGTGCGGCTCCCGCAGGCCCGACAGCCCGGACCGGTGGGACAGCAGATGCCGTACGAGGACCTTCTCCTTGCCCGCCGCGGCGAACTCCGGCCAGTACACGGCCACCGGGGCGTCGAGGTCGAGCAGCCCCCGGTCCGCCAGGATGTGCGCGCACAGTGCCACCGGGCCCTTCGACGTCGACCACACGTTGACCAGCGTGTCGCGCTCCCAGGGGCGGGTGCGCGCCGGGTCGGCCCAGCCGCCCCACAGGTCCGCCACGGTCTCGCCGTCGACCGTGACGGTGACCGCGGCGCCCAGTTCGCCGCGATCCCGGAAGTTCTCCTCGAAAGCCGTCCGTACCGCCGCGAAGCGCTCGTCGCAGTGGCCGCGGACCGCTGGCACGTGCTGGGACATGGACCCTCCGTCGTCCGCCGGGAACCCCGGGCCGTGACATCGCGACCCGGGCCCGATGAACATACCGACTGGTCGGACAGTGCGGAAGGGCAGATGCAAAGCGGCTCAGCGGAAGAACAGGGATCCCGTCGGCTCCCGGTGCCCCTCGACCACGTGCCAGTAGTCGCGGGTCTCGACGGCCAGGCCGGCGTCGTCGAACCGCACGAAGACACAGCCGGCGAGCGTGGACGCCGAGCCGCCCTCCTCGGCCAGCACCCGGAACTCGGCCACCGCGACCCCGTCCGGGCCGACGACAGGAGCCGAGAACCGCACGTCCGTCACCCGCTCCTCGGCGAACGACCAGCGCAGATACTCGGCCAGCTCGGTCCGGCCGCGGTGCGGCTCACGGAACGGCATGGAGCGGTGGACACAGTCCTCGGCGTACAACTCCAGCAGCGCCTGGACGTCATGCGCGGCCCAGCCCCGCTCCCAGACCCGGACGAACCGCTCCGCGGCCATCCCCGTCTCCATGCCCGGTCCCTCAGGCGTAGGACCGCAGCCAGCGCAGCTTGGCCGCCTCCTGGTAGGGGCCGCCGCCCTCGTGGTCGTTGAAGTCGTACACCTCGATGGCCTTCTCGTCGTGCGCCCAGGCGTTGAACGCCGCGAAGACGGTGGACGGCGGGCAGGTCTGGTCCTCCAGGGCCGCCGAGAACAGGGCGGGGGCACGGCCCCGGGCCGCGAAGTGCACGCCGTCGAAGTAGGAGAGCGTACGCAGCGCGTCCTCGCCGCGGCCGCGGTGCGTCTTGAGGTAGAGGCCGATCTCACGGTAGGGGTGACGGTCCGTCAGCGTCACCGCGCGCGGGTAGTCGCACAAGAACGGCACGTCCGGCGCGACCGCCGCCAGGTCCGGGACCAGCCCGCCCACCGCGATCGAGATGCCGCCGCCCTGGCTGCCACCGAGGGCGACCGTGCGCGCGGGGTCGGCCAGCGGGTGCGAACGGGCCGCCTCCACGGCACGCACGCCGTCCGTGAACACCCGGCGGTAGTAGTAGTTCTCCGGGGCGTCGATACCCCGGGTCATGAAACCCGGGTAGGCCGGCACACCGCCCACCGGGTCCGCGGTCCCGCCACCGCCGCCCCAGCCGCTGCCCTGGCCACGCGTGTCCATCACGAAGTGCGCCCGGCCCGACGACGCCCACAGCAGATGCTCGTGCGGCAGCCCGCGCCCGCCGCCGTACCCGATGAACTCCACGACCACCGGAACCGGCGCGGAGACCTCGGAGGGGATCGTGAACCAGCCCTTCACCGGGTGGCCACCGAACCCGGCGAACGTCACGTCGTACACCTTCACCGTGGACAGGCCCGTGTCGACGAGTTCGAAGCGCGCGTCGAGATCGTGCTCGCGGGCCTCCTGAAGCGTCTTCGACCAGAACGCGTCGAAGTCCTCGGGCTCGGTCGACGCGCTGCGGTACTCACGGAGCTCGTCGAGGGGAAGGTCGAACAGGGCCATCTGGAACCGCCTTTGTGAAGGGGGCGTGCGGATGATCACACCGTACGTGGGTGGTCGGACGACTCGCCAGGTCTTTGCCTAGGTACGCGCCTACGATGACGACATGACGTCTGCCGCCGAGGTGCCGGTCAACGCGGTCGAACTGCTGGTCAGGGACGCCGAACTGCTCGTCGTGGACGGGGAGCGGGAGATCCCCGGCGGCTGGGTGGCCGTCGCAGGAGGTCGGGTCACCGCGGTCGGTCCGGCCGGAAGCGAACCCGAGGCCCGTACGACGGTCTCCGCCGTCGGGCGGCTGGTCACCCCGGGCCTGGTCAACACGCACCACCACATCTACCAGAACCTCACCCGCTCGTACGCCCCCGCCGTGAACGGCTCGCTCTTCGACTGGCTGACCACCCTGTACCCGCTGTGGGCCGCACTCGACCAGGAGGCCGTCTACGTGTCGGCGTACGTCGGCATGGCCGAGCTGCTGATGGGCGGCTGCACCACCTCCTCCGACCACCTCTACGTCCACCCCCGCCCGCGCCTGGTCGACGCCGAGATCCGCGCCGCACGCGACATCGGCTTCCGCTTCCACGCCACCCGCGGCTCCATGACCCGCTCCGTCGAGGACGGCGGGCTGCCACCGCGGAGCGTCACGCAGACCGACGAGGAGGTCCTCGCCGACAGCGAGCGCGTCATCAAGGCGCACCACGACCCGGAACCCGGCGCGCTGGTACGGGTAGCGCTCGCCCCCTGCTCGCCGTTCTCGGTGACGAAGGACCTGATGACGGCCACCGCCGAACTCGCCGAGCGGTACGACGTACGGCTGCACACCCACCTCGCCGAGGACCGCGACGAGGACACCTACTGCAGGGAGACCTACGGCTGCCGGCCCGTGGAGTACTTCGAGGAGACGGGCTGGTTGAGCGACCGCGCCTGGGTCGCCCACTGCATCTACCCCAACGACGACGAGCTGCGACGCCTCGCGGCCGCGGGCGTCGGCGTGGCGCACTGTCCGAGCTCCAACATGCTGATCGGCGGAGGGACCGCCCGCGTGCGGGAGATGCGCGAGCTGGGCATGCCCGTCGGTATCGGCTGCGACGGCTCCGCCTCCACGGACCATGCCTCGCTGTGGATGGAGACGCGCGGGGCGCTGCTGCTCGGGCGCTACCGGGGCGGGCCCGGCGCGATGACCGCACGGGACGCCCTCGATCTCGCGACGCGCGGCTCGGCCCGCTGTCTGGGCCGCGCGGACGAGCTGGGGCATCTGCGGCCCGGGGCGTGCGCCGACCTCGTCGTCTGGGACCTGCACGAGGTCGCGCTCGCCGGTGCGTGGACCGATCCGGTGGAGGCGTGGCTGCGCTGCGGGCCCGCCCGCGCGTGGACGACGGTGGTCGCCGGCCGCATCCTCGTCGACCGGGGCGAGCCGGTCCCGGCCGGGCTGGCGGACGCGCTGCGGACGCACGGGAGGATCGCGCGGCGGATGCAGCATGGGGCGTGAACGATCTTTCCGGGGGCGGTCATGCCCGGCGGCGGGTCCACTGCGGCTCGGTCAGGGCCCACTCCCGTTCCCACGCGGCCATTCGGCGGTGGTTGAGCGCACCGCGCACGACGGAGCGGACGAGGAGCACCCCCGCGACCGCTCCTCCGGTGCCACACAAGCCGATGGTGAGCGTGTGCTGCCAGACCGCGCTCTCGTCCGGCGGCGGGAGCACACTCCGGCCCTTGCCGTCGAACCATACGTCGACCACTTCACCCCGGTGCGTGCCCGCCGGGACGCGTGCCGTGCCCGTCCGCGGACCGCGGTCGGGATCCGTCCAGCGCACGGTCGCCAGGTAGGCGTGCTCCCGGCCGCCCCGCACCGAGGACAGCGAGTCGGGGGTCCGGCCGAGGACCTCGGCACGGACGCGATGGCGATCGGCACGCTGCTCCGCCGCGACCGCCCGCGCCTCGCCATGGGCCCACCAGCCAGCGACCGCTCCCGCCAGGGGAGCGCCCACGAACAGCAGCAGACCGACGGCCAGGACCATCCATGCCTCTAGGACGTCCGACCGGCGCCTGAGCGGATTGCGCCGCCAGCGCCAGCCGCGCACCCGGGTTCGCATGTCGACCTCCGCACCGCGCACGTCTGCGAGCGCCCCCACGGGTACCCCCACTGGCCGCGTTCACCAACGATCTCCACATCGGACCGCCGGACAGGAGTGCCCAGCCGGGTCCCGCCGAAACGCCGGGCGGGTACGGACGGTCGCCGGAGGCCGCGGAACCGGCCAGGAGGTGTTCCGCCCGTCAGCCGAAGCGTTCGATCCGGATACGGTCCACGGGCTGACCGGCCTCGACGAGCAGCCGCGAGGCGTGCTCGGCGAAGGCGTTGGAGCCGCACACATAGGCCTCCCACCCACCAGGCGGCTGCTCGGCCAGGAGCGGCGCCACATGTGCGGACGCCAGACGTCCCACGGGCACACCCTCCGGCGCGCTCCGCGTGAACACGGCGGTCGTCTCCGCTCCCACCTCCCGCGCGTAGATGAGCTCCCGCGGGCTGCGGGCCGACACCAGCATCCGCAGCGGCACGGGCAGGCCGCGCACCCGGTGGTGCCGTACCATCGACATCAGCGGTACGACCCCGGAACCGGCGCCGATCAGCAGCGCGGGCCGGTCCCCGGGCCAGGCGAAGAAGCCGCTCAACGGGCCGCGCACCTCGACCTCGTCACCGGGCCTGGCCACCGTGTGGAACCAGCCCGAGACCTCACCGCCCTCGACGTGGTCCAGGGTCAGTTCGATGTGCCCCGAGTCGTCGGGCGCGGACGCGATCGAATAGTGGCGCTGCGCCACATAGCCGTCCGCGGCGATCAGCCGCAGCATCAGGTGCTGACCGGGCAGGTGACCCGCCCACGCGGGCACCGCGAACCGGAACGTGGACGCGTGCGGGGTCTCGCGGCGGATCTCGGTGAGCGTGGCCGTCTGCCACACCGCGGCGGCCCGGTCGCTCACGGCGATCCGCCCGGGCACGGAGAACCGCGTCGGGGGAGTGAAGGCCTCGGGAGTGAAGGTCTCAGTCACCGGAATACCGCTGCTCCTCCCAGGGGTTGCCGCGGGCGTGATAGCCGTTCTGCTCCCAGAAGCCCGGCTCGTCGTGGTCGAGGAGCCGCAGGCCCGCGATCCACTTGGCGCTCTTCCAGAAGTACAGGTGCGGCACCAGCAGCCGCGCCGGACCGCCGTGCTCGGCGGCCAGCGGCTTCCCGTCGAACTCCCAGGCGATCCAGGCCCGTCCGCCGGTGAGGTCGGCGAGCGGCAGGTTCGTCGTGTAGCCGGTGTGCGAGTAGGCGACGGCATGGGTGGCGGACCCATGTGGCCGCACTACATGGAGGAACGCGTCCAGCGACACGCCCCCGAACCGCACCCCGAACTTCGACCAGCTGGTCACACAGTGGATGTCGCCCTCGTACGCCGACGCCGGAAGCCCGTGCGCCGAGTCCCAGTCCCAGGTGTGCGGCTGCTCCACCAGGCCGTCGATGCGGAAGGTCCAGTCGGCGGGCGCCAGTTCGGGAGTGACCTCCGCGGACAGGACGGGCCAGTCGTCGCCCGCATCGTACTGACCGGGCGGCAGCCTCGGATTGTCGATGCGGGCGCGTCCGGTGAAGCCTCGGGTGACGTTCATACGGTTCCAGCGTGACGACGGTGGTGATTGCTTACGCGGTCAACCGTACGTGTATCTCAGGCATGCCCGGCGCGCGGGCCCGCCCTCGTGAAGGCCGTAAGAACTTGAAGGCCATATGAACTCTCCGGCGTCCGGGGAATAGCGGACCGCCGATCTTCCTTGCCGATTGTTGCCACACCCGGTGGCACTACAACCGGTGTCCCGGCGCAGCGAAGGAGAGTGGGAGCAGTGCCCAAGGCGTACGTCTTCACGCGGTACGGCGGACCGGAGACCGAGGCCCTCGTCGAGGTGGACCGGCCGGTCCCGGGCTCCGGTCAGATCCTGGTCGCGGTGCGTGCCGCGGGCGTCAACCCCGTCGACTGGAAGCAGCGCACGGGCCACCGTCGGCCCGGCGAGAGCGGCGAGCGCTTGTTCCCGGCCGTCTTCGGCAACGAGGTCGCCGGGATCGTCGAGGCGACCGGCGACGGCGTCGGGGGATTCGCCACTGGGGACGAGGTCTTCGGCAACACGGTGGCCGGGGGCTACGCCGAGTACGCCCTGCTGCCTGCCGCGGTGACCGCGCACAAGCCCGCCGCGTTGGACTTCACCGACGCCGCGACCTTGCCCATAGCCGCCGCGACCGCCTACGACGGGATACGCCAGCTCGACCTGCCTTCCGGGGCGATCCTGCTGGTCACCGGCGCGGGCGGCGGGGTCGGCGCGGCGGCCGCGCAGATCGCCCGGGCCTTCGGACTGGGCGTCGTCGGCGTCGCGAGCAAGGGAAAGAAGGACTTCGTCGAGTCGCTCGGGGCCCTGCACGTGCCGTCCGGCCCGGGTTGGGCCGAGCGGGTGCGGGCGGCGGCGCCGGACGGCGTCGACGGGGTCTACGACCTCGTCGGCGGCGAGGTACTGGCCGAGGCGGCTCGGCTGCTCACCGACCGGACGAAGCTGATCACCGCCGGTGCCCCGCCCGAGGAGGTGCGGCGGCTGGGCGGAGCGCGCGTGGCCAGGGCGCGCACAGCCGCGGTCCTGGAGGCGGTCGCCGACCTCGTGGTGAACGGCGCGCTCGACCCGCACGTCACCCGGACGTTCCCGCTCGACCGGGCGGGCGAGGCCCTGCGCACGGTCGAGGACGGCCACGCCCGCGGCAAGGTCGTGATCGAGGTCGCCCGATGACCACCGACGCACCGCAGGCCACCGGGACCTCGCAGACCACCGACGCGGCCCATGTCCTCGACAACCCCGCCCTGGCCGCCCTCACCGGCCCGCACGCCCACTTCGCCGAGCGGCGCGGCCGGGTGCTGCGCTATCCCGTCGACGTCACGCCGTGGCTGGCCCTGCCCGACGAGCCCGACGCCGACGACTGGGCGGACGTCGCGGCGCTCGCGGGCCCCGGCACCGAGGTCCCGCTGCTCGGCTTCCGGGGGCGCGTCCCCGACGGCTGGGAGGTCACGGAAAGGATCGAGGGCGTGCAGATGGTGGACGACGGTGTGACCCCCGCCCCGGACCCGGAGGCGGTCCGCCTCGGCCCCGCCGACGTGCCCGAGATGCTCGACCTGGTCGCCCGCACCCGGCCCGGCCCCTTCCTGCCCCGCACCATCGAACTCGGCACCTACCTCGGCATACGGCGGCACGGTGCCCTCGTCGCCATGGCGGGGGAGCGGCTGCGCCCGCCGGGCTGGACGGAGATCAGCGCGGTCTGCACCGACCCCGGCGTCCGCGGCGAGGGCCTGGCGACCCGGCTGATCCTCGCCGTCTGCCACGGCATCCGGGCGCGCGGCGAGACGCCCTTCCTGCACGCCGGCGCCGGCAACACCACCGCCATCCGGCTCTACGAGTCCCTGGGTTTCCGGCTGCGCCGTACGACGGTGTTCGGAACGGCACGGGCGCCGCGACGCCTCCCGGACGGACGTACCGCCGTGCCGGTGTCGTAGGACGGCGAGCGGTGACACGCGGGCCTCCCTCGCTGGGGTACTGTGTGGCCTTCTGGCTGCGGGCGGTCCCAGCCGTGAAGTACCGAGGAGGTGAGACCCATTACCGCTCTGTCAGGTCGGGTGCTCTCTCCTCGAATCGGCGCGGATCACCGCTGTAGGTGACCGCGGGAGCGCCCTTCGGCTTCCGAAAGGCTCTCGGCTTTCATGCCTCCACTTTCCCCGCAGTCGTCGTCCTCTTCTCGTGATTCCGTAGTAGCCGCTCTCCGTGCCTCCGGCTGTGTCTTCGCCGAGGACGAGGCGGAGTTGATCCTTGGCGCCGCCCGCACCCCGGACGAGCTGGCCCACTTGGTGGACCGCAGGGTCGCCGGTCAGCCCCTCGAACTCGTCCTGGGCTGGGCCGAGTTCCGCGGACTGCGCATCGCCGTGGAACCCGGCGTGTTCGTGCCCCGCCGCCGTACCGAGTTCCTCGTCGAGCAGGCCCTCGCCCACGTCCCCGACGCGTCCGTCGTGGTGGACCTGTGCTGCGGCTCGGGCGCCGTCGGCGCCGCGCTGGCCGCCGCGTTCGGCCGGATCGAGTTGCACGCCGCCGATATCGACCCGGCCGCAGTGCGTTGCGCCCGCCGCAACGTCGCCGCCGTCGGCGGTCACGTCCACGAGGGCGACCTGTTCGAGGCCCTCCCCGGTGAGCTGCGCGGCCGTGTCGACGTCCTCGCGGCGAACGTGCCGTACGTCCCCAGCGGCGAAGTCGGGCTCCTGCCCGCCGAGGCACGCGACCACGAGCCGCTGGTCGCGCTCGACGGAGGCACGGACGGCCTGGACGTCCTGCGCCGGGTCGCGGCCGGGGCATCCCGATGGCTCGCACCCGGCGGCTGCTTGCTGGTCGAGACGAGCGAACGCCAGGCGCCGACGGCCGTCGACGCCTTCACCCGCAGCGGCCTGGAGACCCGGCTGGCGGTGTCCGAGGAGATGTACGCCAACGTCGTGATCGGCACCAGGCCCTGACCTTGGGACGCCGTCGTCTCTCATGGCGCGGACCATGCCGCGGCGAACCGCTCGGCGAGCATCAGCGTGGGCAGGTTGGTGTTCGCCCGCGGAATGCCCGGCATGGTGGACGCGTCCACGACGTGCAGCCCGTCGACCCCACGCACCGCGGCCCGGGTGTCGGTCACGGCGGACGGATCGTGCCCGGGTCCCATCCGGCAGGAACGGCCCGCGTCCGCCGCCGCGTTTGCCGGACATCTGCGCCAGGCCGCCCTGTCCGAGCCGGCCGGCCCAGGCGGAGAACCACCGGGCCCACTGCGGCTTCCACGACCCGGGGGCGGGTCGGGCGGACCCGAGATGCGCCCGGAGCGCGGTCGGCGCGGGATGCGGGTTGTCGTCCCGCCGGATGAGTGAGTGCGGGTACACCGGTGTCGGGTCCTGCACGGGGATGCGCCGCAGGTCCTCGTCGGCGGGCCGGACGAGGCGGGTCCGTTCGCCGACGAAGGTCGCCAGTGTCCGGGAGTCGGCGATCGTGTCACCCTGTCCGCGTGGTCGGTCACCGGCAAACTCACCACCGCGGCCCTGACCGCCCTGTGGGGACTGCTGGCCGTGCTCACCGGAACCCGCACCGCGATCGCCCTGGCCGGCCTGCTGATGCTCGCGACCCCGCTGCTGCTCCCACGGCACGAGAGGGCCCGGCAGGACGACCGGGGCTCAGTGGGCACCTCTGCCTGACGGAACCCGAGGTCAGGCCGCCGCGCCACTGCCCGAAGGGCTCGGCTTCTGCCCGTCCCGGAAGCCGTGACCGGGATGGCCGGGGAACTTGCCGCGCCAGTCGCCGGAGCCCTTCCTGTCCTCCCAGGCGCCCGAGAGGACACGCGTGGCGGTCCTGGTGCCGTCGTCGGAGCGGCTACCGACCAGGTGGGCCGTGTCTCCCTCCTTGAGGGCGTCGGCGCCCGAGCCGCCGTCGGGGAGGACCTTCGTGTCCGAGGCCACGGTCCACTCCCACGTGGCCCCGTCCTCGCTCTTGACCGTGACCTGGTCGCCGTCCACCTTCTCCACGGTGCCCCGCTGCCAGACCCGGACGACCCAGTCGCCGGTCTCGCGGTCCTTCACGGTCGACTCGCCGTGCACCGCGTCACCGCCGAGGAACCACGGCCCGCGGCCGTGCCGGTCGCGGGGGCCGTCCGGTGACGGTGACGCGGAGCCGGACGCCGCGGGCAGAGCCTCGTCACCAGAGGTGCCCGAATTCCCCGAGGTGGCGGCGTAGGCGACCGTGCCGCCGAGGGCCAGGACGGCGACCGCGGTCGCCGCGATGACCGTGCGGGCCCGGGCGGACCGCCGCTGCCACAGTCCGTGCAGGACCGCGCCCGTCGTACGCTCCGGTTCCGCTCCGCCGGGACCCGCGAGCACCTCCCGGTCCTCGCCCGTCTCGGCGGGCCGGTCGGGCGGCTCGCCGCCGGTGGTGTGCTCCTGCTCCGGATCGTGCGTCACGACTCGCTCCCCTCGGCCACGGCACCCGGCGTACGCGCTGCCAAGTCCTGCTGTGATTGTGGGACGCGGCCGGTAAGGAACAGGTAATCGGTTCCTGTGAGAATCGCGCGCCCGTCACTGACGTCACACGGGCCCTAGGCCCGGTTCTCGTCCGGCGTCTGCACCCGGGCGATCAGCAGCGCCACGTCGTCGGAGTTGTCCGGCTGGTGCAGGGTGCGCAGCAGGAGGTCGCAGACGTCCTCCAGGGGGCGGTCGGGGCCGTCGAGGAGGGTCAGGAGGGCGTTGAGGCGTTCGTCGAGAGGATGCTGCCGGGTCTCGACGAGGCCGTCGGTGTAGAACACCAGCCGGTCGCCGGGGGCGAGATCGACGGCGGTGGTGGAGAAGGCGACGCCGCCCACGCCCAGTGGCACACCGGTGGGCAGGTCGAGCAGCTCCGGGGGACGGCCGGCGCGCAGCCGGGCCGGCGGCAGGTGCCCGGCGTTCGCGATCCTGCACTGTCGCAGTGCCGGGTCGTGGACGGCGTACACACAGGTGGCGATGGAGTGATCCAGGCCCTCGGTGATCTTGTCGAGGTGTTCCAGGAGCCTGGCGGGGTCGAGGTCGAGGGAGGCGAGGGTGGTCGTCGCGGTGCGCAGCCGGCCCATGGTCGCGGCGGCGGTGATGCCGCTGCCCATCACGTCACCCACGACGAGCGCGGTCTTGCCGCCCTCAAGCGGGATCACGTCGAACCAGTCGCCGCCGACCTCGGCGGTCGCGCCCGCGGGCTGGTAGCGGGAGGCGACCTCCAGTCCGCCGGTCACGGGCGGATGGCTGGGCAGCAGGCTGCGCTGCAGGGTGAGGGCGACGTCGCGGGCGTTCTGGTACCAGCGGGCGTTGTCGATCTGCACGGCCGCGCGGGACGCCAGCTCGCGCGCCAGCAGCAGGTCGTCCTCGCCGAACGGCAGCGGATTGCGGGCGCGTTTGAGGTCCAGGGCGCCGAGCACCTCGCCGCGCGCGATCAGCGGTACGGCCAGATAGGAGTGCACGCCCGCCCGGGCCAGCAGCTCGGCCGCCTCCTCGGAACGCGCGATGCGGGACAGGTCCTTGCCCTCGACCCGCGCCACCAGGACGGGGCGGCCCGTGCGGACGCACTCGGTGACCAGGCGGTCGGAGGCGTACCGGGTGACCTGCCCGGGCGGGTCGGCCGCGCTCAGGGCGTCCGGGGCGCGGTCCGCCTCGACGGCCAGCGCGCGGATCAGGGCGGGCTCGGCGGGGCCGAGGGTGCTGGGCCTGCCCTGCACCACCGCTTCCAGCAGGTCCACACCCGCGACGTCGGCGAGGTCGGGCACGGCGACCTCGGCCAGCTCGCGGGCCGTGCGGTCCAGGTCCAAGGTGGTGCCGATGCGGGCGGAGGCGTCGGCGACCAGGGCCAGGCGCCGCCGCGCGGCTTCCGCCTCGACGGCCGCCAGGTGCTGCTCGGTGACGTCCTCCACCGAGACGGCCACGCCCAGCGCGGTGCCGAGCGCGTCCTCCAGCCGGTAGAGCGAGAGCGACCAGGCGTGTTCCTCCTCCGGATCGGCCGGTGTACGGCCGATGGTCCGCTGATCGACGAGCGCCCGGCCGGTTTCCAGCACCTGACGGGCCGCCGACTCGAGGGCGTCGGCGTCGAGATGCGGCAGGACCTCGCGGACCGTACGCCCGATGTGGTCCTCGGCCGGTATGCCGTTGAGCCGCTCCAGCGCCGGGTTGACCGAGACGTACCGCAGATCGGTGTCCAGCACCGCCAGCCCGATCGGGGACTGGTCGACCATCCGGGTCGACAGCGCCACGTCCCGCTCCAGCCGCCGTACGGTCGACTGGTCCGCGGCGAGGCCCAGGGCGTAGACGTCGCCCTGGTCGTCCAGCAGCCGCATGTTGCGGAACTCCACGAGCCGGGTGCTGCCGTCCTTGCGCCGGATGGGAAAGGCCCCGGCCCAGCCCTGGCCGGTGTCCATGACGTCGGCGAACAGCTTGACCACGAGATCGAGGTGCTGCTCGTGGACCATGATCCGGGCGGCGTACTGCCCCAGCGCCTCCCGCGCCGTGTAGCCGAAGAGCTCCTCCGCCTGCGGGCTCCACAGCACGACGCGTCCCTCGGTGTCCAGGACCACCGAGGCCACGCCGAGCACATCGAGCAGCCCGCTGGGCCGCACCGGCCCGCGCACCGGCTCCTCGCCCGCCGGCCCGGGAGTCCCGGCTGCTCTCATGCCACGCACCGCCTTCGCCCATTCTCGCGGCACGCCGTTCCCCCGTGCCGACTCCCCTTGTTCTACCGCGTTCAACCGTCGCCGCGATGCCGCCGTCGGCTTTTACCACCATCCCTCAATACGGCGGCGGCCGTCCGGTGAAGCCACACCGAGACCGTAGCCGAGCCGACGGCAACCGTTCCCTCTATTGGTCTGTACATGACCATCTCGACGGGTCAGACTGTGCGCCGACCACGCCCACCCCCCACCGAGGAGTCGCCTCCATGCCCCTGCGCGCCCGGCAGCGTCGCCGTACGGTCCTCACCGCCCTCGTCTCCCTCACCGCCGCCCTGCTGTCCGCGGCCCCGCCCGCGTCCGCCGCCGACACCTGGACCGAGGTGGGCTCCGACCGCGCCGACCCGCTGACCGAGAGCCAGGGCCTCACCTCGGTCGAGGTCCCCGCCGGGGCGGCCAACCGGTACACGGGGATCGGCACCATCCCCGCCGGCCTGAACGGCCGCGGCTGGAACCATGTGGGCGACCCCGACGCCTCGTACGACGGCCACTACATCGAGCCCTACCAGCGGGACTCCGGCACCACGAAGATGTTCCGGGTGCAGTCG
Organism: Streptomyces sp. NPDC002838; assembly: GCF_040295365.1. Lineage (NCBI taxonomy): Bacteria > Bacillati > Actinomycetota > Actinomycetes > Kitasatosporales > Streptomycetaceae > Streptomyces > Streptomyces sp. NPDC002838. Next base: position 23,899 of record NZ_JBEOVF010000061.1, on the reverse strand, counting down.
CCGAGCGGGAGCTGGTCGGAGTACGTCCACACGCTGAGCTCCGGCGAGGCGCTGAACAACTCCTGGGTCGCCGTCTCACCCGGCGGACAGTGGATGCTGGCAGGCGAGTACGGCACCATGAGCCGGCTGCTGGTCTTCCCGACCCCGGGCGTCAACCCGAGCACCTCGCCGTCGGCGAACCTCCCGCAGGCGGCCACCGTCCGCCTGGACCACGCCGTACGCGACGTGCAGGGCTGCGACTTCGCCGGGCCCACCCGGCTGCTGTGCTCCTCCGACGACCCGGCGGGCACGCTCTTCGGCATCACCAAGCCGCTCCTCCAGATCGACCTCTCCGCCGAACCGAACGGCACCTCCGACGTCACCGGCCACGTCACCGCCCTCCGGCAACTCCCGCTGCGCAGCTCCTGCTCCGGCACGTTCGAGGCGGAGGGCATCGACTACGACCGCCGTAGCGGCACCCTGCGCGTGATCGTCGTATCGCCGGGATTCTGCGTCCTGACGGACAGCAAGACGTACCGCTTCACGCGGAGTTGAGGTCCGCCGAGGCGGTGGGGGCGACCGGTGGGCGGGAAGGCCGAGCTCTCGCGCCCCCCGGGGACGCCCGACGATCCACGGCACCCGGCACGACCCCGGACGAAGGAGGACCCGTATCCACCCCCGTGGGGTGAACCCCGTCCGGCGCTCGGTGGAGCGGTGCCCAGGGCATGGGAGAAGTGCCTTTCCAGGCGGGCAAGGCGCTCGCCTTCCTGCTGGTGCTGGCCGCCGCGGCCCGGTACGGCACCCGGTGGGTCGGCCGACTCATCCAGGTCCGCGACGACGAACTGCTGGTCATCAGCTTCCCCGGCGCCGCGGTCCTCGTCGCCGGGGTCTTGAAGGTGCTCGGGGTCGCCGACGCCATCGGGGCCTTCATGGCGGGCCTGATCCTGGCCGGCACGCCGTCCGGGCCGCGCATCCGCGAGCTGGTGCATCCGCTGCGCGACGCCTTCGCCGCGATCTTCTTCTTCGCCTTCGGGCTCGCCATCGACCCGGGAGTCGTCGCGTCCGTCGCCGCACCGGTCGCCGCCGCGGCAGCGCTGACCCTGGTGATGAACGTGGTCGAGGGCCTGCTCGTCGCCCGCCTGTACCACTACGGCGCCGAGCCCGCCGCGGACATCGCCACAACGCTCGTGGCCCGCGGCGAGTTCGCGTTGATCCTCGCCGCCATGGCCACCAGCGCGGGGCTCGACGCACGCCTGGCCCCGTTCATCGCGGGCTACGTCCTCGTGCTGGCCGTCCTCGGTCCCGTCGCCGCCGGACGCGCCCACCCGCTCGTCCGCGCCCTGCGCTTCACACCCGCCCGGCTGTCCCGGGGCGCGGTGCCCCGGCGCGGCGGCTTGGGACAGGAAACGACCGATGCCTCCCATTCGTACGGGACGGACGACGGCGTCGTGTCGACTTCGGCCTCCGGCACCCTGCCGTCGGAGGCGGCCGAGCGGTAGCACCGCTGGTCCCCGCTCTCGTCGCGGTCACGGAAACAGGATTGCCGGAGTTCGGCCGAGAGGGCCGCGGTGGGCAGGCAGGAGGCCGCACGAAGGACGGGACAGCGCGTTGAGTGAGCCGGCGCGCCTGCCCGAGCGGTGGGCGGCGCCCGGCCCGCTTCGACCGGCTTGTCAGCGAGACACGGAGGAACCATGCCCCAGTCCGACGACGAACGTCTGGCCGATCTCGAAGCGTGGCTCGAGCACGACGATCCCCGGTTCGCCCGTGCGCTGAGCACCGGCCGACCCGCTCGCCCTCGCGAGTACCGGCGCACCGGCGCCTGGTGGACGCTGGCCGTCGCCGTGACCGCGCCGACGACCGGCGTGGCCCTGGCCGCCGGCCTCCTCATCGCCACGGGCCTGGTCCTCACCGGCATCGCCGCCGAGTTGTTCGACCCCCATCGCGGCCGGCCGTGCCTTGACGGCGGACCGTGGCCACCCCTCGGCGTACTCGATCCTCCACCGGCGTAACCCGTTCGCGGAACAGAACGGGCACCTCCGCAGGTAGTGCTCCACGGCATGTGGTGGTTTTCTGGGGATGCGGGGCGGTTTCGCGGAGCGGGCCGTGGTACCGCGTCGCGGCCACGAGAGGAGCGATCACGATGGACGGTGAGCGACCGCACCCGGAATCCGTCTCCGTTGAGATCAGCGGATGCAGCAAGGACGACGCCCGGATCGTGTTCGACACCTTGTGTGCCTGCTACTCGTCCGACCGGTGCGCCGACGACATACCCGAGGAGCTCTCCGAAACCCGCCCGACGGTATGGCTCGGCACGTTCGACGTCGCCGACCCGCACGAGGGCGCCCGCCCCGCCCGGCTCTCCTCCTCCGTCATCGCCGACGCGCAGGGCGGGTACTGGGCGATCGACCGTTTCCGCACCACCCTGGACTCCCTGTTCTCCGTGCACGACCTGTCCTCGGCCTCCGGAGACCAGGAGAAGGAGCTGCACGTGCGGCTGGAGAGCCGGTGAGCACTATCCCTCCGCGCCGAGGAGGCTGAGCACCGCACGCCGGTAGACGGCCTGGACGCCGGGCAGGTCAGCGAGCCGGGCGCGTTCGTCCAGGCCGTGCAGTCCCTCGCACCGCACGCCGAAACCCGCGGTGGCCGGGATGCCCTCGCTTGCCAGAAGGCTGCCGATGTTCGACGGCCCCGCCGTCTTCGCCCGCACCGGCAGGCCCTTCCGGGCGGCGGCGTCGAGGAGCGCGGCGGCGGGCTGCTCGTCCCGGGCCAGACGGAACGGCGGCCAGGCGGCCACCGGGGTGATCGCGGTCGGCCGCGGGGCCGGCCATCGGGCGTCCAGCTCCGCCACGACGGCACGGACCAGGCCCTCGGCGGCCCGGGCGTCGAAGGCCGGGGCGGTGCGGAGGTCGACGCCCAGCTCGCACAGGTCGGGGACCATCGAGAAGCCCTGACCGCCGTGGCAGGAGGTCACCGACAGCTTCGGCGACAGCGGGAACTCGCCCGCCGGGCCGGGGAGTTCGGCCGCGTCGAGGAGTCCCATGAGACGGATCGCGCGGGAAACCGCCCCCACCGTCGGCCGGCTCGATCCCGAGTGACCCGAGGCCCCGTGTACGGCGATCGTCGCCCGCCACAGCCCCCGCCCGCCGGCCACGACCTCGTCCAGACCCGGGTAGCTGATCACCACCCCGGCCGGGCGGTGCGCGGCCGGGTCGGCGAGGTAGGCGCGGGCGCCGCCGAAGCCGCCGGCGTGCCCGTCGACGTCGAGCAGCACGGCGAGCCCGCCGCGCAGGGCGTCACCGCGGACGTGCAGGTCGGCTGCGATGTGGCAGAACATCGCCGCGGCGAGCTTGGAGTCGGCGGCGCCCCTCCCCAGTGTCCTGAGTCAGAGATCTTTGGGTAGTTTCGTGGACGCCCCGCGACTCGCTGGCAGCCCGTCTTCCTAGTTCCGACGCGGCTTTGAGGGGCGCTGGGCACCTGCCTCGCGGCCTCGATCTAACGAAGAATCTCTGACTCAGGTCATTAGGGCCTGTCCGGCGGATCATGCCGCGGACGCGGGGTCTGGCACGCCCGTCTGCCGCGTTGTCGTCGGTCGCCGACTCCCCCACGCTCGAATGCGCTCGCGGGGGAGCCCCCATCGCGTCGACTCCCTCCTCCGCCTTGCAGCTGGACGCACCAAGCCCCGCTCACCTGCGTTTTGAATGGCGCCGCCGATTTCCTGCGACCTGATCCGCCGGACAGGCCCCAGCAGCCGCCCGTCGACGACGTCGCCGCAGGCCGGGGCGAACGACCAAGCCGCCTCGTCGCCGTACGGAGCGGTGTCCACGCAGGCGTCCAGTGCCCACCAGGGGCCCGGCCGGCCGCCGGTGACCTCCACCAGCAGGGCGACCAGGGCGCCCGGGCAGTCGTACAGGCGGCGATACGGGAGGTCATGGGCGGCGAGCCAGTCCTCCAGGACGGCGAGTACCGGGCCGTAGTCGTCGATTCCGGCCCGGCTCGGGCGCCGGATCAGCTCCTGCGCGAGCCGTACGACGGAGGCCGTCTGCTCAGGGGTGCCGCTCACATCTCTCCCACGGGGTCGACGACAACCGGGCCGCTCTGGACCATACGACGGCCCGGCGGCGCCCCGCGGATCAGCCCTGCCGCACCGGCACCACCACCATCTCGGCGACATTGACGTGCGGCGGCACCGAGACGGCGAAGGCCACGGCCTCGGCGATGTCCGCGGCGGCCAGGGGACGCACCTCGGCGCGCAGGCGGGCCAGCGATTCCCGCATGCCGGCGTCCCGCATGTCCGTGCCCAGCTCGGTGCCGGTGACTCCCGGCTCGACGTTCTTCACGCGGACACCGCGCGGGCCGAGTTCGGCGCGCAGATTACGGGTCAGGTGGGCGATCGCCGCCTTGGTGGCGCAGTACACCGACCAGTTGGGGAACAGGGCGTGTCCGCCCACGGAGCCGACGTGGACGAGGTCCGCCGGGCCGCCGCGAGCGCCCGCGGCGAGCAGGTCGTCGGTGAAGGCGCGGGAGGTGTGCAGCAGGCCGCGCAGGTTGATGTCGATCATGCGGTCCCATTCGCCGGTGTCGGCGCGCTCGAAGGGGGCGCCGAGCATGACGCCGGCGTTCGCCACCACCAGGTCGACCGCGCCGAGCGCCCCGGCGACGGCACGGGCGGCCTCCGGAACGGCCTCGGCATCGGTCAGGTCCACAGTGACGGGCAGGACGGTTCCGGCGGCCGTACGGCGCAGCTCGTCGGCCAGCGTCTTGAGACGCTCCTCGCGGCGGCCCAGCAGAGCGACGCTCGCTCCGCCGTCCGCCAGTCGGCGCGCCGTGGCCGCGCCGATCCCGCTGGAGGCGCCGGTGACGACCGCCACTCGGCCGGTGAGGGGGTGGTGAAGGGGGTTCTGAATGTGTGTCATGCCGTCAACCGTGGGGGCGGCCCGGGTGTGGGACCAGGCCGCATCGCCCCGAGGAGAACGGATCGTAGGAGTAACGCGGCCACCCTGTGCACTCCCGTGGGCCGACGGCCGGACCTAGGGTCGAGGACATGGACAGCGACAACCGGCTCGGCCGGTTCCTGCGCGCCCGCCGGGCCCTCGTACGGCCGGAGGACTCGGGCCTGCCGACCGGGAGCCGACGCCGGGTGGCGGGTCTGCGCCGGGAAGAGGTCGCGATGCTGGCAGGGGTCAGCACCGACTACTACGTGCGCCTGGAGCAGGGCCGGGAACGGCACCCGTCGGCACAGGTGGTCGACGCGCTGGCCCGGGCACTGGGCCTGGAGGACGACGCGGTCGACCATCTGCACCGGCTGGCGCGCCCCGTCGCCGGTCGCTCCCGTGCCCGTACGCGGACGGAGCGGGCCAGCCCGGTCCTGCTGCGGATGATGGAGGGCTGGCACCGCACCCCGGCGGTGATCCTGGATCACTGCCTGACCGTACTGGCCCACAACGCCCTGGGCCGCGCGCTGTTCGCCGGTCACACCCACAGCGGGGACCTGCCGCGGCTGGTCTTCCTCGACCCGGACGCACGGGAGTTCTATCCGGACTGGGAGCGTGTGGCGGTCAACACGGTCGCGGGGCTGCGCGCGGCCGCCGGAACCGACCACGACGACCCGCGGCTGATCGAGACGGTGGGTGAACTGTCGCTGAAGAGCGAGGAGTTCCGCAGCCTCTGGGCCCGCCACGACATCCGGCAGAAGACCCACGAGACCAAGCGCTTCCGGCATCCGCTGGTCGGCGAACTGACCCTGGACTACGAGTCGCTGACCGTCAACAGCGCCCCGGGCCGGCAACTGGTCGTCTACCAGGCCGCCCCCGGCAGCCCGTCCGAACAGGCGCTTTCCCTGCTGGGCAGCCTCAGCGCGGACGAGACTCCCCGCCCCGGCCCACCGGAACAACCGACGGTTCGGCCAAGGGGCCGCAGCCACCGACGGCCCGATGAGGGACCCGTCGGCTGACGTGGCGGGCATCACCCTTCCTCGTTTATGCAACTAGTTGCATAAGGTGGGCGCGGTCCTCTACAACAAGAGGGCACGACACCACCGCGCACGGAGGGCCCGATGAGCCGTTACCCGCACTTGCTGACCCCGCTCGACCTGGGCTTCACCACGCTGCCCAACCGCGTCCTCATGGGCTCGATGCACGTCGGCCTGGAGGAGGCGGAGCGGGGATTCGAGCGCATGGCGGAGTTCTACGCGGCCCGGGCGCGCGGGGGAGTGGGCCTGATCGTCACCGGTGGCATCGCACCCAACGAGGAGGGACGGCCGTACGAGGGCGGCGCGAAGCTCACCACCGAGGCGGAGGCCGAGCAGCACCGGGTCGTCACACAGGCCGTGCACCGCGAGGGCGGCCGCATCGCGATGCAGATCCTCCACTTCGGCCGGTACGCCTATCACCGGGACCTGGTCGCGCCGAGCCCGATCCAGGCACCGATCAGCCCCTTCCCGCCCCGCGAGCTCACCGAAGCCGACGTGGAGCGGACGATCGAGGACTACGCCCGCGCTGCCCGCCTGGCCCGGCAGGCCGGCTACGACGGCGTGGAGATCATGGGCTCCGAGGGCTACCTGATCAACGAGTTCGTCGCCGCGCCGACCAACCGCCGCACCGACCGCTGGGGCGGCTCGTACGAGAACCGCATGCGCTTCCCGGTGGAGATCGTCCGGCGCGTGCGCGAGGCCGTCGGCGAGGACTCCATCATCGTCTACCGCCTGTCCATGCTGGACCTCGTCCCCGGCGGCTCGACCCTCGACGAGGTGATCACGCTCGCCCGGGCCGTCGAGGCCGCCGGAGCCACGATCATCAACACCGGCATCGGCTGGCACGAGGCCCGCATCCCCACCATCGCCACCTCCGTGCCGCGCGGCGCCTATACCTGGGTGACGAAGAAGCTGATGGGCGCGGTGTCCGTCCCACTGGTCACCACCAACCGCATCAACACCCCCGAACTGGCCGAGGAGTTGCTCGCCGACGGCTGCGCCGACATGGTGTCCGTGGCCCGCCCGATGCTCGCCGACCCCGACTTCGTCGCCAAGGCCGCCGCCGGCCGCCCCGAGGCCATCAACACCTGCATCGGCTGCAACCAGGCCTGCCTCGACCACACCTTCAGCGGCCGGATCACCTCCTGCCTGGTCAACCCGCGCGCCTGCCACGAGACCGAGCTCGTGCTGTCCCCGACCCGGCTGCGCAAGCGCGTCGCGGTCGTCGGTGCCGGGCCGGCCGGCCTCGCCTGTGCGGTGTCGGCCGCCGAGCGCGGCCACGAGGTGACCCTCTACGACGCCGCGAGCGAGATCGGCGGCCAGCTCAACGTCGCCCGCAAGGTGCCCGGCAAGCAGGAGTTCGACGAGACACTGCGCTACTTCCGTCACCAGCTCGACGCGCACGGCGTGGACGTACGGCTGAACACCTGGGCGTCCGTGGACGACCTCGCCGGGTACGACGAGGTCGTCGTCGCCACCGGCGTCACCCCGCGCACCCCCGACATCCCCGGAGTCGACCACCCGAGCGTCGTCGGCTACCTCGACGTCCTGCGCGACGGCACTCCCGTGGGCGACCGCGTCGCCGTCCTCGGCGCGGGCGGCATCGGCTTCGACGTCGCCGAGTACCTGACCGACGGCGGCGACAAGGCGAGCGAGGACCCGGCGACGTACTTCCGCCAGTGGGGCGTCGACATGGACTACAAGACGCCCGGCGGGCTCGCGGCCCCCGAGCGGCCCGCCCCGCCGCGCACCGTCCACCTGCTCCAGCGCAAGGCCACCAAGGTCGGCGCCGGCCTCGGCAAGACCACCGGCTGGATCCACCGCGCCGAGCTCAAGCACCGCGGCGTCACCATGGTCCCGGGCGTGCGCTACGACCGTATCGACGACGCCGGACTGCACGTCACCGTCGGCGACGACAGTATGGTCCTGCCGGTCGACACCGTCGTGCTGTGTACGGGACAGGAACCGCGCCGGGACCTGTACGACGACCTGGTCGCCGCGGGCCGCAGCGCGCACCTCATCGGTGGTGCCGACGTCGCCGCCGAACTGGACGCCAAGCGCGCCATCAAGCAGGGCACCGAGCTGGCGGCGGCGCTGTAGGGCCGTGGAGGCGTCCCTAGGATTGACCTCATGTCACTCCCGCACGCGATCCTCACCGCCCTGCTCGAGAAGCCGTCGTCGGGACTCGAGCTGACCCGTCGGTTCGACAAGTCGATCGGCTACTTCTGGTCGGCGACGCATCAGCAGATCTATCGTGAGCTGGGAAAACTGGAGGCCGAGGGCTACATCCGCACCCTGCCGTCCGAGCAGTCGGCGCGCGGGCAGAAGAAGAGCTACGAGGTCCTGCCCGCCGGCCGTGCCGAACTCGCCCGCTGGAGCGCTGCCTCCCAGGCCCCCAAGCCGCTGCGGGACGTGCTGCTGCTGCGGCTGCGGGCGGCGGCCGTGGTCGGGACCGAGGGCATCGAGGCCGACCTGCGCCGCCATCTGGAGCTGCACCGCAGGCAGTTGGCCGAGTACGAGGAGATCGAGGAGCGCGACTTCCCGCCGGACAAGGACAGTCCGCAGGACCGGCTGCGGCACCTCGTGCTGCGGGCGGGCATCGACCTGGAGACCTTCTGGACGCAGTGGCTCGCGCACGCGCTGGAGGAGTTCGCCGAGCTGCCCGCCGATCAGAGCCGGTAGGGCTTCGAGCGGCGGCGCAGGAACCAGGCCGTGGCCGCGACACCCGTGACCACCAGGCCCCCGCCGACCGCCAGCGTGAGCGTGCCGTAGTCCTTCGTGGTACCGCCCATCCCGCCCATGACACCGCGCGTCGGCGAGGCCGTGGCCGTGGCCGAGATCGAGGGAGTGGTGGGCGGGGAGACGATCACCGACTGCCTGCCCGCCGTCGACCCGTCCCTGTTGCAGATCACGATCACGGTGTACGTACCGGGACTCACGTTGGACCAGAGCGCCGACTGGCTGGCGTTGGTGCCGGACAGGTCCGCCTGGCGCCCCTGCGCGAAGCTCGTCTGGCCGCTGCTGAGCAGGGAGGCCCTGCCGAAGCCGTTGTTGCCGCTGGCGCACGCGCTGGTGGTGACCGAGACGGTGGACCCGGTGGTGCTCACGGAGATCCCCGGCTGGGCGGTGGCCGGTCCGGCCGCCGGAACGATCGGCAGCGCGGCGGCGGCTGCCACGGTCAGGCCGGAGCGGAGAAGTTGCGATGGATTGCGCATGGGACTGCCCTCCGGCGGCACGGTTGGCGGTACATCCCTTGCGCCGCCGAGGATCGGGGAACGCCCGTGCTGCCACAGGGGCAGCCAACGTGTCCACGGCCCGGCTCGCATGCGGACCGCACCCGGTCAGGTGACGGATTCCGCCGTCCGGCGGATGCGCGACACGCCTCATCGAACGCGCCTTCCCTGCCGCGCGGCCCCGCCCGTGGTCACCGTCCGTTCCACCGACAGGCCGCCCCAGGTCCCGTCCGGCAGCTTCGCCCGGATCCGCACCCGGTGGGTGACCCCGGCATCCCGTCCCAGGTAGAAGCCGTACGTCGCCCGGTCGCGCGGCGCGGTTCCGCCGAACACGAGCGAGGTGGCCGGACGGCCGTCGAGGTGCACCTGGTACTCCGTGATCACCCCGTCGGTGCGCGGTGGCACCCAGGCGAGGTCGAGGTGGTACGCCCCGTCGGCGCGGCGGGTCGTCGCGCGGAAGCCGGTGGGGGCGGTGTCCCGGCCGTCGTCGGTGCCCGCGGTGGTGAGGCGGACGGGGCCGCCGGCGGGCGAGACGTTGTCGGCCGCGTCGCGGGCCCGGACGGTGAAGACGTAGCGAGTGCCCGGACGCAGCCCCGTGACCACGGCCGCCGTCTGGTTCCCGGCCACACTGTGGATCTTCGTGGTGCCCTGGTGGATGTCGTACGACACCACATCCCGGTCGTCCTTCGAGGCGGCCCAGGACAGCTGGACCGCCCGGCTTCCGGCCGCTCGGCCCCGCGGCTTCCCCGGCCGTGTCGGGGCCGAGCGGTCCGCCGCCACCGCCGCGGGGGTCGTCGCCCGGACCTCCCGGCTGCGGGGCCCCGGGCGGCCCTCGGTGTCGCGCGCCCGCACGGTGAAGTCGTACGTGGTGGACGGCTTGAGCCCGGTGACGTCCACCATGTGCCGCGAACCCGGTACCTCCTCGACCTTGGTGGTGCCGCGATACACCTCGTAGCCACGGATGTCCCGGCCCCCGGACACCGCGTTCCACATCACATGCACGCTGGTCGCGCTTCCCGCGGTGGCGGTGACGCCCAGAGGTGGCCCGGGCAGGGGGCCGCTCTCACCGTCGCCGGTCCCGCGCCCTCCGCAGGACGCGATCAGCGTGAGTACTCCGCAGAGGGCGAGACAGCGGCGCAGGGGAGCGGGCACGGGAACGCGTCGCACGCTGCCTCCCGGGCGGCACGGCGGCAATGGTCCGGACCAATATGACCCTGTTGGCGTGATCGCATCAAGAGGGCGGTCGTCGGAGGCCGCTCGCCGGGGTTACGTATGCTGAAGCTCCTGACGGAGCTGAACTCTCCTCGAAAGCACGGGAGTTCACGTCAGGGCGCGGGCCGCTGTCGTCGCTGATCCCGCGCCGGCGCGGGCGGCCGGAGGGCCGGAGCCCTTGGTGGGCTCAGGCCCCCGGCCCCCGTCGGAAGGTGGGAGATGTGCGCCGTCCGGACCCCCAACGGTGGCCGCGAGATCGATGCGGCGTCAGATTGGGCTGAGTGTTCGTCAGTGTCCTCCAGGAGAGGTCCTCATCGTGCGTGTCCAGTCCCTGACGCTGGTGGCGGCAGGCGCCGCCCTGCTGGCCCCGACGACGACGCCGTCCGCACCCGCCGCCGCGCCCACGGCCCACGGGGGACCGTTGATACGGCACGAGGGTGACGTCCCGGCCGCCGACCTGCTGGCGAAAGTGCGTGACTGCGCCCCCGTCTCCCGCGGGCACTACCGCAGCGACCACGGCAAGCCCGCGACGATCCCGGTCTGCGGCACCCGGAACGCCGTGTTCTGGAAGGCCGACATGGACATCGACTGCGACGGACGGCCCGGCCGCCGCTGCAACCGTCGTACCGACCCCTTCTTCTCCGACACCACGGCCCACCAGCAGTCCGACGGCCGTCACTTGAGCGCCGAACGCCTGCCGTACATCGTCGTGCCCCGCGTGAGCCCCCGCTGGGACCACCGTGCGAGCGGCATCCGCGGCGGATCGGTCGCGGCCGTCATCCACCGGGACCGCGTGCGGTACGCGGTCGTCGGCGACGTGGGCCCGCCCGACCTCATCGGCGAGGCGTCCTATGCCACCGCCGAGGGCCTCGGCATCCGCCCCGACCCGCACGGCGGCGGCACGGACTCAGGCGTCACCTACATCGTCTTCAAGAACACCCGGGTGACACCGATCGAGGACCATGCGGCCGCCGTGACGACGGGGGAGCGACTGGCGCGCGAGTTCGTCCAGGGCGGGTGAGCCGTTCGGCACGGGCATGCCGTACGCCCGCCGTCCTGGTCCGCGTCACACCTTCCGGTACGTGTACGCCTCCGCGGCCGCCGTCTCCACCGCCGTGAGGTCGGCTCCCGTCGCCGCCGTGACGACCGCGGCCACCGCGCCCTCGACGAACGGGGCGTCCACCAGGCGTGTGTCGCCGGGGAGTTCGTCGCCCTCCGCGAGCAGCGCCTTCACGGTCAGCACCGCGCTGCCGAGGTCGGTGAGCACGGCGACTCCCGCACCCCGGTCCACGGAGGCGGCCGCGGCGGCGATCAGTTCCGCGCTCGTACCGAGCCCGCCGCCCTCGGTGCCGCCCGCCGGGGCGACGGGCACCTCGGTGCCCCCGCCCGCGAGCCCTTTCGCCAGCTCGGCCACCGACGCGGCGACCTCCGCGCTGTGCGACACCAGCACGATCCCGACCAGGTTCTCGTCACTCACCGGCCGCCTCCGCGAGCGCCGCGATCAGGAGCGCCGCCGACGTGGCACCCGGATCCTGGTGCCCGATGCTCCGTTCCCCGAGATAGCTCGCCCGGCCCTTGCGGGCCTGCAACGGCGTGGTCGCCAGGGCGCCTTCCTCCGCGGCGGCCCGGGCCGCGGTGAAACCGTCGCCGAGCGCCTCGACGGCCGGCACGAGGGCGTCGATCATCGTCTTGTCGCCGGGCGCGGCACCGCCGAGCTTCATGACCGCGTCCACCCCCGCGCGCAGCGCCTCGGCCAACTGCTCCTCGCCGACCTCACCGGCCTCCCCGAGCGCCTTGCCCGTGCGGCGCAGCAACGTCCCGTACAGCGGCCCCGACGCACCGCCGACCGTCGAGATGAGCTGTCGCCCGGCGAGCGTGAGGACCGCGCCGGGCGTGTCGGGCGCCTCCTTCTCCAACGTCGCGGTCACCGCGGTGAACCCGCGCTGCAGATTGCTGCCGTGGTCGGCGTCCCCGATGGGCGAGTCGAGGGCGGTGAGCCGTTCCGCCTCGCGGTCGACGGACACGGCGGTCGCCGTCATCCAACGGCGGAAGAAGTCGGCGTCGAGCACTGGATCTCCTTGCGTGGTCGGTACGTTGTGATCGCTGCCCACCCGTTCACATTCCCCAACGCAACCCCGGCGTGTTCACCGGCGCGTCCCACAGGCGCAGCAACTCCTCGTCGATCTGGCACAGGGTGACCGAGGCGCCGGCCATGTCGAGCGAAGTGACGTAGTTGCCGACGAGGGTGCGGGCGACGGCGACACCGCGCTCGGCGAGCACCCGCTGCACCTCGGCGTTGAAGCCGTACAGCTCCAACAGGGGTGTCCCGCCCATGCCGTTGACGAGGACGAGGACGGGATTGCGCGGGGTCATGTCGTCCAGGATCGCGCCGACCGCGAAGTCGGCGATCTCCCGCGAGGTCATCATCGCCCGCCGCTCCCGGCCGGGCTCACCGTGGATGCCGATGCCCAACTCCAGCTCACCGACCGGCAGATCGAAGGTGGGGCTGCCCTTGGCCGGGGTGGTGCACGCGCTGAGCGCGACGCCGAAGCTGCGCGCGTTCTCGTTCACCTGCCGGGCCACCGCCTCCACCCGCTCCAGAGACTGCCCCTCTTCGGCCGCGGCCCCCGCGATCTTCTCCACGAACAGCGTCGCGCCCGTGCCGCGCCGCCCGGCCGTGTAAAGGCTGTCGGTGACCGCCACGTCGTCGTCGACCAGCACCTTGGCGACCTGGACGCCCTCGTCCTCGGCGAGTTCGGCCGCCATGTCGAAGTTGAGCACGTCACCCGTGTAGTTCTTCACGATGAACAGCACACCGGCCCCGCTGTCCACGGCCGCCGCGGCCCGCACCATCTGGTCGGGCACCGGCGACGTGAACACCTCGCCGGGGCAGGCCGCCGAGAGCATCCCGGGCCCCACGAATCCCCCGTGCAGCGGCTCGTGCCCCGAGCCGCCACCGGAGATCAGGCCGACCTTTCCGGCGACGGGAGCGTCCCGCCGTACGATCACCCGGTTCTCCACATCGACGGTCAACTCGGGATGGGCGGCCGCCAGACCACGCAGCGCGTCCGCGACGACGGTCTCGGGAACGTTGATCAGCATCTTCATGGGTACCTCCTGGTAAGGCTGGCAAATGTGCCTCTGACCTGTGTTTTTGCAGGTCGGAGTGGAGTTGGTCGGTTGTCGGTCGTGGTGGTTCGTGGCGGTCGGACGCGGGCTCCGGCGGGCTGATGCTGACTTAATGCTGACATTGATGGCGGGTCGTCAGACGTTGGCTGACGTGCGGATCGGTGATTCTGGACGCCTGCTCTCGGAAGTATCGATGCTGACCGGGCGCGGGTCACGTGTGCGGACCCCAACGGGCGTGTGCGGGTCGCGCGAGTCCTCGCAGCTTCCGGGACCGGTCCCCAGGAGTAGTGGCCAGACTGCGAGCGTCCGTCTCGACGCGTCGCGTGTCGGTAGGGGGATTTCCATGTCAGATCGTGCTCACAGGGCGAAGGGAGACCATGGTGGTCACCGCGGAACCAGTTGACGATCGGCTCGGCCGGCTGCTCAGCACCCACCCGGTGGCCCGCGGGCGGTACGTGAGCACCGGAATCAAGGCGCTGGCCTTCGCCGTCGGTGGCGTACTCCTCATGGTCCTGCTGATCACCTACCCCGGCATCGTGGTGGGGCGGTTCCTCGCCCTCGCGGTGATTCCCACGATCGCCGGCCTTCCGATCGCCGTGGTCCAGTTGACCCGCGCGCGGCGCAGCGGCCGGGACGAGGTCTACCTGCTGTACGAGAACGGCCTTGCGCATCGTGTGTCAGGGCGCGTGCGGAGCTGGACCTGGGGCGAGGTGGCCTTCCTGCGCGCCAACCCTGACGCGCCGGAGTACGAACACACCCAGATACCGTACGTGCGCATGGCCCGGCGCCTCGGCTGGCACTTCCGTTGCGTGGTTCGGTTCACCGACGAGTCCGGAATCAGGATCGACGGGTACACCGCCGATGGCCCGGCCATCGCCCGGACGCTACTCGCGCGGCGCCCCGACGCGGTACCGCCGGAGAGCGCGCGCAAAGGCCCATGGATCATGCTCGGGGTGCTGCCGCTCGCCGGCGTGGCCCTGGCCATCCCCATCGTGCTCATCTACCAGCACCTGAATTCCACCAGCTCCGACGATACCGGCGACGGCACGATCGTCACGATGGCGCTTGTGATGATCATCTGCATCGTCGGAGTGGCCCTGTGCTTCGGGGGCATCGTCGCGACGCTGCTGTCCATGAGCCGTGCTCGTCGCGACAGCGCCGGCTTTCGGTAAGGCATCGGGCCGGGGGGCCGGCCCAGCGACCCGCACGCTCCAACTGCGAGCCCTCCGGGTTCGGAGCGTGCGGTCATCGTTGCGAAAGTCTGTTGAGATGCCGCTGTGTGTTGGCCCGGGCCCATCGTCCGCAATCTCTGGGTACTCGTACGTCCCGAGGCCCGTCACCGCGTCCGGCACGCCGCCGGGTGGGCCGGACAGGAGGTCGGCAGCCATGCGCACAGCCTTTCCGCCCCACGCGCTGCGCGACTACGCCTTGCTGGCCGACGGGGAGCGCGGCGCCCTGATCGGGCCTGACGGGGCGATCGGCTGGCTGTGCTCGCCCACCTGGCACGACGCGGCGGTCTTCGCCGCCCTCGTCGGCGGCGCGGGCGTCTACGCGGTCACCCCGGAAGGCCGGCACGTCTTCGGCGGCTACTACGAAGAGGGCACGATGATCTGGCGCAGCCGCTGGGTCACCGACGACGGCATCGTGGAGTGCCGGGAGGCACTCGCCTACCCCGGCGACCCCGGCCGCCTCGTCCTGCTGCGGCAGCTGCGGGCCGTGGACGGGCCCGCCCGGCTCTCCGTCGTCCTCGACCCGCACGGCGGTTACGGCGGCGATCCGCTCGACTCCGTCCGGCGCGGCGACGACGGTGTGTGGGAGCTGCGCACCGGCGATCACCGCCTCCGCTGGCAGGGCGCCCCGCACGCCGTGGCCGGCGAACAGGGCCTGCGGACCGACATCGCGCTGAAGCCCGGCGAGCGGCACGATCTGGTCCTGGAGTGCGCCGTCTCCGCGCTGCCCGCCGACCTCCCGCGGGCCGAACGGACCTGGGCCGCCACCGAGGCCGCCTGGCGGCAGGCGGTGCCCGCGCTGGAGGACACCGTCGCCGCGGGGGACGCACGCCGGGCCTACGCCGTGCTGCGCGGGCTGACCACGCGCGGCGGGGGCATGGTCGCGTCCGCCACCACCAGCCTGCCCGAGCGCGCTGAGGAAGGCCGCAACTACGACTACCGGTACGTGTGGATCCGCGACCAGGGCTTCGCCGGGCAGGCCGCGGCCGCCGCCGGTGCCTACGACCTCCTGGACGCCGCCGTCCGCTTCGTCGCCGCACGGCTGCACGCCGACGGACCCCGGCTGGCCCCCGCCTACACCGTGCACGGCAGCCCCGTCCCCGACCAGCGCGACCTCGAACTGCCCGGCTACCCGGGCGGCTTCGACCGCGTGGGCAACCGGGTGCGCGAACAGCTCCAGCTCGACTGCTTCGGCGAGGCCCTGCTGCTGTTCGCCGCCGCCGCACGCCTCGACCGGCTCGACGACCACGACTGGCAGGCGGCCGACCTCGCCGTGCGCGCGATCGGCGAACGCTGGCGGGAACCGGACGCCAGCATCTGGGAGTTGAGTGCCCGGCTGTGGACCCACAGCAGGCTCATCTGCGTCGCCGGCCTGCGGGCCGTGGCCGACGCGGCGCCCCGCCACCCGATCGCGGTGACCTGCACCCGCCTGGCCGACATGATCCTCGGCGCCACCGCGCGCAGCAGCGTGCACCCCGACGGACACTGGCAGCGCACCCCCGACGACCCGGCGGTGGACGCCGCCCTGCTGCTGCCCGCCGTACGCGGCGCGCTGTCCGCCAGTGACGTGCGCACCCGTGCCACCCTCGCCAGCTGCCGCCGCGAACTGGCGCAGGACTACTTCATCTACCGCTTCCGCCACGACGACCGCCCGCTGGAGGACGCCGAGGGCGCCTTCCTGCTGTGCGGGTTCGTGATGGCGCTCGCCGAGCACCAGCAGGGCCGCACCGTCGAGGCATACCGCTGGTTCGAGCGCAACCGGGGTGCCTGCGGCGGAGCGGGCCTGTACGCCGAGGAGTTCGACGTCGCCCAGCGCCAACTGCGCGGCAATCTCCCGCAGGCCTTCGTCCACGCCGTGCTGCTGGAGTCGGCCGTCCGCCTCGGTGGGTGACCCTTTCGCGCCCGGGTACCCGCCCGCGCATGGCGGTGAACAGGAGGCATCGGCCGCGTCAGGCGTCGCCGCGGCCGCGTACGGGCAAGAGACTGGGGCGGGCCCTACTGAGCCGGGCGACGACCACCGACCACAAGGTCATCGGCAACCTCTACATGACGACCGCCTTCTGCTTCTTCCTGTTCGGCGGCATCCTCGCCCTGCTCATGCGGGCCGAACTCGCCCGGCCCGGGATGCAGTTGTTCAGTCCCCACCAGTACAACCAGCTGTTCACCATCCACGGCACGATCATGATGCTGCTGTTCGCCACCCCGCTGTTCGCGGGGTTCGCCAACGCGGTCATGCCGTTGCAGATCGGCGCTCCGGACGTCGCGTTCCCGAGACTCAACGCGCTGTCGTACTGGCTGTACCTGTTCGGCGGCCTGATGGTGGTGTCCGGCTTCCTGGTGCCCGGGGGAGCGGCCGGCTTCGGCTGGTTCGCCTACGCCCCGCTCAACAGCGCGGTCCGCAGTCCCGGCGCGGGGGGTGACCTGTGGGTGATGGGCCTGGTGGTGACCGGCGTCAGCACCACGCTCGGCGCGGTCAACTTCATCACCACGATCCTGTGTCTGCGCGCCCCCGGCATGACCATGTTCCGGATGCCGATCTTCACCTGGAACGTGCTGTTCACCTCGATCCTCGTGCTGCCCGCGTTCCCGGTGCTGACCGCCGCCCTGCTCGCCCTGGAGGCGGACCGGAAGTTCGGCGCGCACATCTACGACGCGGCGAGCGGGGGCCCGCTGCTGTGGCAGCACCTGTTCTGGTTCTTCGGGCACCCCGAGGTCTACATCGTCGCCCTGCCGTTCTTCGGCATCGTCTCCGAGATCATCCCGGTGTTCAGCCGCAAACCGATCTTCGGATACGTCAGTCTCGTCGGCGCCACCATCGCCATCACGATGTTGTCCGCGGTGGTGTGGGCCCACCACATGTTCGCCACCGGTGCCGTCCTGCTGCCGTTCTTCTCCCTGATGTCCTTCCTCATCGCCGTGCCGACCGGGGTGAAGTTCTTCAACTGGATCGGCACCATGGTGAAGGGATCGCTGTCCTTCGAGACACCCATGCTGTGGGCCTGCGGCTTCCTCGTCACGTTCCTGCTCGGCGGCATGAGCGGCGTTCTGATCGCCTCGCCGCCGCTGGACTTCCACCTCACCGACTCGTACTTCATCGTCGCCCACCTGCACTATGTGCTGTTCGGCACGGTCGTGTTCGCGATGTTCGCCGGCTTCTACTTCTGGTGGCCGAAGTTCACCGGCAAGACGCTCGACGAACGCCTCGGGAAGATCCACTTCTGGACGCTCTTCGTCGGCTTCCAGAGCACATTCCTCGTCCAGCACTGGCTGGGCGAGATCGGCATGCCCCGCCGCTACGCCGACTACCTGGCCGCGGACGGCTTCACGCTCCTCAACACGATCAGCAGCATCGGCGCGTTCCTGCTCGGCCTGTCCACGCTGCCGTTCCTCTGCAACGTGTGGCGCACCACCCACTACGGCCGGCGGGTCGACGCCGACGACCCCTGGGGCTACGGCCGCTCCCTGGAGTGGGCCACCACCTGCCCGCCCCCGCGCCACAACTTCACGGCACTGCCCCGGATCCGCTCCGAGTCACCGGCGTTCGACCTGCACCACCCGGACGTACCGAAGGAGACGTGATGCGCACCGAGGCCCGCCTGTTCACCGGCGTGGCGGCCTTCTTCGCAGTCACCGCCGCAGGCTACGGCTGGCGCTCACGGGAGCCCGCCGGCACGGCTGTGCTGACCCTCGCCTTCCTGATGGCCGCGCTCGTCGCCTTCTTCCTGCACGTCCAGTACCGTCGGCGCGGCAAGCGGGCTCAGGACCGCAAGGACGCCGAAGTCGTCGACACCGCAGGCCCGTTGGACTTCTTTTCGCCGCACAGCCCCTGGCCGATCACCACCGCGCTGGGCTCCGTCCTCCTCGCTGTCGGCGTGGTCTACGGCCTGTGGCTCGCCCTCCTCGGTCTGGGCGTCCTCGGGCACGGTGTGTTCGGCATGGTCTTCCAATACGCGGGACGCGACGGTCAGAGCTCCAACTCGCCCTCGCGGGACGGTGGTTCGTCCACGTCATAGCCGTAGGACTTGAGCATGTACCGCCGTTCCTCGTCGAGCGGCTCGTGGCTCTCGACGTATCCGCCCGCGATCGTCTGCCGCACCTCGCCGGTCTCCTCGCCCTCGGCCAGCCGCTCGCGGTCGGCCTCCTGGAGTGCGTGGCACACGCCCCTGGTCACCAGGAACGCGAGCGGCGGCAACACCACCAGGGCGATCCGGAACACCCAGGTCAGCGTGTTCAGCGAGACCTTGAAGGTGTGCGCGAGGATGTCGTTGCCGCCCGCCGCGAGCAGCACGCCGTAGAAGCAGACGGCGGCCACGCCGAGGCCCGTGCGCACGGGCTTGTCGCGCGGCCGGTCGCACAGGTGGTGTTCCTCGTCGTCCCCGGTGAACCGACGCTCCAGGAACGGATACGCGTACAGCACAGCGAAGAGCGCGAGGGGAAGCACCACGGCGGGCAGCAGCACGTTCCACATTACCGTGTGCCCGGCCACGGCCGTCTCCCAGGGCGGGACCAGCCTGAGCGAGCCCTCCAGGAAGCCGACGTACCAGTCCGGTTGGGAGCCCGTCGACACCACGTCCGCGCGGTAGGGGCCGTACGCCCAGACCGGGTTGATCTGCGCCGCGCCCGCGAGGAGCGTCAGCACACCGAAGACGATGAAGAACAAGCCGCTCGAACTCGCCACGAACTGGGGGAACATGGGCTTGCCGACGGCGTTGCGGTTGGTGCGGCCGCGGCCCGCCCAGTGCGTGTGCTTCAGATAGAAGACCAGGATCAGATGGAGGGTCACGAGGGCGAGCAACAGGCCGGGGATCAGCAGGATGTGCAGGGAGTACAGCCGGGGAATCATGTCGTGCCCGGGGAACTCGGTGCCGAACGCGAACATGCTGATGTACGTCCCCACCACCGGGATCGACAGCATGATGCCCTGCGCGATCCTCAGCCCCGTGCCCGAGAGCAGGTCGTCCGGCAGGGAGTAGCCGGCGAAGCCCTCGGCGAGCGCCAGCAGGAACAGCGTCACGCCGATCATCCAGTTGACCTCACGGGGGCGGCGGAACGCGCCCGTGAAGAAGACCCGCAGCAGATGCACGCCGATCGCCGCGAGGAACACCAGCGCGGCCCAGTGGTGGAGTTGGCGGATCAGCAGACCGCCGCGTATGTCGAAGCTGATGTGCAGCGTCGAGCGGTAGGCCTCCGACATGCGCATGCCGTCCAGCGGCCGGTAGGAGCCGTCGTAGACGACCTCCGTCATGGACGGGTGGAAGAACAAGGTCAGCCACACGCCCGTCAGCAGCAGGACGACGAAGCCGTAGAGGGCGATCTCGCCCAGCAGGAACGACCAGTGGTCGGGAAAGGCCTTGCGCAGCAGCCCGCCCTCGCCGACCGGGAGCCGTCCGCCGGCCCAGTCGGCGGTGCGCTTCGCCGCGTCACGGGGGCGGGCCCTTCTCCTTCTCCACAGCACCGCGCACGGGTGCCCCCGCGCCCGTGCGGGAAACCGTTACCTGCGATCACCCTTCGGCTTGCCCCGCTGGTCGGGGGTGCCGTGCGGGGGCGGGCTGAAGGGCTCGGGCGAGGTCGCGGGGGACACCGGGGAGCCGGTGTGGCCCTCGGCCTGTTCGGGGCGCAGGGCGCCCGGGTCGCCGGACGTCGGCTCGGCGCCCGCCTCCAGCTGCTCCAGGCGTGCCGTCAGCAGCTCGGTCACCGGGACACGGTCGGCGTGCGTCCGCTCGTACGCCAGCAGCTCCTCGACCTCCTCCGTGTTCAGCGACCGTACGCGGCTCTCCAGGCCGCCGATCGGCAGGTGGTCGTAGTCGGGCAGCGGCAGGGTGTTGCGACCGGGGTCGGCCATGGATCTCACTTCCCTCTGTGCGCTCTTCGCTCTGGGCGATGGCCCCGTTGCGAGGTGTTCAGCGGCCGCCCGGACCGCCGCTCCCGAACGAACCGCTGCCGCCCTCGTTCCAGCGGGGCCGCTTCTTCGACGGGCTGGTCCGGGTCGGGACGTTGCCCTGGCCGGACAGCTCGTGCGGGGTCAGACGGTGATCGCTGTGCGGCACCTCGTGGGGTTCCCGGTTCTCGCGCACCTCGCGGACCGGGCCACCCTCCGGCGGCCGCGGCTGCTCCCCGGGGGACGGCGGTGGCGGCTCCCGGCGCTTGACCCGGGCGCCCAGCCAGAAGGCGCCGATCAGCACCGCCACGACCACCACACCCGCCACGATCAGGCCGACGCCGAGAGCGCCCCGGCCTGCGGCGATGTCCATCCATGCGGTATTCATGGCACGCGAGTACCCCTGGCCGTGCCGGTGAACCGACTCACCGCTGGGGCCTGTCGTCAAATTCCCGCCTGCCCCGCGACGCCATGCGCGCTCCCCCACTGCCTTAAGGGCGTGGGAGGTATCCCCACTCGCCGCACCGGGCACAGACCCACGTACAACCAGTACGAGGGCCTGCGCCCGGCACGCCGAGAGCACGCACCTACGCGGACATCAGCCGCTGTCGCGGCGGGCGCGGGGCCAGCCCTTCGGGCGGACGACGGGAACGTGACGAACAGGGCCTAGCGCGACGCCCGCGTCTTCGACCGGTTGGCCTTGCGGATCGAGTCGAGCAGCTCTCCCTTGGTCATCCGCGACCGGCCGTCGATGCCCAGGCGCTTCGCGACGTCGTACAGGTGTTCCTTCGAGGCGCTCTCGTCGACGCCCTCGCCACTGCGCCCGCCGCGGCCCCGGGGCCGGGCCGACTGCGGGTCCGAGGGGCCCTTGCGGCCGCCTTCCTTGCGTTCCCAGTGGTCGCCGACCTTCTCGTACTTGTGCTTCAGCGCGCCGTAGGCCACCCGGTGGGCGCGTTCGCCCTCGCCGTACTGCTCCACCGCCGAGTCGTGCGCCTTGATCCAGGTGCGCTGGGCGTCCTTGGCGGAGCGCTCCAGGGTCGACGGCAGCTCCTGTCGTCCGGGCACGGGTCCACCTCCGTCCGTAGTGGTCCGCCCTGGTGGGCGGACGCTGCCCGAGTGCCCGGCCCGGGCTGTGGAAAACCGGCGCAAAGCCTTGGGAGCACCGGGTTTGGCACGTCCGGCTCCGGCTACCCGAGCGGTGTGACATCGACGACATCCCAGCAGGAGCTCTTCCGGTTCCTGGAGGACCGTTTCGCGTGCGCGCAGGCCTGCACCGAGTGCGCACGGGCGTGTGCCCTGCGCGCCAGCCTGGTGGATCCGGACGGGACCGAGGAGCAGGAACTCGTACGACGCAAGGGGATCATGTGCGCGGAGGTCTGCGACGCGACCTGCCGAGTCCTGTCCGAGCAGAACCACCTGGACGAGGCGGCCATCCGTGTGCAACTGGAGTGGTGCCGGTCCGTGTGCCTGGAGTGCGCCCACGTATTCGACCGGCAACCGGACGCCGAGGAGAGCGCGAAGGCGTGCCGGGAGTGCGCGCAGGCCTGCACGGACTTCATGGCGACGCTCGCCTGACTCCCATAGGCGTCGCGGAGGGCTTTCGCATGCCCATTCCCAATTTCTGAAACACGTTCTACGGTGTGCGCCGTCAGGACCGGCCTTGGGAGCCTGGAGGCGCCGTGCATCTCGACCACACGCCCGAGCAGCAGCGGCTGCGCACCGAACTGCGCGCCTACTTCGCCGACCTGGTGCCGGACAACGCCCACGCACGCTTCACCGACCGGGCTGCCCAGAAGCGCTTCTACCGCGACACGATCCGGCGGCTCGGCACGGACGGTTGGCTCGGTGTGGGCTGGCCGAAGGAGTACGGCGGCCGGGGCCTGACGGCGATGGAGCAGTTCATCTTCTTCGACGAGGCCGCCCAGGCCGGCGTCCCCCTGCCGCTGATGGCCCTGAACACCGTGGGCCCGACGATCATGCGGTACGGCACGGACGAGCAGAAGGCGTGCTTCCTGCCGAGGATCCTCTCCGGCGAGATCGACTTCGCCATCGGCTACAGCGAGCCCGACGCCGGCACCGACCTGGCCTCCCTCAAGACTCGCGCGGTGCGGGAGGGCGACGAGTACGTCGTCAACGGCCAGAAGATCTGGACCACCAACGGCGACACGGCCGACTGGGTCTGGCTGGCCGTGCGCACGAACCCGGACGCCCCGCCGCACAAGGGCATCACCATGCTGCTGATGCCGACGACCGACCCCGGCTACTCCTGCACCCTCATCAACACCCTCGCCTCGCACGACACCACGGCCAGCTACTACGAGAACGTCCGCGTCCCGGTCTCCCGGCGGGTCGGCGAGGAGAACAAGGGCTGGCGGCTGATCACCAACCAGCTCAACCACGAACGCGTCACCCTCGCCGCCCACGGCACCATGGCGATCCGCGCCCTGCACGACGTGCAGCGCTGGGCCATGGAGACCAAACTCGCCGACGGCCGCCGCGTCGTCGACCTCCCGTGGGTGCGCCGCCTGCTCGCCCGCACCCACACCCGCCTGGACGCGCTGAAGCTCCTCAACTGGCGGATGGTGGGTGCCGTGCAGGACGGCACCCTCACCCCGCAGGACGCCTCCGCGGTCAAGGTGTACGGCTCCGAGGCCCGGCGGGACGCGTACGCCTGGCTGATGGAGATCGTCGGCGCCGCGGGCCCGCTGAAGGAGGGCTCGGCGGGCGCGGTGCTCCACGGCGAGCTGGAACGCGGCTACCGCTCAGCGGTGATCTTCACCTTCGGCGGTGGCAACAACGAGATCCAGCGGGAGATCATCTCGTGGATCGGGCTGGGGATGCCGCGGGTGCGGCGCTGAAACCTTGTGACTACAGATCTTAGTTGTCACATACCGAGGATAGTTGGCACCGAGATTCTGTGGGATCAGGATGACGGCCGAGCCGTGCTGCGGCAGTTGGCGCTTCGCCGCGAGCGGCGAGTGTGTTCAAGGGCAGCATGCTGGGCGCGGGTACACCGGGGATGTACCGGGCATGCTCGCGCTCGGTCTCGGGGTGCATCTCGATGGCGAGTTCGGTCGGGTCGATGAGGCCGTTGCACCACATGCCGCCGATGAACCACGTCGTCGACTTGTGAACAATGCTGCGGGTCAATACACCTAGGCCCTGAGATGGCGCTGAGAAGCTGTTGTCTTTTCGGGCGTGATCGGTGCGTTTCCGCTGGTCGGGGATAGCAGTGGTGATTCCGTGGGAGTCGTGGCCTGTCGGGTCGTCG
>NZ_JBEOVF010000060.1:0-52272 GCF_040295365.1 Streptomyces sp. NPDC002838 | reverse complement strand
CGGGCCGGGCTATGGTGCGGCCCCACCCTTTGGTGGGGGGGACGCGGGCCTGACGAGCCGGCGGGGGGGCTCCCCCACCTCCGGGGGACGCCCGCCCTGTGGGGCGGCAGACCCCGTACGCTCGCGCCATGACGATCACCTACGAGTGGCGCGGCGACTTCGACAACTCAGCCGTCAATGCGCTGCATGCGGAGGGCTTCGATCATCGGCCCGTCAATGCCGACTGGCTGACGCGGGTGCACCGCCACAGCCTGGGCTGGGTCTGTGCACGTCATGACGGTGACCTCGTCGGCTTCGTGAACGTCGCGTGGGACGGTGGCGCCCACGCGTTCCTTCTGGACACCGTGGTCGCGGTCGGCCACCGCCGCTTCGGGATCGGTGGCGGGCTTGTGGCCGAGGCCGCCCGGCAAGCCCGTACAGCCGGATGCGAGTGGCTGCACGTCGACTTCGAAGACGACCTGCGGTCGTTCTACTTCGACGCCTGCGGGTTCAGGCCGACGACCGCGGGTCTTGTCGCGCTCTGAGTCGCCGCACCGGATCGGCCTACCCGTCCAGGGCGGCGCTGAAAGTTCTTGAATCAACTTCACACGGCCCACTGCCTTTTGAGGCAGCGGGCCTTTAACATCTCCGTCACCGCAAGTTTGCTGCAAGGTTCAGCAAGCGCATTCAGCGGCTCCGAACTGCCTTCAACGACGAAGGAAAAGCCCACATGGCATCCAGCAGATCCCTCGCGGGCGCCATCGCGCTCGCCGCCGCGGCGGCTGTCATGGCCCCCGGCGCCGCACACGCCTCCCCGCCCGGCACCAAGGACGTCACCGCCGTCCTCTTCGAGTGGAACTTCGCCTCGGTGGCGAGGGAGTGCACCAACACCCTCGGCCCCGCCGGCTACGGATACGTCCAGGTCTCCCCGCCCGCCGAGCACATACAGGGCTCGCAGTGGTGGACGTCGTACCAGCCCGTCAGCTACCGGATCGCGGGCAGACTCGGTGACCGTACGGCCTTCCAGAAGATGGTCAACACCTGCCACGCGGCCGGTGTGAAGGTCGTCGTCGACACGGTCATCAACCACATGTCGGCGGGCAGCGGCACCGGAACCGGCGGCTCCTCGTACACCAAGTACAACTACCCGGGCCTGTACTCGTCGTACGACTTCGACGACTGCACCAGCCGGATCAGCAACTACCAGGACCGCTGGAACGTCCAGCACTGCGAACTGGTGGGCCTCGCCGACCTGGACACCGGCGAGTCCTACGTCCGCGGTGCCATCGCCGGCTTCATGAACGATCTGCTCTCCCTCGGTGTCGACGGCTTCCGCATCGACGCGGCCAAGCACATGGACGCCTCTGATCTCGCCAACGTCAAGTCCCGGCTGAGCAATCCGTCGGTGTACTGGAAGCAGGAGGCCATCTACGGCAGCGGAGAGGCCGTCCAGCCCACCGAGTACACGGGCAACGGTGACGTCCAGGAGTTCCGCTACGCCTACGACCTCAAGCGCGTCCTCAACAACGAGAACCTCGCCTACCTGAAGAACTACGGCGAGGGCTGGGGCTACATGAACAGCGGTGTCTCCGGCGTCTTCGTCGACAACCACGACACCGAGCGCAACGGCAGCACGCTCAGCTACAAGGACGACGCCAACTACACGCTGGCCAACGTCTTCATGCTGGCCTGGCCCTACGGCGCCCCGGACATCAACTCCGGCTACGAGTTCTCCGACACGGACGCCGGCCCGCCCAACGGCGGGACGGTCAACGCCTGCTGGCAGGACGGCTGGAAGTGCCAGCACGCATGGCCGGAGATCAAGTCGATGGTCGCCTTCCGCAACGCCACGCGCGGTGAGGCCGTGACGAACTGGTGGGACAACGGCAACGACGCCATCGCCTTCGGACGGGGCAGCAAGGGCTTCGTGGCCATCAACCACGAGTGGGGCTCGCTGAGCCGTACGTACCGGACATCGCTGCCTGCGGGGACGTACTGCAATGTCCAGAACAACACAACGGTGACCGTCAACTCCAGCGGCCAGTTCACGGCCACCTTGGGCTCGAACACGGCCCTGGCAATCTACGCGGGGAAGTCGAGTTGCTGAGTCCTCTGATGCGGTAAGAGGGCTTGACGGTTGCGCGGCGACAGAAAACGCCACCGCCCTGGCCATCCATGGCAAGTCCGGCCTCTGAAAGTTCTTTCCGAGTTTTTCAGGACCCTTGCTGTAAGCCTTTCCTCGGCGATACGGTCGCGCGGGGTCGGACCCAAGAGCCGTACATCGCAAGGAGTCCCTCTGTGATACCGAGATGGCCGGCGCCGTCGAGGCGCCGCACCAGCCATACCGGACGGGTCGCCGCGGTCACCTTGACCGCGCTGGCCGCAGCGCTCGTCCAGCCCCTCGCCGCCCGTGCCGCTACCCCGCCCCCGCCGCCGTCCGATGCCAGGCTCGCCGCCGAACCCGCCCGGCACGACGCCACGCGCGAGCAGTTCTACTTCGTGATGCCGGACCGTTTCGCCAACGGCGACACGTCCAATGACCGGGGCGGCCTCACCGGCACCGGCCTCACCACCGGTTACGACCCCACCGACAAGGGCTTCTACCAGGGCGGTGACCTCAAGGGCCTGACCAAGAAGCTCGACTACATCAAGGGTCTCGGCACCACCGCCCTCTGGATGACCCCGATCTTCAAGAACCGGCCCGTCCAGGGCACCGGCAAAGACGCTTCCGCCGGCTACCACGGCTACTGGGTCGCGGACTTTACCCAGGTAGACCCGCACTTCGGCACCAACAAGGACCTGGAAACCCTCATCGACAAGGCCCATGCCAAGGGCATGAAGGTCTTCTTCGACGTCATCACCAATCACACGGCCGATGTCGTCGACTACGAGGAGAAGTCCTACGGCTACCTCTCCAAGGGCGCGTTCCCGTACCTGACGAAGGACGGCGAGCCCTTCGACGACGCGGACTACGCGGACGGTGCCAAGAGCTTCCCCGCCGTGGACGCCGACTCCTTCCCGCGCACGCCGAAGGTCACGCAGCACCTCAAGGTCCCGTCCTGGCTCAACGACCCGACGATGTACCACAACCGCGGCGACTCGACCTACGCCGGCGAGTCGACCACGTACGGCGACTTCTCCGGCCTGGACGACCTGTGGACCGAGCGTCCCGAGGTCGTCAAGGGCATGGAGAGGATCTACCAGCGGTGGGTCAGGGACTTCGACATCGACGGCTTCCGGATCGACACCGTGAAGCACGTCAACATGGAGTTCTGGACCCAGTGGGCCACGGCGCTGGACGCCTACGCGGCCAAGCGGGGCCGCGACGACTTCTTCATGTTCGGCGAGGTCTACTCCGCCGACACCGCGATCACTTCGCCGTACGTCACCCAGGGCCGCCTCGACGCCACGCTCGACTTCCCCTTCCAGGAGGCGGCCCGGCAGTACGCCTCCCAGGGCGGCAGCGCCAAGAAGCTCGCGTCCGTCTTCGGTGACGACTACAAGTACACGACCGACAAGGCCAACGCGTACGAGCAGGTCACCTTCCTCGGCAACCACGACATGGGCCGCATCGGGTACTTCCTGAACCAGGACAACCCCAAGGCGACCGACGCCGAACTGCTCGCCAAGGACAAGCTCGCCAACGAGCTGATGTTCCTCAGCCGCGGCAACCCCGTCGTCTACTACGGTGACGAGCAGGGCTTCACCGGCTCCGGCGGCGACAAGGACGCCCGCCAGCCCCTGTTCGCCTCGCGTACGGCCGACTACCTCGACGACGACGAGATCGGCACCGACCGCACGCACGCGAGCGACGCGTACGACCCGAGTGCACCGCTCTACCGGCAGATCAGTGCTCTGTCGAAGCTGCGGAAGGCCAACCCGGCGCTGACCGACGGAGTCCAGACCGAGCGCTACGCGGCCGAGGGCCCCGGCATCTACGCCTTCACCCGCACCGACGCCAAGTCCGGCACCGAGTACGTGGTCGCCTTCAACAACGCCGGCGAGGCGAAGACGGCGACCCTCGCGACGGGCTCGGCGGAGATGGCGTACACCGGGATCCACGGCACCGACCGGACGGCCAGGTCCGACGCCGACAAGAAGATCACCGTCACCGTCCCGCCCGGCTCGGCCATCGTCCTCAGGGCGACCGGCAGGCCCGCCAAGCCCGCCACCAAGCCGACGGTCACCCTCAAGGCCCCCGCCCCCGGCGCCACCGGCACCGTGGAGCTCGGCGCCGACGTCGACGGCGGACAGCTCAACCGGGTCGTCTTCGCCGCCCAGATCGGAGACGGCAAGTGGCGGACCCTGGGCTCCGCCGACCACGCCCCGTACAAGGTCACCCACACCATCGCCGAGGCCGTACCGACCGGTACGGCCCTGCGCTACAAGGCGGTGGTGATCGATTCGGCCGGCCGCACGGCGAGCTCCACGGCGGCCTCCAGCACCGGCACTGCACCCACCGAGCAGCCGCCCACCGCCTCCTCCCGCGACTACGCGATCGTCCACTACAAGCGCACCGACGGCGACTACGCCGACTGGGGCCTGTACGCCTGGGGCGACCTCGCCGACGGCGAGTCGACGAACTGGCCCGACAGCCACCCCTTCATCGGCCGGGACGCGTACGGCGCCTTCGCCTACGTCAAGTTGAAGCCCGGCGCCTCGAACGTCGGCTTCCTCGTCATCGACAAGGACGGCAACAAGGACGTCTCCGCCGACCGCACGATCGACGTCACCCGGACCGGCGAGGTGTGGATCGAGCAGGGCAGGGCGGACGTACGGACAGAGCGCCCGGACTACCCCGCCCAGGACAAGACCAAGGCCGTCCTGCACTACCACCGTGCCGACGGCGACTACGACGGCTGGGGCCTGCACGTCTGGACGGGCGCCGCGAACCCCACCGAGTGGTCGAACCCCCTGAAACCGGTGAAGACTGATACCTATGGCGCGGTCTTCGAGGTACCGCTCACCAGCGGCGCCACCAGCCTCAGCTACATCGTCCACAAGGGCGACGACAAGGACCTGCCCACCGACCAGTCGCTCGACCTCACGGCGAACGGCCACGAGGTGTGGCTGGTGAGCGGCCAGGAGAAGTACCTGCTCCCGCAGCCGGCCGGGTCTGCCGCCGCGCTCGACCTGACCACCTCCAAGGCGGTCTGGATCGACCGGAACACGGTGGCCTGGAACGGCTCCGAGGCGGCCGCGTCCACCCAGCTGCCGTACTCCCGCGCCGGCTCGATCGAGGTGAGGGACGGCGGGCTGACCGGCGACGACCAGCGCTGGCTCCGGCTGACGAGGACCACCCTCACGGACGGCCAGAAGACCAGGTTCCCGCACCTGAAGAACTACACCGCCTGGTCCGTCGACCCGCGCGACCGCGACCGGGTGCGCGAGGCCCTCAGCGGCCAGATCGTCGCGTCCCAGCGGGCCGCGAACGGCGCCGTACTTGCGGCGACGGGCGTCCAGATCGCCGGTGTACTCGACGATCTGTACCCCGGGGCGACCAAGGCCGAGCTGGGACCGGTGTTCCACAACGGCCGTCCCACGCTGGCGGTCTGGGCGCCCACCGCACAATCCGTGAAGCTGGAACTCGACGGGTCCACGGTGGCCATGAAGCGGAACGACATCACCGGAGTCTGGTCCGTCACCGGCCCCAAGTCCTGGAAGAACAAGCCCTATCGGTACGTCGTGAAGGTCTGGGCGCCCAGCGTCCGGAAGGTCGTCACCAACAAGGTCACCGACCCCTACTCGGTCGCCCTCACCGCCGACTCCGAGCGCAGCCTCGTCGTCGACCTCGGCGACAAGTCCCTGGCCCCCAGCGGCTGGTCGAACCTCCGCAAGCCCAGGGCCGTACCGCTGAAGGACGCCCAGATCCAGGAGCTGCACATCCGGGACTTCTCGGTGGCGGACAGGACGGCCGCCCGGCCCGGCACCTACCTGGCCTTCACGGACAAGGACAGCGACGGCTCGAAGCACCTGCGTGAGCTGGCGAAATCGGGCACCTCCTACGTCCATCTCCTGCCCGCCTTCGACATCGCCACCATCCCCGAGAAGAAGTCCGACCAGGCGAGAGTCGACTGCGACCTGGCCTCCTACCCGGCCGACTCCGACAAGCAGCAGGAGTGCGTCGCGAAGATCGCCGCGAAGGACGCCTACAACTGGGGCTACGACCCGTACCACTACACGGTCCCCGAGGGTTCGTACGCGACCGACCCGGACGGCAGCGGCCGTACCGTCGAGTTCCGCGAGATGGTCAAGGCGCTGAACGAGGACGGCCTGAGGGTCGTCATGGACGTGGTCTACAACCACACGGCGGCCGGCGGCCAGGCGGAGACGAGCGTCCTCGACCGGATCGTCCCGGGCTACTACCAGCGGCTCCTCGCCGACGGCTCGGTCGCCAACAGCACCTGCTGTGCCAACACCGCCACCGAGAACGCCATGATGGGCAAGCTGGTCGTCGACTCGATCGTCACGTGGGCCAAGGAATACAAGGTCGACGGCTTCCGCTTCGACCTCATGGGCCACCACCCGAAGGCCAACGTCCTCGCCGTCCGCGAGGCCCTGGACGCGCTGACCCTCGACAAGGACGGCGTCGACGGCAAGAAGATCATCCTCTACGGGGAGGGCTGGAACTTCGGCGAGGTCGCCGACGACGCCCGCTTCGTGCAGGCCACACAGAAGAACATGGCGGGGACGGGGATCGCGACCTTCTCCGACCGCGCCCGTGATGCCGTGCGCGGTGGCGGCCCCTTCGACGAGGACCCGGGTGTCCAGGGCTTCGCGTCCGGGCTGTACACCGACCCCAACCCGTCCACGAGCAACGGGACTTCGGAGGAACAGAAGGCCCGTCTGCTGCACTACCAGGACCTGATCAAGGTCGGTCTGTCCGGCAACCTGAAGTCGTTCACCTTCACCGACACCAACGGCGAAGAGGTCACCGGCGCCGACGTCGACTACAACGGCTCACCCGCCGGATACGCGGATGCCCCCGGCGACGCCCTCGCCTACGCCGACGCGCACGACAACGAGACGCTGTTCGACGCGCTCGCCTTCAAGCTGCCGGCCTCGACGAGCGCCTCCGACCGGGCCCGGATGCAGGTCCTCGCCATGGCGACGGCCACCCTCTCGCAGGGCCCGGCCCTCTCCCAGGCGGGCACCGACCTGCTGCGCTCCAAGTCCCTGGACCGCAACTCCTACGACAGCGGCGACTGGTTCAACGCGATCCACTGGAACTGCGCCGACGGCAACGGCTTCGGGCGCGGACTGCCGATGGCGGCCGACAACGCCTCCAAGTGGCCGTACGCCAGGCCTCTGTTGAGCGGCATCAGGGTGGGCTGCGAGCAGATCGAGGGCGCCTCGGCCGCGTACCGGGATCTGCTGAGGATCCGTACGACGGAGAAGGCGTTCTCCCTCGGCACGGCAGGCCAGGTGCAGTCGGCGCTCTCCTTCCCCCTGTCCGGGAAGGACGAGACGCCCGGCGTGATCACCATGGAGCTCGGTGACCTCGTCGTCGTGTTC
This sequence comes from Streptomyces sp. NPDC002838, assembly GCF_040295365.1. Lineage (NCBI taxonomy): Bacteria > Bacillati > Actinomycetota > Actinomycetes > Kitasatosporales > Streptomycetaceae > Streptomyces > Streptomyces sp. NPDC002838. The sequence goes on along the minus strand of NZ_JBEOVF010000060.1, from coordinate 44,778 downwards.
AACGCGACGCCGAAGACCGCGGAGCAGCGCGTCGACGCGCTCGCCGGGACCGGCTACCGGCTGCACCCGGCGCAGGCGTCGGGGGCGGACTCTATCGTCAAATCGTCGTCCTATGGGCGGGTTTCGGGCACGTTCGCCGTTCCGGGTCGTACTGTCGCCGTGTTCGCCCGGACGGACTGACGTCGCACTACGTTGGGTGGGGCGGACCCGATCGCGGGGCCGCCCCACTTCCCTTTCCCCGAGGGACCGGCGGACATGAACGGCAACGGCAAGCAGACCGACACGACCGTGCTGGTCGTCGACGACGTGGCGGCCAGCCGCTACGCCCTGGGCGCGGTGCTGCGGCGCGCGGGCCACCAGGTCGTGCCGGTCGCGAGCGGGAACGAGGCGCTCGTCGAACTCGACGTACGGCTGCACACGGGCACCCTGCCGGACGTGGCCCTCGTCGACGTCGGGCTGCCGGACATGAGCGGTTTCGAACTGTGCCGCCGGGTCAAGGCCAGGCCGCCCATGGCGGCGCTGCCCGTGGTCCACTTCTCGGCCGCCGCGGTGGGGCCGGGGGACCGGTGCCGGGGGCTGGACGCGGGCGGGGACGCCTATCTGACGGTGCCCGCCGAGCCGCGGGAGATCCAGGCCGTCGTACGGGCGGCGGTGCGCGGGGCGCGTCGGAGCAACGGGGCCGAGACACTCGTCCACCGGCTGACGCTGCTGTCCGAGGCGATCGTGACCGTGCAGTCCGCGCGCACCCTGCGGGAACTGGCCGAGGCGGCCGCGGACGGCGGCGCCCGGCTCACCGGCACATCCGCCGCCGTCTTCGTCGTCGGCCCGGACGGCGAGCTGCACCGGGGCATGTCCCGCAACCGCAGCTCCCTCGCGCTGCCCGACCGTGCCGCGCACGAGGCGGTCGCGCGGCTGGTCACGCGGATCGCCGACGGGCAGACCGGGGTGCACAGCGTCGTCGTGCCCGCCCCGCTGTGGCCGGCCGGTTTCTTCCGGCCCGGCGTCCAGGAGGACGCCCGGCTCGTGGTGGCGCTGACCCAGCAGGGCAGGGCACCGGTGTGCGTCGCCACGCCCGTGCGCCGGGTCGGCGGGAAGGATCCGGTGGACGACGGGCTGATCGCCCGCCTCGCCGAGGCGACCGCGCTCGCCGCCGAGCCGCTGCTGATGTACCAGGCCGAGCGGCACGTCGCCCTCACCCTCCAGCACAGCTTCCTGCCCCGGCCGCACAAGCTCGCCCAGCTGCCCGGCGTCGGTCTCGTCGTCCGGTACGTGCCCGCGTCCCGGGAGACCGAGATCGGCGGCGACTTCTACGCCGCCCTGAGCACCGGCGACGGGGTGCTGACCGCGGTCGGGGACGTGGTCGGGCACTCGCTGGACGCGGCCACCGTCATGGTCGAGATCCGGCACGCGCTGCGCGCCTACTGCGTCGAGGAGAGCGACCCGGCCGTCCTCGCCGCACGCCTGGACCAGATGCTGGTGCACTACCACCCCGACATCACCGCCACCGTCTGCCTGGTCCTGATCGACCCGGACACGGGGCGCACGCGCATCGCCAACGCGGGGCACATCCCGCCGCTGATCGTGCGGGACGGCTCGGGCGCCGACTACGTCGAGGCGTGCGGGCCGCTGCTGGGCCTCGGCCTGGACCGGCCGGAGCCCGCCGAGCTGTACCTCGACCCGACCGACCGCCTCCTCATGGTCACCGACGGCCTCATCGAGAGCCGTGGCACGGATCTCGCGGTCTCCCTCGAGCACCTGCGCAGGGCCGCCGCCGACGCCCCGCCCGGCCTGGACGCCCTGTGCGACACCCTGCTGGGCTGCTTCGGCCACGACCGGGAGGACGACATCGCGATGCTGGCGCTGCGGTTAGGGTGACCCCTGTTGCCTTAGAACAGGAGTGCCCATGCCGCAGATCACCGTCGACTACTCCGGACAGCTGGCGGACGACTTCGACCGGCCCGGGTTCGCGCGGGCGCTGCACACCGCCGTGGTGGAGATCGCGGCCGCGAAGCCGCCGGCGTGCAAGACGCAGTTCCGGCGGACCGAGGACACCACGGTCGGCGACGACAGCGACGGCCACGCGGTCGTCCACGTCACTCTCGGTCTGCTGGCGGGCCGCACCGACGAGACGAAGGCGCAACTCACCGAGGCCGTACTGGAGTTGCTGCGTCAGTACGTGAAGCCCGCCGCGGACCTGGCGCTGCACGCGTCGGCCGAGGTACGCGACCTCGACGCCTCCTACCGGAAGTTCGAGAGCTAGGACGCCAGCGAGATCAGCCGTGCGGCCAGGTCGCTGAACGGGCCCTCGACCGGTTCGTCCTTGAGGATGCGGCGCAGCAGCGCGGTCATCTCGGGGTCGTAGGCGGCACTTACGGCGGCCAGCGCCGCGAAGTCGTGCACGAGCTGTGCCTCCAGCTCGGTGCGCGGGATGCGCCGGCCGTCCAGCCAGATCAGCGCGGTCGACTCGGCGAGCGAGATCCAGGAGCGAACGACCAGTTCCAGTCGCGCGGGCGGATCCTCCACCCGCAGATGCGAAAGGATCTGGTCATAGGCGGCCTGTCGTACGGAGTCGATGAGGGCGTTCGTCGTCGAGGCTGTATTGAACAAGCGGGCTCCGCCCGCGGGGACGGCCGGGCCGCCGCGCATCAGCGCGGAGAAACCGGGGCCGTGTTCGTCGACGAAGTCGAAGAACCGGTGCATCACCCGCCGCAGCCGCGCCCCCAGCGGCCCCTCGTGCGGCTCGGCGAACCGGCCGGCCAAGTCCTCGGCGGCGCGCTTCAACGCGGCCTCGTACAGGCTGAGTTTGCCGGGGAAGTAGTGGTAGACCAGCGGGCGCGAGATACCGGCGGCCGACGCTATCTCGTCGATGGAGACCTCGTCGGGCGACCGGCGGCTGAACAGGTCGAGAGCGACGCCGATCAACTGCTGCCGTCGCTCCTCGACACCCAATCTGCGGCGCACCCCGATAGTCATGCGAACACTTTACCGATCGAATCCGGCCTCGAACGGACCGGACCGATCAGCCGTGTTCACATCCGCGCCGGCGGCTACCGCAGACCGCTGATCGACCGCCCGTTGTCCAAGGTCCCCTTCAGGTCGGCCTGTGCCCCTCGCTTCGTGCGTACGGTGAGCAGGTTGCTCTGCGTGGAACCGTCGATCCCGCCGGTCGCGGTGATCTTCGCCGTGTCCCGGCTGCTCGCCGCGAGCAGGTACCAGGACCCCGCCTTCGACTTCCACAACACCCCCGCCAGCACGTGCGGATCGCGCGGGCCGCACGCCGGAACGTTCTCGGCCTTCGCCGCCACCGCCCCGTACGCCGCGCGCGGCGTGTGGAACTGCGCCAGCACGCGCGTGCCGTCGCCCCGCCAGGTCGCCGCCCGGGTGCACACCCACGCGGCCGAACCGCTCGAGTCGGGCAGCGACTGGTGGGCGTACTCCCAGGCGTTCACCGACCGCACGCCCTGCGAGCGCACGGCGGACAGGGAGCAGGCGAACGGTGCCCAGGTGCGCTGCGCCTTCGCGCCGGACGCCTCGTGGGGTGAGCCGGGCCGTCCGGTGGTGAGGTGGGCGGGGAGCAGTTCGCCGAGGTCCGTCAGCAGGCGCGTACCGGAGTCGTCGGTCAGCTGCAGCACGTTCCACGACGTGCACGTGCCGTTCCGCAGGGCCGGGCTGGCCATCGGTGCGGTGATGCCGTCCGCCATGGTGAGGTCCATCGCGCCGGCGCCCGGCTTCCGCAGGTCCCGCTCGGCCGCCTTCCGCACCCAAGGAGCCGTCAGATAGCGGACGTTGCCGTCGGCCCGGCCCAGCACCATGGCGCTGGCCTCGGCCTTCCTCGCGCCGTCGGCCCGCGCGAAGTCCAGCGCCGCCCCGCTCGCGCCGCCCTTCGGTTCGGCGTACCGGGCGATGCGCAGACCGTCGTAGAGGATTACCACGCGCGCGTTGTCGACGTTCCCGGCGTACAGCAGCTGGGGCGGGCCGGCCGGGCCGCCCGACGGGGTGCCGGGGGTCACCGCGACCTGCACCTTCTCGCCGGGCCTGGCCCAGACGGCGAGGGCGCGGCGCAGCAGGCCCCGGTCGTCGGTGAGGTCGCCGCGAGCGGGCCAGACGGAGAAGTCGGTGCGCGCGGAGGACTTCCACGCGGTGGGCGCGACCTTGGTCAACTTGCCCGGGTCCAGGGCCGCTTGGGCCGCCGGGTTCTGCGCGTACGAGGGCGCGGCGGCGCCGTCGGGGCCCCAGCCGTCGCCGGGCAGAACGAGCAGCGCGCCGCACACGGCGACGGCCGCCGCCGCGGCGAGCGCCGCCTTCATGTGCTGCCTGCGCCGCATCAGGTCGGTGGGCCGGGCCTGCAGCGAACAGGGGTCGAACTCGGGGGAGTCGAGCAGCTCGTACTGCGCGGCGACACCGTCGGCCTCGCGCAGCGCCGCGTCCACGTCGTCGACCCCGGCGGCCGTCAGCACGTCGCGTACGTCGCCGTCCGGCAGCTTCTCCAGACCGCGCAGCACGTACGCGGCGCGGGCCGGGCCGGGCAGCGTGGACAGCTGCTGGTCCAGGGCGAGTTCGTCGGCGCCGCCGGAGCGCGGGAAGAGCCGCAGGCCCCACACCTGGGGCAGCAGCGGCGGCAGCTGGGAGCGCTTGGGCCACGCCTTGCGCTTCAGCGGCAGGCCCGCCTCCAGCGCCGTACGCAGGACTTGGAGGCGGACGAAGGCATAGCCCGGGTCGCCGTCACGGCCGGTCGACTGGGCCGGGATCACGGGCGCGGGCGTCCGGCCACGGGGCAGCGCGCGCTGGGTGAGCGCGTGCGCGGTCACGACACGCCGGTTGCGGCCGATACCCGGCGGCAATACCAGATAGGCGAGCCGGACGAGCCGGGGGTAGTGCTCGACGAGCGCGGCCTCGGCCTGCTCGACGTCCACGACCGGGTCGGTGGGGGAGGCTGGGGAGGGGCGCGGGGCGACATCCTGTGACTGCACGTTCAGCAGAACGAGGGAATCGCCGGTTGGTCACCTCCGCACCTCCAGACGGGTGAGTCAACCCTCCGGCGCCACGAGGGCACGCGCGTAGTTCGCCATCGACCGCCGGTAGCGCGGCAGATGAGGGGCGAGGGCGCCGAGCACCAGGGCGAGCCCCTCGCGATCCCGGCCGAGACTGGACAGGCACAGGGCCAGGGTCGCCCGTACCGCGTCGTCCAACTCGTCGGAGGGGGCGTCCAGCTCGGGTGTCAGCAGCTTGACGCCCTCCTGCGCCTGCCCGATGTTCCGGAGGGAGCTGGACAGCTGGATCCTGGCCCGGCGGCCCTTGTAGCCGCTCAGCCCCTTCGCGAGTGCCTCCCGGTACAGCGGAACCGCCTTGTCCGAGTGGCCGGTGGAGTCCCAGGCGCAGGCTTGTTCGAAGGGGCCCAGTGGGCTGTCCGCGGGCAGCTCGGCGACCAGGGCGTCGATCACCGCCCGGAAATCGGCCGCGTCTGCCTCCGCGTAGTCGTCGAAGGTGGCCCAGGCGGCGGCCACGCGATCTTCCCAGTCCTGGTTCACCGGCCCACCTTCGCACAGGCGTGCCCGTGACAGCATCGGATTTGAGCGCATCGCACGCCACAGCCGTATGAGGGAGGAGGCCCCTCGCCGGGGGCTCTCTGCGGCACGGACCGGAGGAACAGATGAGGTTGACCCGACCGAGGCTCGCGCTGGCCTGCGCGGCGGCGGTGCTGGCGCTGGCGGGATGCGGTTCCGGCGGCGAGAAGAAGGCCGCGGTACCGGAGACGGCCACCGGCAGTCTCGAACAACTCGCCGCCGAGGTGAAGTGCGAACCGAACATGCAGACCGACGCGGACACCATCCGCCAGGCCATCTGCGAGAAGGGCAAGCAGAAGTACATCCTCGCGACCTTCTCCACCGACCGCGGCCAGCGCGAATGGATCAACACGGCCAAGGACTACGGCGGTTTCTACCTCGTCGGCCGCAAGTGGGTCGCCGTAGGACACCAGGACGTGGTGGCGACGCTGCGCGGCCGGCTGGGCGGGACGCTGGAGGTGGGGACGGACCACTCCGCGCACAAGGGCTGACACACACGAAGACGGCCGGTGACGGGATCTCCCGCCACCGGCCGTCCTCTGTGAGTGACTACGGGTGGATTACTGGCAGTCCTCCCCGCTGTTGATGCACTCGACCACCTGGTTCATCAGGTTCTCGTCCATGACGTTGATGAAGTCGTTGTGGTCGGTGATCGGCTTGTGCAGCTGCTCCGGGAAGCCGTCCACGGCGTACGGGTTCTGCACCTGACCGTTCTCGACGGTCGGGGCGGGCACGTCGTACACCAGGCGGATCTGGAGCTGGGGGATGGCCTGGAAGCCGTTCGCGCAGCTGCCGTCGGCCTGGACGAACGCCACGTGGTCACGGTGGTTGGCGCTGTCGACGTTCTGACCGTCCCAGCAGCTCTGGAAGTTGGACGTCCGAACCACGCTGCTGCCCTCGGGGCAGATCACGTACTTGTCCGTCACCTGCCGGTCCTCGAAGCCGGTGCAGCTGAACGAGGTGTTGGCGTTCGCGAGACCGTTGGTGAAGGCCTTGGCGTCACCGGTGATGATGCGCAGGAACTTCGGCATCGCGACGACGTCACCCTGCTTGCTGCCGACGAACTTGATCTCCGCCTGGCTGGCCTCCAGGATCGTGCCGACGTTGCCTTCGGCGCCACCGCCTGCCTGGTCGGCGTCGAACTCGTTGGAGCCGTCCTGGAGCCTGAGCACCGGCCAGTAGTACGTGGACTTGTCAGCCTGGTTCTGGCAGGTGGTGTCCGCGTTGGCCAGGTCCTCGTCGCTGGCGAAGGCGTCGTTGCCCTGGTTGCCGACGTAGTCGTGCGTGTGGTGTGCGCCGTTGTCGACACCCGGGGCGACGATGATGTTGTCGGTGTTGAACAGGTTGTTCTCGTTGGTACCGCACTCCGTGGTGAAGGAACCGGTGGAACCGGTGTCCCCGTTGGCGGCCAGTCCGTTCTGCAGGTCGCGGGAGTTGGGCTGGACGTCGTTGATGTTGACGAAGTCGTCCGCCACCGGGCCGTTGCCGGCCTGGCCCCCGTTGCCCTCGGGTACGGGATCCAGGCCGTTGTCCTGCCCCTGGTCCTGCCCCTGGTCCTGGCCGTTGTCCTGGCCCTGGTCCTGGTCCTGGCCCTGGTCCTGGCCGTCGTTGTTCTGGCCGTCTCCGCCGTTGCCGTCGTTGGTCTCCGGCTGCTCGGCCGCCATGCCCTGGCACTCGGCGAGCTGCTGGAGGTCCGGAGCCTGCCCGCCCACGCGCCGGATGTTGATCCCGATCCGGTCGAGGGCGGCGGTCCTCTTGGACTTCAGCGGCCCGAGGATCGCGTTGTTGACGAAGCCCGCGTCACCGGCCTGGGCCTGACGCGTCGAGGCGAGCCGTGAGTAGGCCTCGGTGATCTGCTGATCGAGGTTCGCCAGCTCCTTCGCCACACCGGCGCGCGCACCCTCCGGCACGTCGCTCAGTTGCTGGCCGACGTCGGGGCACTGGATCGTGGCGATCTGCGCCCCAGCGGCCTTGATCTCGTTCTGTGCCGAGTTCTCCTCATGTGCCGAGGCGTAGAAGTTGGCCCAGACCAGCCCGCCCCCACCGAGCGCTAGGGCCGCCGCCCCGGCAATGGCCTTGGTGGCCAGCGGCGTACGGCGTTTTCTTGTGTTGCGTCCCATGGAACTCCTCTGACTTCCTTGCGGGGCTATCGAGGCGCCCGACAGGAGTGAAGCGGCTCCCCTCAGTACGCAAGCCGTCCCACGGGTGTTCAGCCGTCTCAGAAATTGGTGAGAGATTCGCGTGACAATTCGGCCTCAACTGCACATGAAACACCGGGAGTTGTTGATCCCTTACGGCATGTGCGGAATCCGGGGCCCGATTTCAGCGGTCCTGGTCCAGATAGGCGAGAACCGCCAGGACGCGACGGTTGTCGTCGTCCGACACCTCCAGGCCCAGTTTGCTGAAGATGTTGGAGGTGTGTTTGGCGATCGCCCGTTCCGTGACGACGAGCTTCTCCGCGATCGCCGCGTTCGACCGGCCCTGCGCCATCAGCTCCAGCACCTCCAGCTCGCGTGGGGTCAGCCGCCCCAGAGGCCGGTCGCCGGTTGCCCGCCGGGACAGCAGCTGCTGGATCACCTGCGGGTCCATCGCCGTACCGCCCGCCGCCACCCTGCGTACGGCGTCCACGAACTGCTCCGCGTCGAACACCCGGTCCTTGAGCAGATAGCCGACCCCGCCGCTGCCGTCGGCGAGCAGTTCACGCGCGTACAGCTGCTCCACGTGCTGCGACAGGACGAGCACCGGCAGGCCCGGTCTGTCCCGCCGGGCGTTCAGCGCGCACTGCAGCCCCTCGTCGGTGTGGGTGGGCGGCAGCCGGACGTCGACCACGGCGACGTCCGGCCGTAACTCCGCCAGCGCGGCGGTCAGCTCGGGGCCGGTCTCGACGGCCGCGGCGATCTCGAAGTCGTGGGCTTGAAGGAGCCGGACGAGTCCGTCGCGCAGCAGGAACAGGTCTTCGGCTAGGACAACGCGCAAGGGATCTCCAGGGTGACCATGGTGGGGCCGCCCGCGGGGCTGCTGACGGCCAGGACGCCGTCGAATGTACCCAGTCGGCGCTCGACCCCGGCCAGGCCCGAACCGGCCCCGATCACCGCGCCGCCCTTGCCGTTGTCGGTGACCGAGATCCGCAGCATGCCGCCGCCTTCTTCGGTGTGGTGCAGGTCGATCCAGATCCGGTCCGCGTTCGCGTGCTTGACCGCGTTGGTCAGGACCTCGCTGACGGCGAAGTACGCGGCCGACTCCACCGGCGCCTCCGCGCGGCCGGGCAGCTCCACGTTCACCTCCGTGGCCACCGGCAGCCGCAGCGCCAACGCCTTGACGGCGTCGCCCAGTCCGCGCTCGGCGAGCACCGGCGGATGGATGCCGCGGACGAGTTCGCGCAGTTCGGTCAGGGCGTCCACGGAGGACTGGCGGGCCTGTGCGAGCAGCCGCCTGGCCTGCTCCGGGTCCTTGTCGAGGAGCATCTCGATGGTGCCGAGGTCCATGCCCATGGCGACCAGCCGGGCCTGCGCCCCGTCGTGCAGGTCCCGCTCGATGCGCCGCAGTTCGGCGGCGGAGGTGTCGACGGCGTCCCGCCGGGTCTCGGTCAGTACCCGCACCCGCTCGGCCAGTTCGCCCTGGCCCGCGGCGAGGACGGCCCGGGTGAGGCGGAAGTGGGCCTCGAGCAGCCGCGGGGTGAGGAAATGGGCGAAGAAGAGGATGACCAGGCCCAGGACACCGGCGGCCAGGGCGGAGGCCTGCCCGGTCACCGGCACGAACCCGTACCAGTACCCGTCGGGGAAGACCCGCCACAGCCCGGCCGCGATCGCGAACCCCTCCAGCGGGTAGAACAGCAGCAGGGCCGGCAGCAGCGCGGTGAGGAACCCCGCCGTCATGTCGACCGGCAGCCACCTCAGGTCCCGCCAGGTCGCCGGATCACGCAGTAACGCGAACGTACGCGTCCACGGATTGGCGTCCTTCGGGAGCGGCCGGTACGCCGACGGGATCCGCACCCCGCACCACTGGGCGGCCAGCACCCGCCGCCAGTCCGCGAACGCCCGCACCCCCGTGAGCACCCACGGCGTGGTGACGAGGCCGATCCCGATCGGTATCAACGCGATGGACACCAGGGAGAGCGTGAAACAGAGCACCGCCCCCGGCAGCAACACCAGCGCCAGCCCGAGCCCCCGTACCGCCGCGAGCCCGATCCCCCGCACCCTGGTGGAACCGCTGCCACTCTTCGTCTCGATGGTCGTCATGGCGTCAGTCTCGCCGAGCAGGCGGTGAGGGGCACGGGGTCTGGGCTCCGGATCAGGGGGTGGTGCCAGGTACACCTCCGCCGCTCGCCAGCACCTTCGCCTCCACCTCCGGATCGAGGCCCTTGACCGTCCGGCCCGGCCGCTGCGGCGCCGTACCGCCGATGTCCTGGAGCCACTTCCAGGTATCGGTCACCGTGTCGCCGACGGGCCGGCAGTCCAGCCCTGTCGCCAGTGCCCGGGAGACGTCCGCGGCGTGCAGGGCGTCGTGCAGGTCGCTGCCCGGCGGCACCCACACCGGCAGCTGGACCCACGGCTCGATACCCGCCTCCAGGATCACCTCCGGATCGGTCCACCGCAGCTCGGCCGGACCTCCGGTGGCGCGCACGCAGGCGTCGAGCAGGGTGCCCATGGTGGCGTGCCCCTGCGGTGCGATCAGGTTGTACGGCCCGCTCAGCTCCCGCTCCACCGCACCGAGGATCCACTCGGCGAGATCACGGACGTCGACGTACTGGAGGGGCAGGTCACGCGGCCCGGGCGCGAGGACGGGCCCGCCGCGGGCGATCCTGCCCAGCCACCACGGCAGCCGCCCGACGTTCTCGTACGGCCCGAGGATCAGCCCGGCCCGCACGAGCAGCGAACCGTCCGCGCCGAAGGCCTCCACGGCGGCCAGCTCGCCGCCCCGCTTGTCCCGGGCGTAGTCGGTCTGCCCGGCGTCGGCCAAGGCGCCCTCCACCAGGGGCGCGTCCTCGCCGTATCCGGCGGGCGGGGACCACTCGTACACCGAGCAGCTCGACACGTACACGTACCGCCCGGCGCGGCCCCGCAGCAGCCGCGCCGTGTCCCGTACCGCCCGGGGCGCCGCCGACCAGGTGTCGACGACGGCGTCCCACTCTCCCTCCGCGAGGGCGGCGAGCCCGTCGGGCGCGGTGCGGTCACCGTGCAGTGACCGCACACCGGCGGGGGGCGCGTGCCGTCCCCGGTGGAAGACGGTCACCTCCCAGCCGCGCCCGAGGGCCGCCTCCGCGACGGCCCGTCCCGCGAACTCGGTCCCACCCAGCAGCAGAAGTCTCATACCGATGACTCTGCCCGGCCGGCCCGCGGGACGGAACGGGAATCTGCCGTCAGCAGAGAGTCAACGCCCCGTCGGCGGCGCGTACTTGTACCCGACCCGGCGCACGGTCCGGATCACCTGCCGGTGCTCGGCGCCCAGCTTGCGGCGCAGGCGGGCGATGTGGACGTCGACGGTACGGCCGTCGCCCACATGTCCGTACCCCCACACCGTGGTGACCAACTGGTCGCGGGTGTACACCCGGTAGGGGTGGTTGACGAGGTGGGCGAGCAGCTCGAACTCCAGGTAGGTCAGGTCGAGCGCGCGCCCGTCCACCTCGGCGGTGCGCTGCGCGGTGTCGATCCGCACGAGCGGGTCGTCGGCGGCCCCGGCACCCGTCTCCGACCGCTCGGGCACCGTCACCGGCGGGAACGGCGGCTGCTGGTCGGCCGGGAGGAGCACCAGATAGCCGACCATCGGCGGCCGGCCCGGCAGGGTGGGCAGGGTGTGCGGGGGAGCGGGCAGCAAGGTGGCGCCCGGCGGCAGGTAGTCCGCGACGTCCACCACCTCGTCCCGGTCGACGGCACGCAGCCGGTGCCGGGCGGGGGCGTTCAGGGGTGCGGTGGAGGGGAGGGAACGAGTGGTCGCCATGAGAGGTCAGCTCTTTCGCGCGAGAGGTTCGTCGGGGGACGTACGTCGTTGCGCGCCGATCGAAGGCCGAGATGCGGCTTCAGAGGGCCGGCGCGTTCACCGCGCGGCAACACTCCCGGTCGAAGTCGTGGTGCTGACGGGAAGGCCAGAAGGGCTCGAGGTCATGGCGACCCGTCGCGGAGATCTTCTGGATGCTGGCCATGGCCCCAGTCAACAAGCCGGCCGTGGCCCAGTCAACCGCGGGCACGTCGAAGGGGGCGCCCACCTCCCGGTGGACGCCCCCTCGCGGAGCCGAAGCGCGGATCAGACCTGGCCGGCCTTCTCCAGCGCGGAGCAGCAGGTGTCGACGAGTAGACGCGTCACGACGTACGGGTCGACGTTGGCGTTCGGACGACGGTCCTCGATGTAACCCTTGCCGTCCTTCTCGACCTGCCACGGGATACGGACCGAGGCGCCACGGTTGGAGACGCCGTAGGAGTACTCGTTCCACGGGGCGGTCTCGTGCAGACCCGTCAGACGGTCGTCGATGCCGGCGCCGTAGTTCTTCACGTGGTCGAGCGGCTTGGAGCCCTCACCGAGCGACTCGGCCGCGGTGATGATCGCGTCGTAGCCCTCGCGCATCGCCTTCGTGGAGAAGTTGGTGTGCGCACCGGCGCCGTTCCAGTCGCCCTTCACCGGCTTCGGGTCCAGGGTGGCGGCGACGCCGAAGTCCTCGGCGGTGCGGTAGAGCAGCCAGCGGGCGACCCACAGGTGGTCGGAGACCTCCAGCGGGGAGACCGGGCCGACCTGGAACTCCCACTGGCCGGGCATGACCTCGGCGTTGATGCCGGAGATGGCCAGACCCGCCTTCAGGCAGTTCTCCAGGTGAGCCTCGACGACGTCACGGCCGAAGATCTCGTCGGCGCCGACACCGCAGTAGTAGCCGCCCTGCGGGGCCGGGAAGCCGCCCTTGGGGAAGCCGAGCGGGTAGCCGTCCTTGAAGAAGGTGTACTCCTGCTCGATGCCGAAGATCGGCTCCTGGGAGGCGAACTTCTCGGCGACCTCGGCGAGCGCGGCACGGGTGTTGGACTCGTGCGGCGTCATGTCGATGTTGAGGACCTCGCACAGGACGAGGAGGTCGTCGCCGCCGCGGATCGGGTCGGGGCAGGAGAAGACCGGCTTGAGCACGCAGTCCGAGGCGTGGCCCTCGGCCTGGTTCGTGGACGACCCGTCGAAGCCCCAGATCGGCAGGTCGGCACCCTTGGCGTCGTCCGCCAGGATCTTCGTCTTGGAACGGAGCTTGGCCGTCGGCTGGGTGCCGTCGATCCAGATGTACTCAGCCTTGAAGGTCACGGGCCACTTCCTTCGGGGGTGTGTCTGGGCGCACTTGCGGGTGCTGCGGCGCTGCGGCACTGGGGCACCGCACTTGTCGCCCGCGAGCCTGTCAACAGGCGATTTCCCGGTCATTGCTCGAATGTGAACCCCGTGTTACCTGGTGGTTCTGTGGTTCGATTCACGCTGTGAGGGCTTGCGCGGGGGCGGCGGTGGCAGGGCAAGCGGCCGAAAGCCGACAACCAGACCTGTTCGCAGCCGCAGAACCGGACGGTTTACGGCCGCTCGTATGCGATGGGGTGGGGGTCGGCCCGGACATGCCGGTCCCGCTGCTCCTGGCCGGGAGCAGCGGGACCCATGACACGTACGTCTTCGGCGTCCGAGCCTCACCCCACCTTCTCGATCACGGCCCGGCGGATCAGGAACTTGCCGGGCTCACGGACCTGTTCGAAGGCCGCGTTGTTGAGCAGCACGCAGCTGCCGGAGACCGAAGTGACCTCCACCGTCGTGGACTTGTCGTTGTCCAGGTTGGTGACCTTCAGCTTCGTGCCGGCCGGGAACTGGTTGCTGGACGCGGCCGGGGCGCCGCCCTCGCCGGACAGGGTGACGGTCGAGCCGTTGCACACCTGCTGACCGGTGGCAGCACCACCGTTCCCCGCCGCGGGAGCCTGCGAGGCGGGGGCGCTCTGCGCGGGCTGTGCGGCCTCGGCGGGCTGCGTGGCCCGGGAGTCCTGAGCCGACTCCCCAACCACGCATCCGGACGCCTCCTGCTTGCGCTCGATCTCCGCGATGACCGCCTCACGGTTGGCGATCCTGGCCTCGGACTGCGCATCCGGATCGGCCCGCTGACCGTCGATGAACTTCTGGTTGTTGCCGAGCGCGGTGGCAAGCCCCTGGCAGACGGTCGAGTCCGCCGCGGACTGCGGCCCCGCGGCGTTCGAGGTGCTCGCCATGACGAAGGCACCACCTCCCGCCACCGCTGCCGCGCCGACCAGCAGCGCCGCCTTCTTCCTCGTGCTGAGTGTTCTCCTGCGCGACATGCGCGCCTCCTGAGGGGTCGGGGAGCGTACGCCGCTACGTACGAGATACCGAACGAGGTTACTCAGCGGTTACAGGAGTCAACCGAAGTAACCTGCGTCACATATTGCTGGAGAGGCCGCGAGGGACCGTCAACCCGCGTAGCCCCCTTCTTCATACGCCGCAACCTCGTCGCTGACGTACCGCAACAACCCCTCCGTCTCCTTCGTCAGCGCCGCCTCCCCGCTCTCCGCCCCGTCCCCCCACTGCCCGTTGGCGAACACCACGGACCGCACGGTCATCACCCGCCGGAAGGCCCCGGCCGAACCGGGCGGCACGGTCGGCAGTCCCGCCTCCGGCGGGGGGTCCAGCGAGACCACCTGATACGTCACCGGATCCATCGAGGCCATCGCGAACACTGTCGACGCATCCTCGACCCGCGCGAAACTCGCCACGGTGACCGTCACCTGCGAGCGCCGCTCGACGTCCGTGAACAGGGCGGTGCTCAACCGGGCACATCCTTCTCCCTGTTCGACCAGCGCGGCCAGCTCCGGTGACATGGCGCGGCCGCAGTCGGTGGTGGTGGCGAGGTCGACGCGCTGGAATCGGGAGCCGTCCTTCAGGCGCACGCTCTGCCGCGGAAACGCCTGCTCGGGCCGGATGACGGGCCGCTCGAGCAGTGAGGCCAGGGCGGTCGGGGTGCCGGAGGGGAGGGAGGCGGTCACGGACGGGACGGCGGTGGCGGTGGCGGTGGTGGCCGACGCCGAGGGAACTGCGGCATTCTCGCCGCCACCACCGCCACCGGCGTACAGCACGACGCCCACAGCCACGGCCGTCACGAGGACGAGCCCCGTGCCGACGGCGACCGCCCGCAGACTGCGCCGTTGCCGTATCCGCTCCTGCGGCCCGTGTGGCATGCCTTGATCACCGAAGGTCATGACCGCGGAGGGTAACAGCGGAAGCGCTCTGAACTCCCGCCCGCCGACAAGCCGTTGACTACCGGGACAAAGCGTCCCGTACGGCCTCGTCGGTACGGCCCACCACCGCCGTACCGTCGTCCGCCGTGATGATCGGCCGCTGGATCAGCTTCGGATGCTCGGCGAGGGCCTTGACCCAACGCTCGCGCGAGGAGTCGTCCCGCGGCCACTCCTTCACGCCGAGCTCCTTGGCGACGGCCTCCTGGGTGCGAGTGATGTCCCACGGTTCGAGACCCAGTCGCTCCAGCACGTCCCGGATCTCGTCCTCGCTCGGTACGTCCTCCAGGTAGCGGCGGACGGTGTAGTCCGCGCCCTCGGCGTCGAGGAGTTTGATCGCGCTGCGGCACTTCGAACAGGCCGGATTGAGCCAGATTTCCATGCCGCCCACGGTACGCGAAAACCCGTCCTCCACCTGCGTCACAGCACCCCCGAAAGCCCTTGTGGCCAGGGCCTTTTGTCAGTGCCGGGCAGTAGAATAGAAGCAGTGTTCGAGGGTGTCGCCGGGGTCGCCGTAGTCCCCGGGGCCGGCGCCCTGACCGCGACAGGAGGATGCCTGTGCCAGCTGCCGCACTGAAGCCGAAGCCGTTGCCCACCCAGTCCACCGCGAAGCGCCCCGTCCTGCTCGACATGCCGTACACGCCCGTGGAGAAGCGGCCGCTGCCGCCGGGGCGGCCGCGTGAGTGGTACGTCACTCACAACCGCCGCCTCAAGGCGATGCGCCTCGCGATCGCCCTGCTCGACTCGGGCGTGTACGTGCCCAACCAGGCCCGCAACGAGACGATCCGGAGCACGGCGGAGATGATCGGGGTTCACCCGCCGTCGGACACGACGTGCCACATAGTGCGGGCGTTCATGCGTTACTCGCGGTGAGCCGGTAGTGCCGGGTGCCCTGTGTTCCGGGGTGCCCGGCACTTGCGTTGCCGGCCTGTGGCCGAGCGCACGGCGCCTCACTGCCCAGGTGTGGTGTCTCCCAGTTGGTGGGAAGCCTGCTGCTGGACCTATATCGCGTTGTGAGTCCAGGGGTAGGGCCATAAGGTCACCGGCATGTCCTTACGTCTTCGTATGCGTCAAGCACTGCCGGAAGCGATGCGCGCCCGTGACAAGGCCGCGGTGAGCGCCCTGCGCGCAACGCTTGCCGCGCTGGACAACGCTGAGGCGGTGCCGGTGGACGAAGCCGAGCTCCGCGGCTTGGCCCTTGAGCAGTCGCCGGTCGGT
Organism: Streptomyces sp. NPDC002838; assembly: GCF_040295365.1. Lineage (NCBI taxonomy): Bacteria > Bacillati > Actinomycetota > Actinomycetes > Kitasatosporales > Streptomycetaceae > Streptomyces > Streptomyces sp. NPDC002838. The sequence goes on along the minus strand of NZ_JBEOVF010000060.1, from coordinate 28,757 downwards.
GTCGGCGTCACCGAAGCAGCGCGGCGTGAGCTGAGCGAGCGCCATGTGGTTGATGTCGTGCGCGCCGAGGCCGCCGAGCGACTGGAGGCTGCAGCGCAGTTGACTGCGCCCGCGCATGCTGACCGAGCCGCGCGGCTCCGCTCGGAGGCCGCCGTGCTGCTTCGGTTCCTCGACGGTCACGGCACCGCATAGGACACAGCGTCGCATCGCACTCGCCGCCCCCTTGAGGACGCGCGGGACCGGACCCGGCGCTGGTACCGGCGTCACGGAACTTGCCGCCTCCCCGGGAAAAAGAAGATGCACCCGGAGTGACCACCTCCCTACGCTGGACAAGCGTTGCGGAGTCGGCCACACCGCTTCCCGCAGGACAGGCACCTCCCTGCGGACCCGGGGCTACTCTCTACGCACCGATGGCCGGACGCCTCCCCCAAGCGCCCCGTCGGGACACCGCACCGATCACCGCTCGGACCGACCCACGCCCACGGAGGCCCGCCATGGGCACCATCGTCATATCCGGGACCGTCGTCCTGGTCGTTCTAGGATTCGGAAACCACGTCTGGTGGCTCGCCGCCGTCGCCGTGCTCTTCCTGTACGTGCAGTACGGGCACGGCACCTCCTCGACGTCCTCGTCGGGAGGACCGCCGTCCGGTGGGGCCTCGGGACCCATGCCCGGCAGTTACCGCGCGTACCGCGACCGCCGTGACCGGCAGGCCAAGTGGGAGCGTCGCTACCGTCGCGAGCGCCCCTTCGAGTCCCGTCGGCAGTCGCGCGAGAAGGGCAAGTGAGACCTGTAGTGGACGCGCCCCCGGTCACAGGCCGGGGGCGCCCCACACCGGGAACCAGCGGTTGAGGTCCTGCTCGATCCGCAGGTCGTTCCCGAGGGCCGCCTTCACCCGCAGTTCCAGCGCGTTGTCGCGCCGCTGCGCCTCACCGGGCAGCGGCGCGAACGGATAGAAGGAACCGCGCTTGTAGAGGTAGACCAGCGCGAGCCGACGGCCTTCCGGGTCCGTGAAGCCGGCCAGCGAGCACAGCAGTTGCGGACCGAAGCCGTTGACCTCCATCGCACTGTTCACCGCGTGCAGGTCGTTGACGAGGAGCGGCAGCTGGTCGGGCGTGCGCTCCGACACCAGCCACGAGTACCCGTAGTCGTCCCGCCGCAGCTCCACCGGAGGCCCGTCGCGGTCGGAGTCCGCGTCGAGCAGGGCCTGGACCTCGCGGTGCGTCTGCTCGAAGGCGGCGCCCTCGACCGTGGCGAAGCACACCGCGCCGCGCCCGGTCGGGGTGAAGGAGGCGGCCGCCTCCAGGGTGACCGCCGCCGACGGCAGCGCGAAGAGCTGGTCGAGGTCGGGCGCGACCGGTTTCGTCCGCCCGAGCAGGATGTCCAGCAGCCCCATCCTCAGTCCGCCCTCCCCGGGGTGGCCGCCTCGCCCAGCTCGCCGGAGATGCGCCCCAGCTGTTCCAGCCGCTGCTCCAGGCTCGGGTGGGTCGAGAAGAGCCGCGCGACGCCCGGCTCGGAGCCCAGCGCCGGGGTGAAGTAGAAGGCGTTGAAGGCCTGCGCGGTCCGCAGGTCCTTGGTCGGGATCCGGGCGATGTCGCCCGAGACCTTGGTCAGCGCGGACGCCAGCGCCGAGGGCCGGCCGGTGAGCAGCGCCGCCGCCCGGTCCGCCGCCAGCTCCCGGTACCGGGACAGGGCCCGGATCAGCAGGAAGCTGATCGCGTACACGGCCGCCGACACACCCATCACGGCGGCGAAGACGAGCGCGGTGTTCTGGTCCCGCCGCCCGCCGCCGAACAGCTGCGAGTAGAAGGCGAACCGTACGATCAGCCCCGCGATCACGCCGAGGAAGGACGCGATCGTGATCACGGCGACGTCCTTGTGCGCCACGTGCGACAGCTCGTGCGCGAGCACGCCCTCCAGCTCCGCCGGTTCCAGCCGCCGTAGCAGACCGGTGGTCACGCAGACGACGGCGTTGTCGGGATTCCGGCCGGTCGCGAACGCGTTCGGCATGTCCATCTCCGACACGGCGACCACCGGCTTGGGCATGTCCGCGATCGCGCACAGCCGGTCGACCACCGCGTGCAGCTCGGGATACTCCTCGCGCTCCACGACCCGCCCGCGCATCGCGAACAGCGCGATCCGGTCGGAGAACCAGTACTGCGCGCCGAGCATCGCCGCCGCGATCACGACGACCAGCACCCACGACTTCAGCAACACGATCAACGCGGCCACGAAGGCCACGTACAGGAGTCCGAGCAGGAACAGCGTGACCGTCATGCGCACGGTCAGCCGCCGATCGCTCTGGAAGCGGCTCTGCATCTTGCATCACCCCAGCAGTCAGGCACTCGCCCCACTGCCCAGTGTGCACCCGCGCCTTCCACGGACAGATCTCGATCAGCCCTACGGGGAGCAAAGGAACGCACACGGCAGGGTCTCGGCCCGCCGTGACCGGCCCGTCGGAAGCCGACGTGAGAAGCCGACGTCAGAAGTTGGAGATCACGCTGGTGATCACCTGCTCGATCGTCTCGGCCTTCTTCGCGTCGTACATCCGCCCGCCACCGGCCTCCGCGATCTCCTGGAGCACGGTCCTGCCGTTCTTGTCGTTCTCGTCGGCCGCGTTGCCGTAGGCGATGGTGAAAACGCGAACGTTCGGCTTGGTGGGATCGCTGATCCGTTCCAGCAGCTCTTCCTTCGCCAGACTGCCGTTGTCCTCGTTGCGGCCGTCGGTCAGCAGGACGATCGCGTTGATGGCCTTCGGATCGTAGTCCTGACGCATGGCGGCGGTGGCGGCGTCGAGGGTGTCGTAGAGACCGGTAGCGCCCTCCGGTTCCAGGCTCTTGAAATTGTCGGACAGCAGGTCGGAGCGGGTGCCTCCGGCCAGCTTCTGTTCGAACGGGCCGAGCGGCACCAGCTCCTTGTAGTCGTGCTCGCCGCCCAGGACCTCGGCGTCGGAGAACTTCCACAGACCGACGCGGTCGGTGCCGGTGAACTCACCGAACAGCTCGGACTCCGCCTGCTTCAGACGTTCCATCTTGGTGTCGCCGGTGCCGGGGATCTCATCGCTCATCGACTCCGAGGTGTCGATGAGGATGCGCACGTTGGCGTGCCGGCGCAGAGTGGGCCAGATCTCCATCAGGTGGTCGAGCACATCGCCCCTGGGCATCGGCATGCGGGTGAACACTTCCTGGGGCAGGACTCCGCTGGTCTTGCCGCGCAACGGGGAATCCGTCGGGATGGTGCCCTGGTGGGTGCGGAAGCCGTAGGGAGCGAACTGCTTGGCGTGGACCTCGGGGCTGTGCAGGTACTGGAGGAAACTGCGCGACACCGCCTTTTTCGCGGGGCTCATCCCGTTCAGCTCGATGTACGGGTGGTCGGAGAACGGGACTCCGTCCTTCGGATAGAACGAGACCAGGGGAGTGTCCGGAGGGGAGGTCTTGGCACAGACCTTCTCGGGGTTGAGCGCACCGCAGGGATAGCCCGCGTTGTAGGCCGCCACGGTGCTCTCCTCCAGGGTGACGGCGGAGATGTACGACATCGCCTGCTCAGGGCTGTTCCGGTCGGCCTGGCGGAGATTGGAAAGGAAGGTCAGCGTCGTCTCTCCGTAGTGGACGGCGGCCTGCTCGATGCTCTTGACGAAGGAGCGGTTGCCGGATTTGTCGAGGTGCGTGATGCTCAGCTCGCGACTGGTGCCCGTCGCGGCGTAGAAAGCGCCGACGGTCGCGTTGAGCCCGGAGGTCGAGTACCCGGGATTGGTCTTCCCGAGCTTGAAGTCCCCCCACTCCGGCTTGCCGCGCTTCGCCCAGAAGCCGTCGGCGTTGTTCGCCCAGTCAGCCAGGTGACTCCAGGTGAACCGCGGCTCGGGCCAGTCCAGCGCCTCGGCCATCGGTTTCGGCATCGCGATGGTCAGCGGGCTCTGGACGATCGATTCCGCCCGCTCCGGGAACTGTTCCTTGTTCTTCCCCGTCGCGGTGGCACGGGCCAGCGCGAGCCAGGTATTCCCGGCCGGCGCCCACACGTCCGGCTTCGTCTCCTTCCAGCCGCCCACCAGGGCCCGCATCGCTTCCCCCGAGTTCCTGTCCTGCACCTCGATCCGCACGCACGTCCCGTCGCTCACCCGGTTGCCGTAGGCCTTCGCCGCCCGCCGCATGGGTTCCGACTTGTCGACGGAGGCGGCGATCCGCAGGGTCGTGTCCGCGTGGTCGCACTTCGGCAGGGTGCCCGGGTCGCCGCTCCCGCACGACTGGAGGACGAGTACGAGGGCCGTCGCCAGGGCGAGAGGCGGAGCCGCCCAGAGCCATCGTCGCCGACCGGCGCCGACGAGAACGGGCATTCTGCCCGGGGGAGATGCCCGGCCCGGTCTACCTTCCGGCTTGGTGCCGAGGGGTGACTCGCTCACCTCCTGACGCAGGGGAGAGGGGGCGGGGGCGGAGCGACCGGACTCCTCGGACTCCTCGGGGCTGAGCGCGAGGAGGGTGGCAATGGCCACCTGCGCCGCGTTGAGGGCCGCGCGCTCCTGTGAGCGCGCGGCGTCGAGGAACTTTTTGTTTCCGTCCGCCAGGTCGCTGATGCCGCGGATGAGGAGCCACTGGAGCCTCGTGGCGGTGTAACCATGGACTGCGGCGGCGAAGCCGGCCCCCTCCGTTTCGATGGCCGCCGCGTTCTCGTAATGAGTGCTGATGATGTGGTGATCGGAGGCATCCAAGGAGTCGATCACGACGTCCCCGGACACGATCGGTTTGAAGTGGATCGTGTAGGTGATCAGCTCCGTCCTGTCGAGCTCGCGCGCCACCTGCGCCGCCGTGCTGACAGTGTCGGGCGGCGGCTTCAAGCCTTCGGGGCGGGCGTGGAAGCCCCACTCGGAACGTTTGCCTCGCTGGTACTCGTCCACGTACTTGGCTACGACGACATCCCCGGGACCGGCGTCTTTCCGCCCCGCGGCGATGCCGACGAAGAACGCGGCCTCGGGCCGCACACGCTCGAGACAACGGGCCACCACCGCGGTGGCGGTGGTATTGCCGGGGCCGGTCTCGGCGAGGTAGACCCGCCAGGGAACCCGGCCGCCCAGCTCATAGACGGCCGCGACCGTACTGCCGTCGAGCGTCTCGCTGCCGAGAGGCGTCGCGCCGGCCTTCGTCAGACGCGCTTCGACTTTCTCGTACTCCACACGGATTGCCGTGAAGATCATCGCAATGCGGGAAGGACGGGCTGCTGCCACCGGACCAACCGATCTTGATACGGATTTCAATACGTGAATCGCCCAAGAAGGTTCAACGTAGCATCATGCGGCCCAACACCCCTGGCAGGTACCGGTATTGCTCTAATACGGCGCCCGGAAGTTGATGTACCCGAGCAGCAGGATGATCGCGACGACGCTGCCGAGCACCACGGCCGTCGAGATCCACGACGACCGCCGCGGCTTCACCGGGTCGGCGGCGGCGCGGAACGGCTGCGGCGCCGGCGGGTTCTCCTTCCACCGCGCAGCCAGCATGCGCGCCCGGGCGGAGGGCTCCTTGTGCTCGGCCCCGTCCGCCCACCTGAGGTCGAACTCGCGCTCGTCGTCGTCCCGCTCGTACATCCCCGTTCCCTCTCTCGAACATCCGTGTCAGTAGGAATGATCCCTCGTCTGTGCCCGGTCTGTGAAGCGACTTCCACGCATACGACGGCGCCCCCGCCTCGGAGAGAGGCAGGGGCGCCGGATGGCTCACGCGTCGCTCAGGCGTGGTCCGATCACACGTCGAAGTAGAGCTCGAACTCGTGCGGGTGCGGACGCAGCTGCAGCGGCGCGATCTCGTTCGTGCGCTTGTAGTCGATCCACGTCTCGATCAGGTCCGGCGTGAAGACGTCGCCCTGGAGGAGGAACTCGTGGTCGGCCTCGAGGGAGTCGAGGACGGCCGGGAGCGAGGTCGGGACCTGCGGGACGCCCGCGTGCTCCTCGGGAGCCAGCTCGTACAGGTCCTTGTCGATCGGCTCGGCCGGCTCGATCTTGTTCTTGATGCCGTCCAGGCCGGCCAGCATCAGCGCCGAGAAGGCCAGGTACGGGTTGCCGGACGAGTCCGGGGCGCGGAACTCGACGCGCTTGGCCTTCGGGTTCGAGCCGGTGATCGGGATACGCATCGCGGCGGAGCGGTTGCGCTGCGAGTACACCAGGTTGACCGGGGCCTCGAAGCCGGGGACCAGGCGGTGGTACGAGTTCACCGTCGGGTTGGTGAAGGCCAGCAGCGACGGGGCGTGCTTGAGGATGCCGCCGATGTAGAAACGGGCGGTGTCCGACAGGCCGGCGTAGCCCTGCTCGTCGTAGAAGAGCGGGTCGCCGTTCGCCCACAGCGACTGGTGGACGTGCATGCCCGAGCCGTTGTCACCGAAGATCGGCTTCGGCATGAAGGTCGCGGTCTTGCCGTTGCGCCAGGCGACGTTCTTCACGATGTACTTGAAGAGCTGGAGGTCGTCGGCGGCGGCGAGCAGCGTGTTGAACTTGTAGTTGATCTCGGCCTGGCCGGCGGTGCCCACCTCGTGGTGCTGGCGCTCGACCTGCAGGCCGGCCTTGCCCAGCTCCAGGGAGATCTCGGCGCGCAGGTCGGCGAAGTGGTCGACCGGCGGGACCGGGAAGTAGCCGCCCTTGTAGCGGACCTTGTAACCGCGGTTGTCCTCCAGCGCACCGGTGTTCCAGGCGCCCGCCTCGGAGTCGATGTGGTAGAAGGACTCGTTCGACGAGGTGGCGAAGCGCACGCTGTCGAAGACGTAGAACTCGGCCTCGGGGCCGAAGTACGCGGTGTCGGCGATCCCGGTGGAGGCGAGGTAGGCCTCGGCCTTCTTCGCCACGTTGCGCGGGTCACGGCTGTACTGCTCGCCGGTGATCGGGTCGTGGATGAAGAAGTTGATGTTCAGCGTCTTGTCGCGGCGGAAGGGGTCGACCCGGGCGGTCGACAGGTCCGCGCGCAGCGCCATGTCGGACTCGTGAATGGCCTGGAAGCCACGGATCGAGCTTCCGTCGAAGGCGAGCTCGTCGTCCGGGTCGAACGCCTCGACGGGCACCGTGAAGTGCTGCATGACGCCCGGCAGGTCGCAGAAGCGGACGTCGATGAACTTGACGTCCTCGTCCGCGATGAACTTCTTGGCCTCGTCGGCGTTCTGGAACATCCAGCTCCTCCTACTCCCGACCGTTCCTTGCCGGGGTGGTAGTTCGTTCGTGCGGCCAGTGCGGTGGCACACGCTGACCTCGACCCTAGGGACGGGTGATTTCTCAAGCGTGACCCATTTGTTTCGTGCACGTTAACCGGACATCGTACTGCGCACCCCACCTGTCCGTATCCCAAAACGGGCGCAGTACCGTGGACGCGTGGACAAGAGGGAAGCAATCGGATCGTGGCTCTCGGGCCCCCGCGCGGCGGCCGAGGAAGCCGGTGTGGACTTCGGATACCGGGGCGAGCAGCTGGGTCTGCCGGAGGAGGGGCCGGGTTCGATCGCCCGCCCGGGACGGCGCTGCGGCGCACTGGCCGTGGACTGGGGGATGAGTGCTCTGATTGCATCCCAACTGATCACTCAGAGCTATGACCAGACGTCCTCCAACTGGGCGCTGCTGATCTTCTTCGTGATGAGCGTCCTGACGCTCGGCACGATCGGCTTCACCCCCGGCAAACGCCTCTTCGGCCTGCGCGTGGTCGCCCTGGACACCGGCACGGTCAACCCACTGCGCGTCCTGCTGCGCACGGTCCTGTTGTGTCTCGCGCTCCCGGCCCTGGTCTGGGACCGCGACGGCCGGGGCCTGCACGACCGGCTGGCCCGCACCGTGGAAGTGCGCATCTGAGGGTCTCTACGACTCTGTTGTACGACGAAGGGGGCGCCCGGTGTTGACCGGGCGCCCCCTTTCTGACGTAGGAGGTCTGACGCGGGGGAGTCAGCGGGCCTTCGGTCCGCCCTTCGGCAGCTTCATGCCCTTCGGCATCGGGCCCTTCGGCAGTGGCATGTTGCTCATCAGGTCGCCCATGGCCCGCAGCCGGTCGTTGGTGGCCGTCACCTGCGGACCGGTCAGCACGCGCGGCAGCTTCAGCATGGTCGTGCGCAGCTTCTTCAGTTCGACCTGGCCCTCGCCCGTGCCGACGACCAGATCGTGCACGGGCACGTCCGCGATGATCCGGTTCATCTTCCTCTTCTCGGCGGCCAGCAGACTCTTCACCCGGTTCGGGTTGCCCTCGGCGACCAGGACGATGCCGGCCTTGCCGACGGCCCGGTGCACCACGTCCTGGCTGCGGTTCATCGCCACCGCGGGGGTCGTCGTCCACCCCCGGCCGACATTGTCGAGTACCGCCGCGGCCGCGCCCGGCTGGCCCTCCATCTGCCCGAAGGCCGCTCGCTCGGCCCGGCGCCCGAACACGATCGCCGACGCGAGGAAGGCGAGCAGGAGGCCCAGGATGCCGAGATAGATGGGGTGACCGATCAAGAAACCGATCGCGAGGAAGACACCGAAGGTGACGATTCCGACTGCCGCGAGTACAAGACCGATCTTCTTGTCGGCCCTGCGGGTCATCTTGTAGGTCAGGGCGATCTGCTTCAGTCGCCCGGGGTTCGCAGCGTCCGCTGCAGTTTCCTTCCTCGCCATGCCACGAAGTCTACGTGGCCCCCGGAGCGCGGACGACGGCAGTGTGCCCGCGGGGAAGGGGGGACGGGATTCAGGAGTGGGCGGTGAAGGTCTGCTCCAGTACGCGCTGCGCCTCGACCCTGTCCTTGGCGCGGCGGCGGTCCTCCAGTACGGACGTCCAGGCGTTGCGGCGGGCGGTGCGCTGACCGCTGCTCATGAGCAGGGACTCGACGGCACGGAGTGCGTCGGTGAAGGACGGAATGGCTGTGGCGCGAACGGGCGCGGCCTGCATGATGGAGGTCCCCCCTCGATACCGCTTTGGGTATGGGTGTACGTGGCGTGAGTTCAGGGTCACTGATTGGTGTTACCAGGGCGTGACCGACCGGTCAAACACCAATGAAGCCTTGATGCGGCGGGCTCAAACACTGACGCGGCCCTGACGTACGCCCTCATCTGCGAGGACGGTCAGGACCGCGTCGTATCGGTCGCTACTGGCGAGTAGTTACTTGTGCGCGAATTCACACGCTTGGGTCGCTCCCCGCTGGGCAAGGAGGGTGACGGTTTGTCGGGCAGGTCACACGGCCTGCGAGGCGATGTAGGAGCCCCGCTTCTCGATGGCCATCTGGTACAGCCGCCCGGCGCGGTACGAGGACCGGACCAGCGGGCCGGACATCACGCCGGAGAAACCGATCTCCTCGGCCTCCTGCTTCAGCTCAACGAACTCCTGGGGCTTCACCCAGCGCTCCACGGGGTGGTGGCGCACGCTCGGGCGCAGGTACTGCGTGATGGTGACCAGCTCGCAGCCGGCGCCGTGCAGCTGCTGGAGCGCCTCGCTGATCTCCTCGCGGGTCTCGCCCATGCCGAGGATCAGGTTGGACTTGGTGACCAGGCCGTAGTCGCGGGCCTCGGTGATGACCTTCAGCGAGCGGTCGTAGCGGAAGCCGGGGCGGATGCGCTTGAAGATCCGGGGGACCGTCTCGACGTTGTGCGCGAAGACCTCGGGGCGGGAGGCGAAGACCTCTTCGAGCAGCTCCGGTACGGCGTTGAAGTCCGGGGCGAGGAGCTCGACCTTGGTGCGGCCGGCCTCGCGGCCGGCGGTCTGCTCGTGGATCTGCCGGACCGTCTCGGCGTAGAGCCAGGCGCCGCCGTCCTCGAGGTCGTCGCGCGCGACGCCGGTGATGGTGGCGTAGTTCAGGTCCATGGTGACCACGGACTCGCCCACGCGCCGGGGCTCGTCCCGGTCCAGTGCCTCGGGCTTGCCGGTGTCGATCTGGCAGAAGTCGCAGCGCCGGGTGCACTGGTCGCCGCCGATGAGGAAGGTCGCCTCGCGGTCCTCCCAGCACTCGTAGATGTTGGGGCAGCCGGCTTCCTGGCAGACGGTGTGCAGGCCCTCGCTCTTCACGAGGTTCTGCATCTTCGTGTACTCGGGACCCATTTTCGCCCGGGTTTTGATCCACTCGGGCTTGCGCTCGATGGGGGTCTGACTGTTACGGACCTCCAGGCGCAGCATCTTGCGTCCGTCGGGTGCGACTGCGGACACGTCGGCTCCCTGTAGCTTCGATTCTTCGGCGTACACCAGAGTACGCCCGTACGTTTTCGGTCCCCGGGGTGGGCAACCTTGCGGAACCGTGGGCCATTCCCGCGCCCGGCGTCGGTGTGGGCGTTTGCCTACCCGCCATCCGTCTCGGTTGGTCGAGAGCTGCACCACAACTCAGCCCGTCCGGCGTTTGAGGACGAGGCCGTCAGGCCGATGGGGGTCCAGGGGGCGCAGCCCGCCGACGGGGTCGAAGGGGCAGCGCCCCTGGGGGCCGGGACGGATAGGGGCGGCGGGGGCGAGGGACACCCGGCGCCCCCCAACGGCGCGCTACACCGACGCCCGCTCCACCACCCGCGGCCTCAGCTCCGCGTTCTCCAGCACATCCCGAAGGTGCCGCTCCACAACCGGCAGCACCTCGGCGATCGTCACCTCACGCCCGAGCTCGTTCGCCAGCGACGTGACCCCCGCGTCACGAATCCCGCACGGGATGATCCGGTCGAACCACGCGTTGTCGGGATTCACGTTCAGCGAGAAACCGTGCATCGTGACGCCCTTGGCCACCCGGATCCCGATCGCCGCGATCTTGCGGTCCTCGCGCCGCTGGCCGGCGTTGGAGGGGGCGTACTCCGGCCCGTTCATGCGCGGATCGAACTCGTCGTCGTGCAGGCGGGGATCGAAGTCCAGGGCGAGTCCGCCGAGCGCCGGGCGCTGCTCGACCGGGTCGCCCAGCACCCACACCCCACTCCGGCCCTCGACCCGGGTCGCCTCCACACCGAACTCCGCGCACGTACGCAGCAGAGCCTCCTCCAGTCGCCGTACATGCGCGACGACGTCCACCGGCCGCGGCAGCTTCTGGATCGGGTAGCCCACCAGCTGGCCCGGGCCGTGCCAGGTGATCTTGCCGCCGCGGTCCACGTCGATGACCGGCGTGCCGTCGAGGGGGCGCTCGTTGTCCGCCGTGCGCCGACCGGCTGTGTAGACCGGCGGGTGCTCCAGGAGCAGCACGGTGTCGGGGACCTCGTCCGCGAACCGCGCCGCGTGCACCCGGCGCTGCTCGTCCCACGCCTCCTGGTACTCGACCGCGTCCGGACCGAACCCCATGCGGACGAACCGCAACTCACTCACGGCAAGCGCCTCCCTAGAAGGTCGTAAGGCACGAAGGGTGCCTACGCCACTGTACGACTGGCCGTACGACCGCCTGTACGAGTGGCCCGTCCGGGTGAAGAACGGAACGTCCGCGTCAGCCCGGCCCCACGATCCTCACACGATCGGATGAATGAACGTCGAAGTGTGCGATCGGCTGCTTACGCTCAGCTACATTCGCGCCGTTCACGAGGCCATAAGGGCTGCTCACAGGCAATCCCGGGCGCCGCAGGCACCACAGGGCCTCCGCGAGGCCCGAAGGCAGGAGACCGCACCGCAGATGACGGAACGACCCGCGCAGCGCACCCCCAACCGCCAGCTCGCCGCGCTCATCGCAGAAGCGGGGTTCTCCAACGCGGGACTCGCCCGTCGCGTGGACCAGCTCGGTCTCGAACACGGGCTTGACCTGAGATACGACAAGACCTCAGTGACCCGGTGGCTGCGCGGGCAGCAGCCCCGCGGCACCACCCCCGCCCTGATCGCGGAGGTCTTCACCCGCCGCCTCGGCCGCCGCCTGACCGCCCAGGACCTCGGCCTGGACGCCTGCGCCCCGGTCTACGCGGGACTCGAGTTCGCCGCCACCCCCGAGGAAGCCGTCGACATCGTCAGCGGGCTGTGGCGCAAGGACTCCGGCAGCCACGCCGAGCTGCGCAAGATCGCGTTCACCCCGGCGGGGCTCGTCGTTCCCAGCCGCGACTGGCTGATCGGCCGCCCCGACGACAAGGTCGCCCGCGGTGAACCCGCCGCCCGCGTCCCCGCCCAGGGCCGTCCCGCCGCGGTGCCCCGGCAGCGCGGCCAGGCCGAACGCGGCCCGGGTCAGAAGGTCACCGGCGGCGACATCTCCGCCCTCCGCTCGGTCGGCGAGCTGTTCCGCTCCCTGGACGACATGTACGGCGGCGGCCACGCCCGCCAGGCCCTCGTGCGCTACCTGGAGCACGAGTGCGAGCCGATGCTGCGCGGCACCTACGGCGAGCAGACGGGCCGCCGCCTGTTCGCGGCGGCCGCCGACCTGACGAGGCTCGCGGGCTGGACGTCGTACGACATCGCCGCGCACGGTCTCGCCCAGCGGTACTTCGTGCAGGCGCTGCGGCTCGCGCAGGCGGCCGGGGACCGGGCGTACGGCAGTTTCGTCCTCGTCACCATGAGCCGCCAGGCCGTCTACCTCGGGCACGGGCGCGAGGCCGTACAGCTCGCGCGGGTGGCCCAGCAGGGCGTCGGCACCAACGCCCCGCCCGTCGTCCAGGCGCTGCTGCACGCGGTCGAGGCGCGCGGGCACGGGGTGCTCGGCGAGGTGCGTGCCTGCACCGGCTCGCTCGTGCGGGCCGAGCGCGCCCTGGAGGCCGCCCGGCCCGGTGACGAGGTCCCGCACTGGGCGCGGTTCTTCGACGAGGCGCAGCTCGCCGACGAGTTCGGGCACTGCCACCGGGACCTCCAGCAGTTCCGCTCCGCCGCCCAGCACGCGGAGCGCTCCCTGCAACTGCGCGCTCCCTCCTACGCCCGCAGCCGCCTCTTCTGCCGTGTCGTCCTCGCCTCCGCCCGCCTCGGCCTGGGGGAACTCGACCAGGCCTGCGCGCTCGGCGCCGAGGCGGCCGGACAGGCGGCGGACATGCGCTCGGTCCGGGCGATCGAGTACGTACGGGACTTCGAGCGGAGGCTGGAGCCGTACAAGGACGCGGCACCGGTGAGGGGTTACCGGGACAAGGTGGCGGCCTTCGGCTAGGCCGCCCGGGCCGTCGGCAACGGGTCGGCCACGTGCATCGACCCCGCCGCCCCCAGGTCCGCCAGGATCGCCGAGGCGGCCCGGTGGGCCGAGTGCAGCGCCCCCTGCACGGTGCTGGTGTCCCGGTGGTCGCCGCACACGTACAGGCCCGCCAGCAGCCGTACCGGACGGCGCAGGTCGTGCGGTGGGCGCATCGCGGGCACCGCCTCGGCGGTGTGGTGCACGGCGAGGGTCTCCCAGCGCCGGGTGGAGGTGCCGTAGAGGCGGGACAGGTGCATGCGTACGGCGGTGTCGAGGTCGGGCGGGGGCGGGCCGAGGACCGTCGACGAGACCAGGGTGCGGCCCGCCGGCGCGCGGGCCGGGTCGACCCGGCTGACCAGCGCGGTGTGCGCGACCGGGCCGCCCCGGTCCGCGTCGAGCAGCAGGGACGCCCCCGTGGCCGGCGGCTCGTCCGTCGTGTGGTGCACCACCGTCACCGGGTGGAAGTCCGGCACGCGAAGGCCGGGCAGCAGTTCGGCGGCGGCCCGGGCGTCGGTCGCGAGCAGGACGGCGCGGCAGCGGATCTCGCCGTGCTCGGCGGTGGTCACGGATGTCGTGGAGACCGCGGTGACCCGGACGCCGGTGTGCACGGTGCCCGGCGGCAGGGTCCGCGCGAGCAGCTCCGGCAGGGTCTCGGCACCGCCCTCCGGCACGCACAGCCGCCCGCGCGCGAAGGCACGCAGCGCGAGGTCCGCGCACCGGCTGGACGTGGACAGCTCCGGGTCGCACAGCAGGGCGGCGAGCAGCGGGCGCAGGAAGCCGTCGACCGTGCGGGCGGGCACACCGCGGGCGGCGAGGGCCTGTCCGGCGGGCAGTTCGGGGCGGGTCAGGAGGCGCTCGAGAGGTGTGTTCGCGAGCCGGGAGAGCGAGGCTCCGAGGCGGGCCTGGTCGACGGCGGTGCCGAGCGGGGCCGTCCCCCGGGGAGCGATGCGGGCGGTCTCGGGCACGGGAACCGGCGCGGGCATGCTCCGGCTCCTGGACCCGGCTCCCGACCAGGGAACGCTCCGGCCCCTGACCCCGGACACGGGGCGAGGCAGACTCCGGCCCCGCGGCCCGGCACCCGGCCGAGGGGCGCTCGCCAGGGCGCGCACCGCGTGGAGTGCGCCCCTCGCGCTCCCCGCGTTCGCCGGCACGCCCGCGCGGTGGTGGCGGCCGTCGCTGTGCAGCAGGACGCCCGGTGCGAACGGGCGCAGAACCAGCCCGTCGAGCCCGGGTGTCAGCCGTAGTTCGGGATACGCCGTGGACAGCAGCTGCCCGATGCGGTCGAGCCGGAATCCGTCGACCTTCTCGGTCGACATGCGGCCGCCCGCGCACGGGGCGGCCTCCAGCACCGCGGTCGTCACTCCTGCGCTGGTCAGCCGATGCGCCGCGGAGAGCCCGGCGATCCCGGCTCCCACGATCACGACGTCCGCCTGGTACGCGGGCTCAAGCACGTGCCCCTCCTCGAGGTTGCGCGGCCGGTGGAGACGTGATGCCCCCAACTGCCTCCGGGAATACCCGAGTTCGGCACGAGGGTAGGGCCGTGATCGGTCAGGGGGAGTCGCGCATGGACAGGGCACGGTCGCACGCCGGTCGCATACGGACGCGGCGAGTCACGCAAGCGGCCTCAAGGGTCACAAAGCGGCCCGGATCACCCCCTCGATCTCCGGAAAAGCGAAGGTGAACCCCGACTCCAACAGCCGCATCGGCAACACCCGTTGACTCCCGAGCACATCCCCGGCCATCTCGCCGAGCACGCCCCGCAGCACGGGTGCGGGCACCGTGAACAGCGTCGGCCGGCGCAGCACGCGCCCCATCGCGGCGGTGATCTCACGGTTCGTCAGCGGATGCGGGGCGGTCACGTTGAACGGCCCGGCGAGGCCCTCGGTGTCCATGAGATGGCGGATCGCGGCCACCTCGTCGTGCAGCGAGACGAACGACCAGTACTGCCGCCCGTCGCCCATCCGCCCGCCGAGCCCCGCCTTGAACAGCGGGAACAGCCGCCCCCAGGCCCCGCCCTGGCGGGCCACCACCAGACCCGTCCGCGTGAACACCGTCCGTACGCCCGCCTCCTGGGCCGGCGCCGCGGCCCCCTCCCATTCCACGCACAGCTCGGGCAGGAAGCCCTCCCCGGGTGGCGCGTCCTCGTCGACGGCCCGGTCGCCGGTCTCGCCGTAGTAGCCGATCGCGCTGCCGTTCACGAACACCCGCGGCGGCTCGTCCAGGGCGGCGGCGGCCTCGGCGAGGGCCGCCGTGCCCAGCACCCGGCCGGCCCGGAGCCTCGCCTTGTAGGCGTCCGTCCAGCGGCGCGAGCCCACGTTCGCGCCGGCCAGGTTGACCACCGCGTCGCACCCGGCGAGCCCGGCCGCGTCGACGTACTTCCGCTCGGGGTCCCAGCGGACCTCGTCCGGCGTCCGGGGGTCCCGGCGCACCAGCCGTACCACCTGGTGCCCGTCGGCCGTCAAGGACCGCACGAGGGCGCTGCCGATGAGACCTGAGGCGCCGGCCACCGCGATTCGGGAACGTTCCATGACCACCATCCTTGCTCAGTGGCCGCGGAAAACCCCGCAAGGGTCCCGCAACCGCCGTCGTAGGGTGATCGTCATGCCGGATCCGTACATACGCCACGCCACTGCCGACGACGAGGACGCGCTGGGCCGTCTCGACCGCGACACCTGGTCCCCGCTGCACGCCGTCCAACCGCGGCCCCAGCCGCCGTACGAGCCCTTCTTCAACGAGCGGTTCGGGCCGTGGGACCACCTCGTCGCGGAGCTCGACGGACGGGTCGTCGGCTACATCCGGCTGGGCTACCCGACGCCGCTCGCCTGCAACGCCCACGTCCGCCAGATCCAGGGCCTCGCCGTCGCCGAGGAGGCGCGCGGCGCCGGGGTCGCCCGGGCACTGCTGCGGGCCGCGCAGGACGAGTCACGGCGGCACGGAGCGCGCCGCATCACCCTGCGTGTCCTGGGGCACAACACCCCGGCCCGCAGGCTCTACGAGTCCGAGGGCTTCGTGGTGGAGGGCGTCCTGCCCGAGGAGTTCCTGCTGAACGGCGAGTACGTCGACGACGTGCTCATGGGGCGCAGTCTCTGACCTGCTCGGCCGCCGCGGTCGTACGACGTCTGCGCACCACCACGTAGAGCGGCACCCCCGCCACCACGGCCGCCGTGGCGAAACCGGCGAGCACCCAGCCCCGGACGCCGGAATCCTGGACCGGGGCGGCGGTGAGGGCGGACAGCGAGGCCAGAAGGAGCGCACGTGACATGAGGTCAGGGGTACGCCCCGGCCGGCCGTCGCGGGCGGCATTGCCCCGTACGAGGGCGAGTGAGCGGGCCGGCTCCGAGGGGCCGCTCAGGACGTGACCAGTTCGCCCGTGTCCACCGGTGCCGTCGCGTCTGCCGCGCTCCGGGCGTCGTCCGCGACCTCGTCCGCCGTCAGGACGTACCCCGTCTCGGCGTCCGAGGTCGAGCGGGCGAAGACCACGCCGTACACCCGGCCGTCGGTGGTCAGCAGCGGGCCGCCGGAGTTGCCGGGGCGGACGGTGGAGCGGATCGAGTAGATCTCGCGGGTGACCGTCTCGTCGCTGTAGATGTTCTGCCCGCGCGCCTGCACCCGGTTCGCGACCGTCGCCGCCTGGAGGTTCAGGTCGCCGTCCTGCGGATAGCCCGCGACCACGGCCGAGTCGCCGCGCCTGGCGCCGTCGTCGAAACGCAGCACAGGGGCGTTCAGGTCCGGCACGTACAGCACCGCCACGTCCTTGTCCGGATCGAAGAGCACCACGCGGGACTCGTACGACCGTCCGACCCCGCCGATCCGCACACTCGGGTCGTCGATGCCGGCCACCACATGGGCGTTGGTCATCACATGCCGCGGCGCGTACACGAAGCCGCTGCCCTCGCGGCCCTGGTTGCCCGCGACGCCCTCTATCTTCACCGTGCTCAGCTTGGCGGCGTTCGTCGCGGCCGCCGTCACGCTGTCGCCGGTGGGCCTGGCGACCTCGGCCGTCGACTCGTTCTCGAAGGGGTTGAAGACCTGCGGGAAACCCGCCTCGGTGAGTGCCGAGGTGGCCCGCGAGAACCACGCGGGGGTCGTGTCCGGCATGGCGTCCTGCACCGTGCCGAGCAGCCGTGATTCCCGGATCGCCGTCGTGACCAGCGGGGACGAGGACGCGGCGAGCACGCTCGCGGCCACCCACGCCACGATCAGCACCGCCACCGAGTTGGCCACGGCCCCGCCGACCCCGTCGGCCACCCTGAGCGGGCCCCGGTCCAGCTCCAGGCGCAGTCTGAGCGCCAGCCGCCCGGCCAGCTCGTGCCCCACCGCGGCCGGGACCAGCACCGTCAGCACCGCGGTCACCGTCGCCGTGGTCGTCCCCTGCGACACCAGGTCCATCATCCACGGCAGCACCCACACGCCGACGACCGCACCGCCCACGAAGCCGGCGAACGAGACACAGCCGGCCACCAGTCCGCGCCGGTAGCCGGACGCCGCGTAGGCGACGATCACCAGCAACAGCAGGATGTCGAGCAGGTCCACGGAGCCGCCTTTCTGTCGGACCCTCAGGGGGCGTCCCCTCCGTCCCCCTAGTACGCGCGGGACGGGCCCAATGATCAGCCGCACGCGCGGAGTGATCCGGAACCGGCCACGCGCGCGTGCACCTGGAAAAACGCCGCGGACCCGGACGATGGTTCCACCGGGTGGCACAGCACACATCGCGGGCGGACGGGATCCGACGGACAGTGGGACCATGCGTGCCCGAAGACCGATCCGGAGAGCGAGAAGACCGAGAGGACGGCGGACACCACGTCCGGTGCGCATACCGGGCGCCGTGCTCGTGCTGCTCGGCTGTCTGCCCGGCCTCGCCGCCGCCGTCGCGCTGCCCCTGTGCGCGGCCGGAATCGAACGCGCGACCGGCGCCCGCGCACGGCCCGTCGCGGCCCGCCCCGCCGTCGCCCACCCCGCGGCCCGGCCGCACATCGTGCCGAGGTCCGCCTGGGCGGTCGACAGCGCCCGCACCCGGCCGCCCCCGCGCTACGACGACAAGGTCGTCGCGGTCTTCGTCCACCACACCGACTCGCCCAACGACTACGACTGCGCCGACGCGCCCCGCATCATCCGCGACCTCGCCGCCGGCCAGACCGGCACCCGCCAGTGGGACGACATCGGCTACAACTTCCTCGTCGACCGCTGCGGCACCGTCTACGAGGGCCGCGCGGGCGGCGCCGACCGCCCCGTCACCGGCGCCCACACCCAGGGCTTCAACCACGGCACGGTGGGCATCGCCGCCCTCGGCACGTTCACGGCCCAAGTCCCCGTCCCGCAGGCGATGGCCGACGCGATCGCCGCCCTCGCCGCCTGGAAGCTGAGCCTCGCCGACATCGACCCGCGCGCACGGGTCCGGCTGACCTCCAGCAACAGCCGCAGCCGGTACGCGGCCGGCTCCACCGCCGCGCTGCCCGCCCTGGCGGGCCACAACGACGGGTACATGACCAGCTGCCCGGGCGCCGCCCTGAGCGCCCGCCTGCCGGAGATCAGGGAGCGGGCGGCACGACTGCAGGGCAGGAAGTGAGGCCGGTCGTGCGGTCCACAGGAATGTCACAGCCGGCACGAAGGCTGCTCAGATTCCCGCCGCCTACGGTCTTCACCACAAGCCGACCGGAGGTGGGGATCATGAGCGGCAACAGCAGCAGGCGCATGTGGACGGTGGTCTGTGCGGTCGCGACCGTCGTCCTGGGACCGGCCGCCGTCACGGCGTCCGCGCTCGACCAGGCCAACAGGGCACCGATGTATCACGCGGTGCGGGCCGACCAGAACCAGGCGTACATCCCGTCCGACACGACGCGCCGCAGGTCCGTGGCGTAGGGACCACTTGCTCAGGCCCTGAACCGCTCCCAGAGCTTGGGATAGCGCTCCGCCAGGGCCCGCTCGTTCTCGAAGCTTATGGGCGTCCCCTCCGGCTCCGAGGCCGCGGGCGGGATGCCCAGGTCGGGGGCGACGGTGCCGGTGAGCTGCTCGTACGCCTCGTCCGCCGCGTAGCCGAGCTCCTCTCCGTCGCCGTCGATCTCCTCGTCGAAGTCGTCCAGCAGGTCGGCGAGCGAGTCCGGGTCGTGCACACCGCCCTCGTACACCTCGCGGCCCTGGCCGATCAGCCAGCACCGGAAGAAGTCGAAGGCGTCGTCGCTCGCGCCGTCCAGCAGCACCCAGGCGGCGCCCCACAGATCCCAGGTGTAGGCGCGGTTGTAGCGGGCCTCGAAGTGCCGGGCGAAGTCCAGGACCATCTCCGGATCCAGCTGGAGCAGCCGGTCCACGAGCAGGTCGGCCTGCTCCTCCGGGTCGCCATCGGCGGCCTCGCGGGTGGTGTCCACCAGCTCCCAGAACTCCGTCTCGTCCATCACGGGTCAAGCATCGGCCCTGGACGGGTGGGGCGCACGTGGAGTGTGGCGGATTGTTATGTCCCGTACAGCCGGGCGGGTCACGGCGTCCCGTACAACCGGGCGAGACGTATCGCGTCGCTCGCGAAACGCGCCCGCAGACCCTCGGGCGCCAGCACCTCGACCTCCGGCCCGAGCGCCGCGAGTTGTGTGTGGGCGACCTCCTCGGACTCCACCGGGAGCGTCACCGTCACCCACCCGTCCTCGTCGGGCGCGCCGGCGGCCTCCAGCGCCTCCCGGGCGGACTGGGGATCCAGGGCGTACGGCAGTCCGCGCACCCCGTCCGCGGACAGCCGGACGACGACCTCCGCGCGCAGGATCGACCGCGCGAACTGCTCGGCCCGCTCCTCCCAGAAGTTCGGCAGGTCGAACTCCTCGTCCCGCGCGAACCGCTCCTCGCCGGCCTCCACCGCCATGAACCGGTCGATCCGGTACACCCGGTAGGACCCGCGCCCGGCCACCCGCGCGCACAGATACCAGACCCCGGCCTTGAGCACGAGCCCGTACGGCTCCAGCTCGCGCTCCACCTCGGCCTCTTTGCTCCGGTACCGCGTGACGATCCGCCGGTCGTCCCACACCGAGTCCGCGACAGCGGGCAGCAGCTCGGGCGTCTTCGCCTCCTTGAACCAGTTCGGCGCGTCCAGGTGGAAGCGCTGCGCCGCCGTACGGGAGGCGTCCCGCAGGGAGGGGAGGAGGGCCGCCGACACCTTGAGCCGGGCCGCGGAGGCCGCGTCCTCCAGTCCCATCTCGCGCAGCGCCCCCGGCACCCCGGACAGGAACAGCGCCTCGGCCTCGCCGCGGGCCAGCCCGGTCAGCCGCGTCCGGTACCCGCCGATGAGCCGATAGCCACCGGCCCGCCCCCGGTCGGCGTACACCGGTACCCCCGCCTCCGACAGCGCCTGCGCGTCCCGCGTGACGGTCCGCTCGGACACCTCCAGCTCCCGCGCCAGCTCGGCGGCGGTCATCGAGGGCCGGGACTGGAGCAGCAGCACCATTTTGATGAGACGGGCAGCGCGCATACGGCCATCATGCCGGGGGCCACTGACAACGAAGGGGGCACGGCGAACGCCGTACCCCCTTCACACAAGAGCGATGACCTACAGGCCGTACCGCTCCCGCGCCTCCTTCACCGCCGTCGCCTTGACCTCGCCGCGGCGGGCCAGCTGGGCCAGGGCCGCGACGACGACCGACTGGGCGTCGACGCCGAAGTGGCGGCGGGCCGCCTCACGGGTGTCCGACAGGCCGAAGCCGTCGGCGCCCAGCGAGGAGTAGTCCTGCTCGACCCACTGCGCGATCTGGTCGGGCACCTGGCGCATGTAGTCGGAGACCGCCAACACCGGGCCCTCGGCACCCTGGAGCGCCTGACGGACGTACGGCATCCGCTCCTCGCCGCGCAGCAGCGCCGCGTCGGCCTCCAGCGCGTCGCGCCGCAGCTCGGTCCAGGAGGTCGCGGACCACACGTCGGCCGCGACACCCCACTCCTCGGCGAGCAGCCTCTGCGCCTCGAGGACCCAGTGGATCGCCGTACCGGAGCTCAGCAGCTGGATGCGCGGGGCGTTGGCGACCGGCGACAGCTCCGCCGACTCGGCCGTGTTGAAGCGGTACAGGCCCTTGACGATGCCCTCGTCGATGCCGGTGCCGGACGGCTTCGCCGGCTGCGGCAGCGGCTCGTTGTAGACGGTGAGGTAGTAGAAGACGTTCGGGTCCTCACCCGGGGCCGCCTCGCCGTACATCCGGCGCAGACCGTCCTTGACGATCGTGGCGATCTCGTACGCGAAGGCCGGGTCGTACGTCAGCGCGGCCGGGTTGGTCGCGGCGATGACGGGGGAGTGGCCGTCGGCGTGCTGGAGGCCCTCGCCGGTGAGCGTGGTCCGTCCCGCGGTCGCGCCGATGAGGAAGCCGCGGCCGAGCTGGTCGCCGAGCTGCCACATCTGGTCGGCCGTGCGCTGCCAGCCGAACATCGAGTAGAAGATGTAGAACGGGATCATCGCCTCACCGTGCGTGGAGTACGCGGTGGACGCGGCGATGAAGTCGGCCATCGAACCGGCCTCGGTGATCCCCTCGTTGAGGATCTGGCCGTTCTGGGCCTCCTTGTAGTACATCAGCTGGTCGCGGTCGACCGGCTCGTACGTCTGCCCCTTGGGCGAGTAGATGCCGAGCGACGGGAAGAGCGACTCCATGCCGAAGGTGCGCGCCTCGTCGGGGACGATCGGCACCCAGCGCTTGCCGGTCTCCTTGTCGCGGACCAGGTCCTTGACCAGACGGACGAACGCCATGGTCGTGGCGACGTTCTGGGAGCCGGAGCCCTTGTCGAAGGAGGCGAAGGCCTTCTCGGAGGCGGCGGGCAGCGGGGCCGGCGCGTGCGTACGGCGGGCCGGGGCAGGGCCGCCGAGGGCCGCGCGACGCTCCTGGAGGTAGCGGACCTCGGGGGAGTCGGCGCCCGGGTGGCCGTAGGGAACGACCCCGTCGACGAACTGGCTGTCGGAGATGGGCAGTTCAAGAAGATCGCGCATCCTCTTGAACTCGTCCACCGTCAGCTTCTTCATCTGGTGGTTGGCGTTCTTCGACGCGAAGCCCTCGCCGAGGGTGTGGCCCTTGACCGTCTGGGCCAGGATGACCGTCGGGGCGCCCTTGTGCTCGACGGCCGCCTTGTAGGCCGCGTACACCTTGCGCGCCTCGTGACCACCGCGGGAGAGGTGGAAGCACTCCAGGATCTTGTCGTCGCTCAGCAGCTTCGCCATCTCGACCAGCGCCGGGTCGGAGCCGAAGAAGTCCTGGCGGATGTAGGCGGCGTCGCGGGTCTGGTACGTCTGCACCTGGGCGTCCGGCACCTGGCGCAGCCGGCGTACGAGCGCGCCCGTGGTGTCGAGCTGGAACAGCTCGTCCCAGGCCGTACCCCACAGCGTCTTGATGACGTTCCAGCCGGCGCCGCGGAACTGGGCCTCCAGCTCCTGCACGATCTTGAAGTTGGCGCGGACCGGGCCGTCGAGGCGCTGCAGGTTGCAGTTGATGACGAAGGTGAGGTTGTCCAGCTCCTCGCGGGCGGCGAGCGCGAGGGCCGCCGTCGACTCGGGCTCGTCCATCTCGCCGTCGCCGAGGAAGGCCCAGACGTGGGACTGGGAGACGTCCTTGATGCCGCGGGCGGTGAGGTAGCGGTTGAAGCGCGCCTGGTAGATCGCGGAGAGCGGGCCGAGGCCCATCGACACCGTCGGGAACTCCCACAGCCAGGGCAGGCGGCGCGGGTGCGGGTAGGAGGGCAGGCCGTTGCCGCCGGCCTCCTGGCGGAAGTTGTCGAGGTGCGTCTCGGTCAGCCGGCCGTCGAGGAAGGCGCGGGCGTAGATGCCGGGGGAGGCGTGGCCCTGGATGTAGAGCTGGTCGCCCGAGCCATCGGCCTCCTTGCCCTGGAAGAAGTGGTTGAAGCCGGTCTCGTACAGCCAGGCGGCGGAGGCGAAGGTGGCGATGTGGCCGCCGACGCCGTGTTTGCTGCCCCGGGTCACCATCGCGGCCGCGTTCCAGCGGTTCCACGCGGTGATCCGGGCCTCCATCGCCTCGTCACCCGGTACGGCGGGCTCGGCGGCGGTGGGGATGGTGTTGACGTAGTCGGTCTCGAGCAGCTTGGGCAGCGCGATACCGGCGCCCTCGGCACGCTCCAGCGTGCGCCGCATCAGGTACGCGGCACGGTGCGGCCCGGCCGCCTGGGCGACCGCGTCCAGCGAGGCCTGCCATTCGGCGGTCTCCTCCGGATCCCGGTCCGGGAGCTGGTCGAGCGCGCTCGGCTGGATGGCGTTGGGGTCGGTCATGTCGCCGCCTTCCTCAGTCGAAGGGGGGTTCCCTGTGAGGGTTTTGGGGGTGCCCTTGGTCTTTGGCAGGACAGGGCTGAGGGCCTCGGTGCTGTGACACCATGCGGCTTCTGCCGCGTGGCCCGTCGGCGACTGTAACTCCCTGATCGATGATCGATCAAAGGGTTGAAGGTCAAAATCTCTTGATCACGAGAAAGTCGGCACGGGGTGCCTCCGGCGGCGGCACCGGGTGTCGTGGCGGGCCTGGATTTTCGCAGGTGAGCGTGCGTTTGAGCGGTGGTGCGCTCAAGGTTCACGCGCGTGGCGCGCACCCCAGCACATGCGCCTTCACGATCTCGGCGATCCTCGGGTCCCGCCGCTGGAACGCGGCCACCAGCTCCTCGTGCTCCTCCGCGTACGACTGCTGCACCGTCCCCAGCCAGCGGATCGACAGCGCCGTGAACACCTCGATGCCGAGGCCCTCCCAGGTGTGCAGCAGCACCGAGTTGCCCGCCGCCCGGACCAGTTCGCGGTGGAAGGCCACCGTGTGCCGCACCTGGCCCGTCCCGTCCGACTCGCGGTCGGCCTCGTACAGGGCGGCGACATGAGGCTCGAGGGCCGAGCAGTCCTCCGCCAGCTTGTGCGCCGCCAGCTCCGCCGCGATCGCCTCCAGACCGGCCCGGACGGGATACGACTCCTCCAGATCGGCCGCCGTCAGGTTCCGCACCCGCACGCCCTTGTTCGGCGCCGACTCGATCAGCCGCAGCGACTCCAGCTCCCGCAGCGCCTCCCGCACGGGCGTCTGACTGACCTCGAGCTCGGTGGCGATCCGCCGCTCGACGATCCGCTCGCCCGGCTTCCAGCGCCCGCTGACGATCCCCTCCACGATGTGCTCGCGGATCTGCTCGCGCAGCGAGTGGACGACGGGCGCGGTCATGAGGGCTCCTTAGGGAGGGGCCGCCCATCGGCCCCGGGGGCGTTTGACGTTTAGACAATAAGGCCGCACTCCCGTCCGTGAGGGGCGCACGGGGGCGCTTTCGCGCAGGTGAGACGAGGCTTACACGCTCTCAGCTGGGCGTCTTCTGTCAAGACAGGGAACCCTGAGGGCTCCCTGGGTGTCGCGGTCGGCAGAGGGCTCCCGCGCGGGGTGCCCCTCGGCACGACTGGGGGATGGCATGAACATCGGGGGACTGCGTGGACCGCTGCGCCGGACGGCCGCGGTGGCCGTGCTCGGCGTGCTCGTGGCCGTGACGGGTTGCGAGCGGACGCCCACCCGGGCGGAGGCGAAGCCGACCGGCACGGAGCAGATCACCGGTCTGGCGGGGCCGGCCGCGGTGGCGGGACAGCCCACCGGGCCCGGCGG
Organism: Streptomyces sp. NPDC002838; assembly: GCF_040295365.1. Classification (NCBI taxonomy): domain Bacteria; kingdom Bacillati; phylum Actinomycetota; class Actinomycetes; order Kitasatosporales; family Streptomycetaceae; genus Streptomyces; species Streptomyces sp. NPDC002838. The sequence goes on along the minus strand of NZ_JBEOVF010000060.1, from coordinate 4,193 downwards.
CGCCTGCGTCTTCGTCAAGCCGGACGGGGCACAGCGCTTCGGCCACGTCGGCTGGGGCTTCCGGATCAACGGCAGCGACCGCTGGGTGTACGGCGCGATCGAGAACCCGAGCGGCAAGCTGTACACCCCGCCCGGCGGCGACATCGGCGCCTGGCACGCGGAGGGGTCGTACGCGCGCATGCTCAGCGAGATGTCACGGGACGCCCACTACCCCGGCAAGTCCGAGCATCCGTACAGCCGTTACCGGTGCACCAGCTCGTCGACGTACGACGTGGCGGCGGCCCGCGCGATGATCCGTATCGTCGCCGCCCGGGGCTTCCTCGTCGGCGTCGACCCGAAGACCGGCAAGCTCACCTCGCGGGACTGCCTCGACGCCACGTACGACGTGCTGAAGGCGTACAAGACGCGGCGGCTGACGCCTGCCGCCAAGCTGTCCGTCCCGAACGTGTGGGTGGAGTCGCTGGTGGCATGGTCGGACAAGCGGCTGAAGCCGCACTAGCGCGTATCGGGTCGTGATCAATGAGCATCGCAGCTTGCGGGGCGGGTGCCCGTCTGGGGTACGGGGCCCGGCGATCTGCGGCTGCGCCGTGTGGGCGCGAGTGACCGGAAGCGATGCCGCAGGCGGGCAACGGGGCCCGAGGACCCCGACTGCGTGCCCGCCGGGACGGTGTGTCAGACCATGGCGAGCCGGTCCACCAGCAGTTCCACCCTCCGCTCGGCGTCTCCAGGCGGCAGCCGTCCCGCCCGGGTCAGGGTGGCCAGCCCGTGTAGGGCCGCCCAGAACACCTCGGTGAACAGTGCCGGGTGGACGCCGTCGCCGGCGACCTCGCCGAGAGTCTCCAGCAGGGCGGCGAAGGCGTCCTTCAGAGGTTGTGGGGTGTCCTCGTTCGCGAACGCCAGGCCGCCGTCGAGCTGGAACATGGCGTCGTAGACCGCCGGGTTGCGTTCGGCGAAGTCGAGGTAGGTGCGGGCGAGGGCGGTGACCCGGGTGCGGGGGCCGTCTGCGGCGGAGGTCGCGGCCCGCAGCGCCGCGGCCATCTCGGCGGCGCCCTCGAGGGCGACGGCGCCGATGATCTCGCGCTTGCCGCGGAAGTGGCTGTAGAGGACGGGCTGGCTGTATTCGATGCGCTCGGCGAGCCGGCGGGTGGTGACCGCGTCCCAGCCCTGCTGCTCGGCGAGCTCGCGGGCTGTCGCCACGATGAGGCGCTCGCGGACCGCCCGTTCGCGCTGCTTGCGTTCCTGTACCGACATGATTCGATCCTAGCATCGCTAGACAATCAAGCGGCAGCAGCACTAGCGTTGCCTCATCATCTAGCAATACTAGATTCCAGAAGGGTCATCATGCTCAACGCACTCGAGGTCTTCACCACCGTGGTCGTCGGCCTGATGGTGGGAGTGGAGTTCTCCGTCGCCTTCGTCATCAACCCGATCCTCAACGCCCTCCCCGAGGACAGTGGCCAACTCGGCCGCGCCCACGGGGGCCGGATGCTCGGCGCCCTGATGCCGGTCTGGTACATCGGCTCGCTCATCCTCGTCGCGGTCTGGGCCATCGCCGGATGGCACCACGACGGCGCCGGCCTCGCCGTCACCGCCGGCGCGCTGCTGATCCTCAGCGTGATCATGTCGCTCCTGCTGCTCGTCCCGATCAACAACCGGGGCAAGACATGGACCCCCGAGAACCGGCCCGCCGACTGGAAGCAGCAGATGAACCGCTGGGACCGCTTCCACTACGCCCGCGTCGCCGTCATCATCGCCGCCTTCACCCTGCTCGTCGCCGCCCTCGCCTGAGCCCGCGGGCCGACACCGCGCCGGCGGCGCACAATCCCCACTCCCCGGGCGGCAGCGGGCCACCGAAATCCCGACATCCGGGAATGCGGCTGCCGCTGAGAGCCCACAACTGCGATCCCGGCAAGCTACGCCCTTCGATGACCTGCGCGGCTCCCGGCTCTGGTTCGGGTGAGGTCTTTGATCCAGATCACCGAGGCACGCAGCTGAAGGCCGGCGAGGTAGCTTTCCGGGGTCCTGTCGTAGCGGGTCGCGATGCCCCGCCACGCCTTGAGCTTGTTGATCAGGCGCCCGACGGTGTTCTTCTCCTCGTAGAGCTCGGCGTCGTGGTCGACGGGGCGTCCCCCTTTGCGGCCCTTCCTCTTCCGGTTGGTGGCCTGGTCCCGTTTTCTCCGGGATGACGGCCGACGGGCCCGCGGACGCGCACCATGTCCAGTACGGGGATGAACTGCGGGCCGTCGGCGGCCTGCCCAGCGGTCAGGGCGAACGCCAGCGGACGGCACCTGCGGTCAGCGGCGAGGTGGACCTTTGACGTCTGCCCGCCCCGCGAGCGCCCCAGCAGAGCGGCCTTCAGCCGGACCCTGCGCCGGCGCCGGACGCGTCGCCGCTCGTCCCGCTCGGGATCGGCACCACCGTCCTGCCCGCTTCGTCCCTCGGGACCGCCCCCTTTGACCTGGCCTCCTCCTCTTCGGCGGCAGCCTTCTCCAAAGCGGCGAGCACGTCCTGGCTCGTGTGCATCCCGGCGGCATCGTGATGGGCCCGCACAGCGGTGGAGTCGATACCGGCCAGCGACAGATCCACCTCACCCCGCTTCGCGGCCTCCGCGATCAGGCCCTCCAGCAAGGCCTCGAACACGTCGGCGTCACGCCACTGCCGGAAACGATCGGACACCGCCGACCAGGCACCGGATTCCTGCGGCATCTCCCGCCACTGCCCGCCGGTCCTGAACCGCCAGACCACGCCCTCGAACTGCTGGCGCAACCGCTCGGGGTACGGGCCATACTCGCCGATCGGCAGGTACGGCTCGATGAACTCCCACTCCACATCGGTCAGCTGCGCACGCGTCACGCAAGACGATCTACCGGATCGAAGATCAGCACGAGGGGAGAACCCGCTCATTGATCACGACCCGATACGCGCCCTGGAAGCGCGGTGCCCCGCCCGGAGAGTTCCGGACGGGGCACCTCGTTGAGATCCTCGGCCCTTGCGGGCCGCCAGGTCAGAGACCGAGCTCGACCTCGAACTCGCCGGCCTCCAGGATCGCCTTGACCGCGGTCAGGTAACGGGCCGCGTCGGCGCCGTCCACCAGACGGTGGTCGTAGGACAGGGTCAGGTACGTCATGTCGCGGACGCCGATGACCGTGCCCTCCTCCGTCTCGATGACGGCCGGGCGCTTGACCGTGGCACCGATGCCGAGGATCGCGACCTGACCCGGCGGCACGATGATCGTGTCGAACAGCGCGCCGCGCGAACCGGTGTTGCTGATGGTGAAGGTCGCGCCGGACAGCTCGTCCGGGGTGATCTTGTTGGCGCGGACCTTGCCCGCGAGCTCCGCCGTGGCCTTGGCGATACCGGCGAGGTTGAGGCTGCCGGCGTTCTTGATGACCGGGGTCATCAGGCCCTTCTCGGAGTCCACCGCGATACCGATGTTCTCGGTGTCGAAGTAGGTGATCGTGCCCTCGTCCACGTTGATCCGGGCGTTGACGGCCGGGTGGGCCTTCAGCGCCTGGGCCGCCGCCTTGACGAAGAACGGCATCGGGGAGAGCTTGACGCCCTCACGGGCCGCGAACGCGTCCTTGGCCCGGCCGCGCAGCTTCATCAGGCGGGTGACGTCGACCTCGACCACCGAGGACAGCTGGGCCTGCTCGCGCAGGGCCTTGACCATGTTGTCGCCGATGACCTTGCGGATGCGCGGCATCTTGACGGTCTGGCCACGGAGGGGGGAAGCCTCCAGGGTCGGCGCCTTCTTGGCGGCCGGAGCGGCGGCCGCGGCCGGAGCCGGGGCAGCGGCGGCGGCCTTCGCGGCCTCGGCGGCGGCGATGACGTCCTGCTTGCGGATACGGCCGCCGACGCCGGTGCCCTTGACGGAGGCCAGGTCGACGCCGTTCTCGGCGGCGAGCTTGCGCACCAGCGGGGTGACGTAGGCGCCCTCGTCGGTGGCCTGCGCGGCGGGAGCCGGAGCGGCCGGGGCCGGGGTGACCGGAGCCGGAGCGGCGGGCGCGGGCGCCGGAGCCGCGGGCTGGGCCGGAGCCGGGGCGGCAGCGGCGGGCGCGGCCGGGGCGGCGGGGGCCGGAGCCGCGGGGGCGGGCGCCGGAGCCCGGGCCGGGGCCACGGCAGCGGGCGCCGGGGCCGGCGCGGCGGGGGCCGGAGCAGCGCCCGGAGGCGCGCCCGGGGCGCCGATGTCGGCC